>JBQMXN010000039.1:0-2621 GCA_052173975.1 Candidatus Cryptobacteroides sp. | reverse complement strand
TGGTGGTGAGTGGGGCGAATAGCACCAACTTCAAATTCACTCAAGTTGGCGCAATTAAGCGTTACAGCAATAGATTGGATTTTGCTGAAAGTTTTGAAGGATTTGGGGATTTAACATCTCTAAAATATTTTGCACTTACTGAAAGTGGGGAGGAATTTGAAGGAAACCTTGATGAATATGGAAGAACCGGACGAATCACTTCAGCCACAGAAGAATATGCCAATTTTTTTGTAGGAGGAGGAGATTGGGTTTTATCTGAGGATGAAACTTACATAGAACAAGATGATTACTTATGCAGTGATGATTTTGATAATTTAGATAAGGAATAAATGGCAAAATGTTACAGCTTAAACTTAAAAAATTATTCTTAATTTACATATTACTAACTGCGAATGCAGTAAGTCTTGCCAGCCAGAAAACCTTTGTTTCCCCAAATAATACATTAAAAATAACTAGGGAGTGTAATAAAAAAACAAATGAATGTGCTTTCTATCTTAATGAGAAGGCAATTATTGGAGACATCCCAAAAGACAAAGCGACATACAAATGGATTGAGGATATTTTTGCATTGAATATTAATCTAGGCTCGTATAATTCATATTTAGTTTTGGTTGATGGAGTCCATAAGCCTCAAACAGTATCAGGAGTTATTACTATAGACGCTCATACGAAATGTATCATGGCTGCGGATGATGCAGGTATTTATTTTTATAAATTTTTCCAGCTAAAACCACTAAAGATTATTTTAAAACATAGTAAGCAATTTAATTTTGCAAAGGATGTTGTATCTTTACAATCAATAGTTCAGGGAAAGTTTAAACAAAAAAAAGTAGCTATGAGTTATTTAAATCATGTTTATGAATCAGTCGATATGGTCATTGATAATCCTTGTGCGAAATAATTCGGAGATTGGTAATGTCACAATATTCTAAGGAATTTATCCTGTTTGTTTCTACGATTGCTGGCGAAGCTGGCAATAGTAGTAGTGCTTCTTGGAAAGCAATTGCTCATGTAATAATGAATCGTTTTAAATATAAAGAATGGAGGAGGTATCAGACAATTAATGATGTAATATTAAAAACGGGTTTTGATGCGGCAACACAAAAAAATCAACCATTCTTAAGTGCCTATAATTCTCTATCAGCTGGGAAACCATCGCCATTAGTTTTACGGATTATTGCCGCTGTCCGACCTATATATGATGGAATGATAAAAGATCCTACGGGAAAGGTCGTATTGTATTATAGCCCGAGGGCGCAGTCTTCTTTGAGTCGAAGTAAGCTCCATTCGTATAAGCCAACACCGGCATGGAACTTTAATCTTTTGGAAGAAGTTAAAATTGCAGGTACTGAAAATGATGATTTCAAATGGTACAGATACAAAAATGCGGACAAATCAAAAAGATTACAAATAGTTAATCTTGATGGAGAAGCTATTCCTAATGTTCCATATGAAATTACACACGAAAAACAAGGTCAAGAAAAGGTCATTATCCAAGGACAAACTGACCAAGAAGGTAAAACCAAAGAGATTCCATATCAACATGCAGGAAAAGATGTAAAGGTTAAAATCAATCCCAATGCAGATAAGCATATGCCAAAGGCGAATATAGAAGGGATGATTTCGGTAACGGAAATTATTACGAAACTTATCAGCCCGTATCTCAAACAAAGAGTTATATTGAAACCGAATGGGAAACCCGGAAACTATGCAGGAATGTATCACAAGGTCAAAAAAGGGGAGACTTTGACAAAGATTGCCCAAAAGTTAGGAACAACCGTAGAAGCATTGCTTCATGCAAACCCAAAAATTGCAGATCCCAATAAAATCTATATCGGACAAAAAATTCGGCTTCCTGCAAAAACAGGTAGACCTGTCGCGAGAAAAGAAAACGGGGAAGTGAAAATAGATCGACCTACTAAGCCACGGGGAACAAACACGCAGCCACCTGCCGAGAAAGTACAAACAAAACCTACCGTTAATACGGGAGCAAATACGCAAACAGGAAATAGGGAGGTACAAATAGAAAAACCTAAGGCACAAGAATCAGGTAACCAATCATCTGCAAGAAAAGTGCAGATGAGTCCTTCCTCTGACACAGAAACAGCTAGTCGACCAAAGGAAGATAACGGTGCAAAACATACATCTCCCCAATTAAGGCAGAGAAGGGAGGTAAAGCGGGTAAATTCTGTGGATGGGAAGCCTGTTACAGTGGTTAAGGAGAATAGAGGGATACATGATCAAAATGAAACAAAAATTAATAAACTTCATCCTCAATTTCAAGACAAAGTAAGAAGGTTTATTCAAAAAGTGTATGAACAACATCAAATTAAATTAAGAATTGTGCAGGGATATAGGACATACAGAGAACAGGATGAATTGTATGCCAAAGGGAGAACAATGCCTGGATCAATAGTAACAAAAGCAAAAGGAGGGCAAAGTAATCATAATTTTGGACTCGCAATAGATGTGTTTCCAATTTGGCAGGATGGCAGGCTCCACATGAAAAAGGAAGATGATGCAGAGAATATTAGATTACTGAAATTAATTGCACATGTAGGAATTGAAGAGGGGTTAGCATGGGGAGGAAATTGGAGAAAATTTAAGGATTATCCTCATTT
>JBQMXN010000038.1:0-2967 GCA_052173975.1 Candidatus Cryptobacteroides sp. | reverse complement strand
GTTTCAGATACAGGAATATACTCTTCGGTGCCTACAAGGAACGATTGCTCGATGACTCCGTTGAATTGATTGTAGAATGGTTCGGCACTATACCCGGCATAAAGTTCTTTACGAACGTGGATGGTGATATGATTAAACATATTAGGAGCCTGAGAACCATCATCGAACGACATCTCATTTTGAGCCTGATTTATCTGAGCCGGGTCAATTACCTTATCGCAAAGGAATGTGATTATTTTCAGATTATTACATAGGCCGAATGCACGCTTACCAATACTTTCTACCTTATTAGGGATAATTACATTGGCAAGTTTCTCACAATTGAAGAAAGAAAAGTCACCAATCTTCTTTATAGACGGAGGAAGTAATGTAAACTTATTGTTTGCCTTTCCGGGAGGGAATATAATGAGTTCTTCCTTGTTTTTTGACAACAAGTAACCATCTACGCTTGAATACTTCGTATTATCCTTGGCAACATTGATAGCGTCTAAGTTTTCACAATATTGGAAAGCCAGAGGATCAATGTCGGTTGTGGCCGCGGTCACATCAATTTGGGTGAGTGCCTTACATCTACGGAAAGCTTCCTTTGCTATTTTTGTCACATTTTTAGGAATGCTGATACCCTGCAGACCACAGTCGGCAAAAGCACCTGCGCCAATTTCTGTAATCTCTGCGTCAGGATCGAACGTTACAGAAGTCATTTTCTTACATCCGCTGAAAGCATTAAGTTCGATTTTCTTCACCGACTTGGGGAACTTGAATGTTTCAAGACTCTCTGCATTGGCAAAGGCATTGGACTCGATGGTTTCCAAATCGCAACTACCTGCGAAAGTAAATTTTTTGAGTTTTTTATTTGTCGCAAATGCAGAGGTATTAATCTTCTTCAGTTTAGAACCATTAGGGACGGTAACTGTCTCCAGTTCCTGACATTCGTAAAAAGCACTGGCAAGTTCGGTAATAGAAGTAGGCAAAATCACCTCTTTCAGACTTCTGCAAGCCCTGAACACATCGTTCTTAAGATATCTAACTGTAGATGGCTCCTTAAATTCAACCTTTTTAAGATTCAACATGTTACGGAACGCTTCAATCCCGATGCTGTCCACACCGGCAGGAACAACCATTGATGTCAGATTGCTTGCCCCCTGAAAGGCTTTCCGGCCTAACTCCTTAACAGTTGTTGGAATCGTGTAACTCTCCCCTTCCTTAGCAGGAGGATAGCAACAAAGTTTGGTTTTATCTTTAGAATAGAGAACTCCATCTACAGCCTCAAAGTCAGGATTTCCATCCTTTACCTTATATTCTTTTAATTTCAAACACTCCTCAAAGGCTCCATCTTGTAATCCGTTTGTTACACCTCCCGTTATAGTTCCTTTTTTGAGATCCTTAGGTATAGTAATCGTTTCGAGCTTTGCAGGTTTGTAGAGTGCGGAGACTTCCATCGTTTCCACATTATTCAAATCAAGAGAAGTCATATGTTTAACGGTAATCATTGCGAATGAACAAATTCTCTTTATGTCATTTGGAACTTTGTAGGTCTCAGTAGATTTTTCACTTGGATAGCAAACCAACGTATGCGTTTCGTTATTGAAAAGTACGCCATCTTCGACTTTAAATTTCCCGTTGCCACCAGCAGGCATCTCGAATTTTTCCAATTCGGTATTAATAACAATAGAAGGATACTTCTCTTGTACTTCTTCCAAAGTATTGGGAAGCACAATCTTCTTAAGTTTGGGAATGTTACGAAAAGCATTGACACAAATTTTTTTCACATTTTCGTTAATCGTATAAGTATCGCCTCCTATTACATCCATTATTTTTGACGGAACGCAACGAAGTTCTACTTTGCCTTTCGTATAGAGCACACCATTGTCATCTGCCTCAAATGCAGTATGACCTACCGCAACCTTACACTTGGGAACTCCTCTTATCGCCGACCATGCCCATTCAGATATTGTTATTAGACTTTTGGGAATATACATCTCGGTAAGTATTGCATCCCTAAAGCAATCATTCTCCATCTCTACAATGGTTTCCGGCAATTCAACTGATGTAATATTTTTACAATCATAACCGGCTTGGTAGCCCACCTTAGTAACCGTGAAAGTTATTCCAGCATTATCATTTATCCTATCAGGAATAACCAATTTGCCCGATTTCTTTGTGCCCAAGAACATTAAAGCAGCGTTGGAACCGCTTGGCACAAGAACTTTGTAGTAGGTTTGACCATCGTCGAACGTGACAATCTGATGATCCGTGTAAGCCCACATACTCTTTGGTATCGCTGTAAACAGCAATGCCAATAATAAAAGTTTAATTTTCATCATATTTATCATTAAATTAAAATGTGATTAATAATTCCAATATATTTCTGTCGTACTGATTTTAATTGATCAACTCTAAAACTCAAAGCCTATAAAAGGTTTCAAATCATAGTTTAGTCACATCTTTTCCCAACTATAATTCATCATAAATTTATGAATATTGGCCTACAAAGGTAAATATTTCATTTTAAATAGGCAAATATTTATCAACAAACTTCACTTTTATTTGCGCAAACGAAACATATTGTTTGCACAAACACATACTAAGATGTAATTTTAACCTAAATCGAGAATTAGTTTTGTTTGATTATTGCTCGAGTTCTATGCTCTATTATCGAAGAAGAAGGCTGCGAGCTAAGGCAAAAAATAGGCAAAGAAAGAATGGTAATAAGAATACAAAATCAGTTTAGGAGATACCGATTAGGGATAAAAAATAACAGGAAAAGCAGCCTTTGGAGATTATTCAACAGATAGGAAAAGACGTATGAGTATCTTGTTTTGCAGAGGTTTCTCATAAGCGACATAAAAATAAAAAACGCGGAACGTATAGTTTAACTATCCGTCCCGCGTAATTTATTAAAAGGAGTTATAAACTAATTTATAGTTAAGAATTATTCTCCCCAAGAACCATGGTTAGGGAAATCAT
>JBQMXN010000037.1:0-3174 GCA_052173975.1 Candidatus Cryptobacteroides sp. | reverse complement strand
CTTACCATTGGGAATAGAAAGGTTGATATTCGATAAAATATCTTTCGAACTGTATATGTCGTATTTAAAGAATAAGTCTTTTATCGTGAGGGAATGTCCCTTAGTATTTTCGTCCGTATAGGTGTTCCGTATCCTTTCCGCATTTTCCTCGTTGGCCTCGGTGTGGATTTCGTTCATACGGTCAAGGCTGATGCTCACGTCCTGCCAAGAGTAGATGAACTGGATGAGTTGTTCTACGGGACTGTTGAGTTGTCCTATAATATACTGTACTGCCAGCATCATACCAAGTGTCATACTGCCATGTATCACGGCAGTGGCAGCAAGTACCGTGATAAGTATGTTTTTTACCTCGTTGATGGTAATGCTTCCGGCTTGTTGTACTTGCTGAAGATTGAGTGATTGCAGATTGACCTTGAACAGATCGGCTTGCACATCCTCCCATTCCCACCGTTTGCGCTGCTCACATCCCTGCAACTTGATTTCCTGCATACCGCCTATGAGTTGATAGGTGACGTTGCGGTTGCGTCCTGCCTGCTCGAAATACTTATAGTCAAGCTGTCTGCGCTTTTTGAGAAAAATTATAATCCAGCCTGCATAAAGCGACGTTCCCAAGAGGAATACAAGGAAGATGCTGAGATTATAGACAGCAAGGACGGCACCAAAGACAAGGAAAGTAAAGAACGAGAACAGCAGACTCAGACTGCTTGAGGTGAGGAACTGCTCTACACGTCGGTGGTCTTCAATGCGTTGCAAGAGGTCGCCCATCAGTTTGGTATCGAAGAACTTCATCGGGAGTTTCATCAGCTTGATGAAGAAATCCGATATGAGCGAGATATTAATACGTGTGGAGATGTGCAGGAGTATTTTGGAGCGGATAAATTCGATGGCGGTACGGCTGAAAAGTAGCATCATCTCTGCCAAGAGCACCAACCATACAAAGCCTATATCCTTTCCTCCTATACCCGTATCTACTATAGCTTGTGTGAGGAATGGAAATACAAGTTGCAGGAGCGAGCCAAGCAACAGACCGAGAATGAGTTGCGTAAAGAAACGCTTGTATTTTTTGAGATACCCCCAAAGGAATTTCAAGCGGTTTTGAGTGGGAACGATTTTCGCATCCTTTTGAGCGTAGAATTGCTCAGTCGGCTCAAGGAGAAGTGCAATGCCTTTCTCTTCACCACCAGTCTTGGTGCTTACCCAATGCTCGCAGAACTCCTCTTTAGTATAGGTTACAAATCCCTTGCCCGGGTCTGCGACATAGACAGTATATTTTCCTTTCTTGTGCTTTTTTATTTTATATACAACAACAAAGTGATTCTGATTCCAATGAACAATGCAGGGCAAAGGAACTTCAAATGCAAGTGTATCAAAATTTAATCGACCTCCGACAGTCTTAAATCCAATTATTTCCGCAGCTTTACTGATACCAAGAATAGACACCCCTGCTTTCCCTAATGAGCAGATCTTACGTAGTTGTTTACAGCTAATCTGTTGCCCATAATAACTACAGAGCATTGCCAAACACGATGGTCCGCAATCCATTGCATCTTGTTGGAGTATAAGGGGGATTTTTTTCATCTTATAGTATTCTTTCTTGTTATAAATTTATCTTTTAGGAAGTCCATTTTTTTTCTCTCTGAAAAATCAAATATACAGTATGGAACTTTTTCGTTTTCTACACGGCGTTGAGAACATCCTCCATTGCACATAGGAAATATAGCACATTCCATGCAAGCTTTGTTTCTTGTACGAAGATCAAATGAAAAACGTTTAGAATATTTTTCATTCCATATAATATCGCCATTATCTAACAAGTATCCCTCTCTATTAAGGGAGTCAAAGCTTCTTGCCGTGCACTTAAAGATATCACCATTATAGTTTATTGTTACTTGATTCCGTTTATCGGCATAACAGGTATTAAAGATAGACCTTGAATGTTCGCTTTTGTATAAAACTTGAAATCCTTTTGCTCTAAAAAGTTCAATGACAGAAGTTATTTGCTCATACATATATATCTTTTCTTGCCAAACTTCATGAAATGAAAAACATATGTACCTCTTTTCATCATTCGTGAAATGCGCAAAGTCATTAATAATATCTTTTAGACCATTTAGAGTTTCATTTGAAATATTAATTCGAACGCGCACTAATATACCCTTTTGAGCACATTTTTTAATATTTTGAATAATTACATCATAAGTTCCTAATTTTAAATTTTTACAATTTCGGACACTATTATGTCTTTCCCTATTACCATCTAACGTAATTTGAAGATTTTCCAAATGATATTTTTTGAAGTTGTCAATAATATTATCAGTAAGAAGAAAACCGTTGGTGGTAGCATTTGAAATAAAGCTGACATCCTTATATTCCGAGATTTCTTTTGTGTATTCGAGTAGAGGTTGCATAACAGACTTGTAATAGAGAAGGGGCTCTCCTCCAAACCATCCGATATGAATACGCTTAATTGCTTTATTTTGTAGAACTTTACTAATATGTGCCTTTATTGCGTCTATCGTTTTTGTAGACATCTTTGATCCAACAATATGAGATTCATAACAATACCAACATTTAAAATTACAGTTCATAGTAGGATTAATGATAATAGAATATTGATTATTATCATCATCTGTTTTTTGAGCGATTTTTAAAGCAGTTGTTAGTTCATCAAGCTTGTCATCTACAATGAATCCTTTCTTCATGAGTTCTGTAGATAAAGTTGGATGAATATTTTTAATTAACTCCAAAGATTTCTTTTCCTCCAGGAATGGAACAAGTAATAAATATAGTTCATCGCTCATCACAATAAATGTATCAGACAAGCTGTTATATCCGACATGTGAACCATTTGTAACGAAAAATGTATTATATCTACTTAGTTTCATTTATAATGCTCCTTATATTTTTAGGTTTTACTTGTTTTTCAAGATTTACCAGATTATTATCCGATAAATCTTGAAAATATCATAAGAATCACATTTCATAATCACTTTAGAGAAATTTAAAATTATATTTCAGATTTCTTTAAAATTCAACTATGCAATTTTACGAAACATTAAAAATTAGATAAATGCTAACTACAATATCCAATATTTGTATCCTCGGAATGTGTATGCCCACAGTATCCGATATTGGTTGCCTCTGAATCAGTGGTGCCGCTAGTTGATTCAAGGG
>JBQMXN010000036.1:0-4073 GCA_052173975.1 Candidatus Cryptobacteroides sp. | reverse complement strand
ATACAATGAATTAACAAACAAAATACACACCAATCGCCGTGCAAAGGTCTCTATATGCAATTTTATGGTTACTTTGCGCAGCAAAGGAAGGCAAGTAGAGTGTTTTTCTGAATTTTATAAACAAAAAAAATAAAAGACTATGAAGAAGTTTTTCGCATCGTTAGCCGTAGCATTAGCTGCTATGTGCTTTGCCCCGACAGCAGGTGCAACTGAAACGGTGGCACTTCCACAAGAAGTAGCTGTTGAAAACTTTGCAACAGAGGCTCAAGCTCAGTTGCAACAAGAGGTTGAGGTTTGGATCATCATCTATGATGATGGTACAGTAGTTATTATTATTATCGAAAAGAACTAAGTCTGTTTTTTTGACTATAGGCTTTTGGATAACTTGTCCTATAAAATATCAAAGCGGGAGGCAATACTCTCGCTTTGGTTGGTAAAAAGTTGTATTATGGCCAGATTATTTTTTGCAATATTTTTAATGATGAGCGCTTTGCCAAGTTTCTCGCAGTCTAAAGCTGTGACGGTTTCTTATTCTTTTGAAATGAAGATTCCTGAAAAAATAAAACAAATCGAGAATGAACAAATTCGAAAACTTGCAATACAAAAAATGCAAGAAAAAAGTCAGGAATACACGATGTATTTCCATGATGGACTTTATGGATTCTCTGCTCTTTCGGAGGCTTTTCAAGGAAAAAACTTTATTGTCGGAGGAGAACGAAGTGTTTTTTTAGACATGAAGAAGCGAGAACGTGTGTCCCAAGAGGGTATTATGGATAAAAAATTCATCGTAAAAGAACCCTTTGCAACTTTAGCGTGGACGATTGGCAAGGAGACAAAGGTTATTTTAGGTAAAACTTGTTTGAAAGCTATTACTCATATTGATAAGATGCCTATTACTGCATGGTTTTGTGAAGAGATTCCTATACAAATAGGCCCGGCTGGGTACTGTGGTTTACCAGGTTTAATCATGGAGATAGAAAGCGGTAGTTTTGTTTACTCGGCACGGAAAGTTGAGTACACAGCTTCAATTTTAAAGATTACACCGCCTTCAAAAGGGGAAGTTTTGAGTCGGGAAGAGTTCATAAAACTGAGAGAGAAAAAAATGAAAGAAATAGGAGTGGATCCCAAACATCAGCCGGGAGGTATTCAAATCATAAAAATGTAAAGAAAAAATCGTTCTCATGCACATCTTTGGATATGTTGCACGAAATGTTCTTTTTGTTTTATTCGGATTGATATTCGGATATGAGGTTTCATATGCACAGACAATTACGATAAAAGGACAAGTGCTTGATGAAAAAAAACAACCTGTCTCATATGCAAGTGTTGTTATCTCAACGGATAGTTTATCTAAAAAAGACATTTCCTATGCTGTAACGGATGAGCATGGGCAATTTAGGATAGGACAACTTTCGGCTATTCCTGACGAGAGATGGATTCATGTTCGTTCAATTGGCTATTTGGGATTTCATAAACAAATTTCTCTTAGGGCAGTTAAGTCACCTCTCGATATAACTCTTACAGAAGACACAAAAGAGTTGGAAGAGGTTGTTGTTGTGGCAAGAGCACGTGATGCTTATGCTAAAGGAGATACAATTGTTTTTAACAGCAAGAATTACACACTGGGGAATGAACGTAATCTTGGGGATGTAGTAAAAAAGATGCCTGGTATGGAAGTTGACCAGACAGGAAATATCTCATATCAAGGAAAGAAAATTGGAAAGGTCTTGGTTGACGGGCAGGATATTTTATCCTCTTCTTCCGGTGTTGCCATGAATACGCTTCCTCCTGATTTTGCCAATTCGATAGAATTGCTTTCGAATTATACGGATGGTGATATTGCCCATGCTTTCAAGGCAGAAGAACAATTAGCCCTCAATCTGAAGTCCAATAAAAAAGTTGCTTTAAGCGGTTCTTTTGAAGGCGGAGGCGGCCTGAAAGACAAATTTATCAGCAAAGCATCTTTGATTACAGTCTTACCAAAAATATCTGCCAGTACCATCATTAACGCCAATAATACAGGTGAGGCTGTTTTTTCGATTCAAGATTATATGTCGAATATCATAGACTTTGAATCGATCCGAAGTGGAGCTTCAACGCAGACATCTTTAAGTTTATCTCCTGAAGAACAACAATTCTTACTGCCTCCGACGAATGAACATGCACGTACGGCAGGTTTAGCAAACATAAATATATCATGGACCCCTCACTCAAGCTACAAACTCAGAGCAAGTACACTGTTCAACAAAGGTAAATCAGAAGGGGCGCATACAAAGACGGATACATATACTTTGCCGGAGAATTATTTTACAAATATATCAACAGGTACTGCCGATAAAGAGACCCAACTTGTATCTCAATATTTGTCTCAGAAATGGATTCCTTCTCGTTTTTTCTCTGTCAGTGCTAAGACAAAGATAGACATACGAAACCATAATGCCGATAATATCTATGCTAATACATTCAATGATAATCATATCCATGCATTAGAAAAGCCGAAAAATCACTTTTCCGGTATTAAACAGGATATTGAGACGAAATGGCTTTTGAGCAAAGGGCTTCTTTTCGGTGGAGGAAGTTTTGTTTTCAACAAAGGAAAGATCAATAGTGACATATATACCGATGTCTTACTGCTTCCATTACCCCATATAAATGGAAATTCTATTTATCCTTATTTTCATGAACACATAAAAAAAAACATGGAAAAAGGATTCAACGCCTACGTAGGTGGAATGTATCCTGTATTGAATAATATATATCTGCGAGGTGAGTTTTCCATGTCGATGAATTGGAATGAACTTAAGATGGCTTATCCTACGAGTATAAACGAGGAAACAGCCGATTTAAGTGTATTCAGGCCTTACATTAGTCTGATGAAAAACAAGGGGGTATTCCGGTTTAACATAGGCTCTTATTTTTCCTCCTATAGACAAAAAACATCTCCGGAACTATTGAGAGAGAAATCTCTTTTTTATATTGAGCCACATGCTTCAATCGAATTAGTAATGAGTAACCAGCATCGGTTAATGCTGTCTGTCTCTGAAGCTGTTTCTCCTTCAACCATCGATTACTTTTCTCAGCAGATTTTGGCTAAAGGATACAATAACCTCCAATTACCCTCAAAATTATCGAACCCTTTTGCAAAAAGGTTTAAGGGAAACTTATCCTATGCCTATTTCAGCTTGTTTAACCGGCTTTCGATGTATGGCAATTTAAGTTATATCAAGGATAGAGATACGCATATTACCGTCACAACCTCAAAGGGACTATTGATCAGTAATTTTTATCAAGATGGAGGATGGAGCAATACATTAAGAACAAACGCCTATTTGAGTAAGGGAATCGGCACCCTTCCATTGGACATAAAATTATCAGGTAAATATACGCTCAGCAAACACAACCTGATGCGTGTAGATAAAGAAGACGAATTAATTAACAAAAGAGTAGATGCGAAATTGGATCTTATTTCACGGCTGTACCAATCTCCGGTTAATTTTGAGATAGGAGTACGTTTTAGTCGTCTTGACCAGAAATTTACGTACAGCGATATCCACTCTTGGAATCAAGAATTTGGAGGTTTCGCAACAACTCATGTAAATATAGGAAATTTTGTTTTTTCTGTTTCCGGCAAGTCGAATAGAATTGAAGATGCCGAAGCCAAGCGCTATTTTAGGGATTTGGACTTCTCTCTGAAATACAAATTAAGCAAGTTAGACATCAAATTGCAAGGAGAGAATGTGTTCCATCTTAAAGATAATGAATGGATGAAAGAAATCCTTACCCCGACAGTCCAATCAACTATCCTATACAGACGATTGCCTGGGCATATTCTTTTGTCTCTCAGTTATACATTATAATCCACTCGTCCGATATAGCATTACAGCCATTGGCATGGTATTGCTTTGTCTTTTTGCCGTAGCTGGTTTCCTTCCCCATAGCGCGGTCCATTTTTAACGTCAGTTCGATCTAAGCGGAAATAGGAAAGTTAGGGTTTCTGATGATTTCAATATTGAGTTCAGGCTTTTTAGGCAGGATATTGTAAGCGATGATACCGGAGATCAGGTTGGTGACAA
>JBQMXN010000035.1:0-4301 GCA_052173975.1 Candidatus Cryptobacteroides sp. | reverse complement strand
GAAGACAATCTGAAAGGAGCAAGACTTCTGAAATATCTTGTCAATAACTATTGGAGAAACATGTATCATGTATATTTTGTTTCTTTATTATTTTAATTTCTTTATTACGTATATAACAAATCGTTGTATAAAAACATACAAAGTTACAGCCATACCAGGATATAAAACAGTATAAGGTTGATCTGAAATTATATTTTCAAACATGGCAAAAAAGAACAGGATCATTCCAACTAATAAACTTATTAAAACCTCTCTATTGGATAATTTAAGAAGAATCCCTAACAATACAACAACAGCATTGACTGTTAAAAGCGAAATAAGTTGTAATACATGGGATAGAAAGTCTGAGAAAAATAACGATGCCGTCAGCGTTGAAATCGTTATAAATAATAGAGATATTTTTATATTCTTTACAGTTTGTTCTTCCCCTTCTATTTTCAATATCGTATTCTTCTTTATCCAAATTCCATATTTCCCAATCTGTGTACCCAATGCAAACAATGCAGAATCCAAAGAGGACATAAAAGCAGCAAACAAAGCGACCGAAATAAAGGGAAGAAACCAATCTGGAGCAGAGTTTTTTAATATGTCATAAAAAAGCGTATCTGGATTTTCCACGCCTCCTCCAGCTCTTACCGAAAGACCGATTATAATAATAGGAATTACAAAAACAAATACAAGTACGGTTGATAGTATAATGCTTTTCTTCAAATCTACATTACTTTTGGAGGCATAGATCCTTTGCCACATATCTGGCTGTACCAAAAGTGTTAAGAATTGAGATATTCCAAGACAGAGTGCACTAATCATTAAAGTTTTATCTTCAAGTAGAGGAATCACTGTTTCCGATGTAAGTTTAGAAGTATCAATAAAAAAAAGAAGCCCAATAAACAGTAGCATCAGAAGACCTTGAAAAACATCTGTTAAAATTTCCACTTTTAACCCTCCTTTCACAATGTATAAGAACACAATAATGCCCACTGCCAAAGTGGAAGTATATTTGTCCCATCCCATAATGGCAGAGAAAATTGTTGTATTAACAAAGAATTGAATGGAGATGAAAATGAATAATACTAAAATAAACGAAAGATTAAAGACCGAAGCATTTATCCTTCCGAATTTGTCTATAAGAAAATCTACTATTGAGCTAAAATGCCCATTAATGAGTTTTGCTGTATCATCATTTTTTACCAAATGATATATAACAACAAAACCCATCAACGCTCCCGTATAAACAAGAACAACCCAAGGACCGAAAAAGTAGGAAAAACTTAGACCTACTACGATGTTATAACTTGATATAATTGACGCAAATATAGAAATAGCCAAAGACTTCCATCCTACATTTCTGGATGCAACTAAAAAATCTGTCTTACTTTCATTTTTTGAGGCGATGAAAGTAAGAATTGTAAGCACAAGAAGATAAACTCCTAATGCAAGATAATTACCAATCATTTTTTTCTTTTATTTCAATAAATCCATAATTAATCCTTTGGGAACTCGGATGACAGTTTCATCTTCTCCGATTTTTCGTTTAACTATATCCGGAATATTTTTATCCTCTAACGTCTTTCCAATAATAAGGAAACTTCCCTCATCTGTATCGAAAACGGATGGACAAACTCCTACTCCACAACGATGTGCCAATGGAGTAATCTCTCTGACTTTAAAACTTTTTTTTATCATAACTACAATTTGAATTTGATTAAAAAACATTATTAAAAAAATTGCATAAGCAAAAATGAATAGAACATAGAAATTTACACGACCAAAACAGGATTTGCAATAATGCGATATATAATAATCCTTTCATCAAAGGCGTATTCCAAAAAATAATGCTATTCATTGGCTTGCAATAACCTCTTGAAAAATATTTTTCATCTAAATTTTCCTTTCTGTATTCCTTTTGCCCATCCGCTAAAATATCAATTGATAATTGTTTTTCGTACGCTTCTGCTTTTTTTAGATAAGTCTGCATTTTGTAAGATATGTCTTTCAAAAAGCCTAGATAGACGATCCATAAGAATATCATAAATAAAGAAACAATTCGGATAAATTTCATGTTACATGCCATATCATATATTTCTTTGAAAGAATAAGCCGTTGCGGCAAGGAGAAGTGCGGAAATTAGCCACATGGAATTTTCAATGCTCCTAATCCAACAGTTTAATTCTTTAAGGGCATATATTATCTCTTCTGTAGATAAAGCATTTTGCCGTTTCTTTTTATTCTTTCTGCTCATAATCATTCGGTTTGTTTTTCTGAAAAATCTCTTATAAGGCTTTTCAAATTCTCTTATAGGACAATTTTAATTCTCTTATAAGACAATTTTAGCCCTTTTATAACTATTGATTATTAATGAGTTGCGCAGATGCGTTTTTAAGTTCAAAAACGGGAAAGTCGGTGCGTGAGATCGTCATGTTCCACGCATCGGGACACAGTCCGTTTTATGGATTCTCGTCGCCTCCTGACCCTCCGTTTCCTGAATTTCCGTCGGAAGCATTGACGATGTCTTCCTGAGGAGCAAAGTCAAGCAGGCGGGCATCGAGCGCATCGCGCATTGCCGTGCTCTTGGTGAACTGCACGTTCACCTGCTTGATAAGCAATGCACCTTTCTTCTTAGCTTCGGCAGCCGTCTCCACGCCCTGCGACTTCATCGTCAGGCGGAACGAGCCCAGGTCGCCGAGCCGCACGGTGTTGCCTGCCTCCAAAGCCTCTATGACCTCGTATTGCAGCGCGTCCAGAACGGCTTTCACATCGGCGCTCGAAACCGTGGAACGCTTTTCCACACGCTTTACTATCTGTGTAAGTGTCATCGGTGTGGTCGGCGCCATCTGCGGATAATACTTCACTTCGTTTTTCTTAAGCGGATTTTTCTTGGCTTGAATGACGTATTTGATCATATTCTTTCTATTTTTAAGATTACACGATGCCACAAAAATAGTATTATTTTTTGTAATAAGGGCATAAAAATCATTTTTTTCTACTAAGAGAATGCAGTTCTTGCTTTTTTAAGTCCGTTTTTGCACCATTGCGTATTCGATAATGCCTACTATCTCAAAGAGAACTCGCTTATCCTTTCGGCGACCATTGAGGGTAGACGGATAGAAACGATTGAGGTTAATTTGGACACGCTCAAAGTGGTGCAAAGTCGTGGCGTGTGCAACAAGAATACGGAATATCACGACCAAATTGTGAGCCTTGTCAATGCCAACTGCAAATTGATAAGACAGAGAATGAGAGCGACAGCATAAGAAACAATTACCAAAACATCACAGATATGAAAGCAGAAATAGAAAGCATCGTATGTAATTGGGCGGACGAGATACCCAATATTCTTGTAAGAGTAATCAATGCCATTACTCTATCCGCCAATGAGGAGGAACTAAGGACTGCCGTCAAGCGGATAGCCGAAGAAACGGAACTTGATAAGTTCTTTGCATACGGCTATGGCGCACACCATTTTTGGCTTACCCACCGAAGGTTATCAAATGGAGAACCAAAGGAACACAGATTACTAATTGCTAATTTTTGAGAATATGAAGAAGAGAGTTTACAGAATACGGACGCAGTACATCTTCGAAGGAGAGTTTGAAGTGGTTGCCGAGAGCAGAGAGGATGCACGGCAAAAGGTCATTCAGGATTGCGGAATGGTGATGGGTGGAAGCATTCACAGCACTCTTCCTGATGAGGAAATCAATTGGGCTTTCTCCACACACCCCGAAGTAAGGACGGGACGGACAACCGTTCAAGAAGAACTGACGAAGTAAAGCGGTCGGCAGATTTGCCGACTGCTACTTTCTTTCGTGAGCTTTGGGCGGACAAAGAAAGTAGCAAAGAAACCCGTTGAAAAACATCTCGTTACTTTTGACAGTGAGTTGAGACGGCTCAAAAGTAACAAAAAGCCATTACCAAATACTCATATTCCTTTTAATCACTAAAAGGAAGTCTTTGGTAAAATTCCAGCCAATGCCTGTCGGGGTCTTCAAAGGTAAGTAACTTTCCATAAGGTTCTATTCTTATTTCTCCTATCGTCTTTACTCCTTTGTTCTTTAATTCCTCATATACAAGTTCTATGTCGTCGGTTTCAAACATAATCCTTGTTTTGCTGGCAATCACATCACCTTTATATGCTGGTCTTTGAAGAATGGCGAATGAAGTTTCCCCGAAATTGAACTCTATCCAATCTCCATCTGTCAGTTTCACCTCAAAGCCTATATCCTGATAAAATTGCTTTGACTTCTGTAAATCACTTACATAAATCCAACAGGCGTATATCTTTCTCTTCATAGTTTCATTTG
>JBQMXN010000034.1:0-4933 GCA_052173975.1 Candidatus Cryptobacteroides sp. | reverse complement strand
CATAAAGTATGAACCATTAAATTATCAGAGATATGAAGACAGAGATTGAAAACATCATCTATAACTATGCAGATGAATTGAAAATCGGCGGACAAAGTGAAAGCCAAATACCGCATATTCTCATTAGGGTTATCAACGCAATAACCCTATCCGACAGCAAAGAGGAGTTAAGGTCGGCTATCAATAAAATAGCTGAAGAAACAGAACTTGACAAGTTCTTTGCCTATGGTTATGGTGCGCATCACTTTTGGCTTAAACACCGCAAATTATCCAATGGAGAGCCAAAGGAATATAGGTTATTAAAGGTTGAATTTTAAGATTATGAAGAAGAAAGTTTACAGAGTTCGGACACAATACGTCTTTGAAGGAGTGTTCGATGTGGTTGCGGAGAACAAGGAAGACGCACGGCAAAAAGTCCTGCAAAATTGTGGATTGGTTATGGGTGGCAGTATTCACAGCACTTTGCCCGATGATGAAATAAACTGGGCTTTTGACAGACACCCTGATGTAAGGACGGGACGGATAACCGTTCAAGAAGAACTGACGAAGTAAAGCGGTCGGCAGATTTGCCGACCGCTCCTTTCTTTCGTGAGCTTCGGGCGGACAAAGAAAGGAGCAAAGAAACCCCAATGAAAAGCACCTCGTTACTTTTGGCAGTGAGTTGAGACGGCTCAAAAGTAACAAAAAGCCATTTCTAAATGGGAATTATTCTTTGTTGTTAGTATTTATTTTTTCCCCTTTTTCCCATGCTTTTGCAATATCCTTGTATGCAGGGAAATCATCAGATGAATTTTGAATCCAATTCTCAATGAACTTTGGATTATTACTATTGGGTTTAGGATTAGCTGTATTCATTCGAGCTTGTACAGGAGTTCTTACCGCATCTCCCATTATAATCGCATGTTGTTGTGGTAAAATTGGCAATTGTTGCAAAATATCGTTATTAGCTGCAGAAACTAATTGTCGCACATAAGTCTGGTCATCAGGATTTTGTAAGCGATGTACGACAAATGAATTACATTGCGATAGTACCGTTTTAGATAATTCTGATGGTCTTTGACTTGAAATCAATAATGAGATACCATATTTTCGTCCTTCACGGGCTATTCTTTCAAAAATTTTTTTAGAAATAGACTCCTTATCTCCTCTATTCCTTTCTGGGATGTAGTTTTGCGCCTCCTCTAAAGCTATAACTATGGGCATTTTTCCGCGTTCTTCTTCAGGAAAACGAGAAACAAACTCAAGTATGAGTCTCCCTACCAATCCTGTTATTGTTTCCAATACATCAAAAGGCAACAATGACATATCTATAATGGTGACTTGATTTGCCTTTTTGGTGTCATCCGCCTTTGTTTTGTCCTTGTAAAATAGCGTAAAAATGTCATCATCTTCTTGTGAATACACTTTACAGAAATCTCCAAGTATAAAAGCTATAAATTTTGCAAGAGAGTTTTCTATTTCTGCAGTTTGATCCATCATTAAAGGTTGACACAACCTTTCGTCTCCAAGGTAAGATTGTAAACGTAATCTTAGAGTAGATACAAACTCTCGTAGTTTATTCCCTGAATTTTCTTGTTCAATGATTGCTTCTTCAAAATAACGATTTATTAATTCCTCAAAGTTAAAATAAATCGGCAAATCAATATTACGTTCTTCAGCTGTTTCTTGTGAACGGATTGTTTGATTGTAAGTAGACAATTCTTTTTCTATGTTTTCGCTAAACTCCGATAAAACCTGTGAACTTACACAACCATTTAAATAGTTGCCATTTTTACTAAGTTTAGATTTCTCCTCTAATAATCTCTGCAATGATGATATGATGTTATTTTTATCAAAATCTGTTTCTAAAGAGCTGAACTCATTTATAAAATCCTCAAGCTCTGAATATATCGTGTTTTTTATTACAAAATTATTAGTTAAACACTCATTCCTAATAATCTCCAGTTTTGATAGATATGTTTGTGGAATATTTCTTTTTTTTACAGCGACACTTTGATTCTTTGATAAGGATAGTGCCCTCTTGAAAATCGGTGTCTGCGTACCAGCAGTAGGAGTAAACAAATAATCAAAATCTGAAAAGTTCATAAACCAAAAAGGAACTTTCAATCCGTCCTTATCTATATGAAATGGATTTACCTCTTTTAATTTGGCATAAGGAACTTCGTTTGTCCCCATAAAAGCTTGTTTATATTCTCCATTTGTATCAAACACAACGAAATGAGCACTCTGTAGCAACTGTCCATTGTATTTAAAACTAAATAAACTTTGGATAATAGATGCAAATGTACAGGACTTTCCTGAACCAGTATTGCCTAAAATGGCTGAATGTTTCCCAAAGAATTTATCAGGATTAATTTTTATTTTATAGTCGGTGAAAGATGGTGAGGTCCCTATCGGGAGATAATAATCTTCAGAAAAATCTATATTATCCTTAGGTTGCTGATCGAAAATAGCATCTAAATCTTCTCGAACTACATACCAGACAGGATTATCAAGAATAGGATAATTATAAACTCCTTGAATATACCTTCCGTCATTTTCTATAGTTCCTATCATTGTGGCAATAAGAAAACGAGAAGATTTAGTCAAGAATATAGCTTCTTTATTTTTTCCTAATTCTGTTTCATCTATAGCCCTTACGCTTGTTACCATAGCAACAATTCTATCTGCTCCAATAGGTATTATCACATAGGAATTAATACGAGCGACTTCGTAGATGTCCTCATATCCACTTTTATATAAACTTTTTAGGTCATCATCTAATCTGATGAATACCCTAAAGCTATCTACGGAAATAACCTTTCCTATATTTCTGTCTGACATTTTTTCAGATTTTCATTTTGTTGTTAATAAAGAATTCAAGGTCGTTGCTATATTTTCTGCGGAACTTCCTTCGTTAAAATTGGGCATTAATGTATCTGCAAAAGTCAGAAAGTCACCAAAGAACTCACCCTCAAGGATGATAATCCGTGGGTCATTTAAGTCCTTCAGTCGTTGTATTTCCAAATTCCTTGTCCCTGCAAAATCTACAATAATGAGTGTAAAAGTAGGATTTGATAAAGCTTGATATATAATATCATTAAAATGCTCATCATAAAATGAGTATCCTACTGTGATGAGCACAGATTGAGGCTGTGTAATAGTTGTTGCAAATTGCCTAAACAGTTCAGAGTAAGGCAAATCTAATGTGTAGGTTTTTTTTACAGCAGATGGGTAAATGATAATCTCGCCTTTCTTATCCAACTTATCAATAACATCTAATGTTTTTTCTTCAATGCCATATAGGTTGTTAGAATCTCTTTGTATAGAATTTATCCAAGAAAGAGAACCATGCAATTTGATGTATCGAACTACCTTTTCAATTCTTTGTACTTTTCCAGAGGTTGTTGAACCCGGATAAAAAATATCATACTCAAAAGTCTCTGGCTTGAAAAATCTTTTATGAAATCCTGTAAAACCATCAATATAATGAATCCCCAAATTATCAAAAGCATACTCAAAAGCCAAATCATAATTTGATGTAAAGATATTCGCTCTCCTCAAATTGAGAGGTCTTTGCAACAAGGATTTTAAGAATAATTGATGAAAATGATATTTGTTTTTTAGGGCACTCTTAAAGGCATTCTTTTTACCTCTTTTGATAATTCTCCGTAATTCAGAAATAGGAATTTTGCGCTTATCTACATTGCAAACCTCAAACAATCCTTCCTTGATAGTACTTATAAGCTCTCTTGTCTGTTTGGCTTCTTCTGCCATATTAGTCAAAGATTGAAGAAATTCTGTAGCCGTCAGATAATTGAGTACGCTTTCATACTCTGTTGCTATTTCTCCAGATAGACTATCTCTAATGATAGACTCCTTTATTATAAACTCCCATCCTTTTTTGTCTTTAAAAGTTGAGTCTTCTTCCTTATCCTTCAGTTGCTCTTTCTGCAACTTTTTTATCATCGAATAAAAAGCATCACCTCTCTCTCTTCCTAAAATATATTTTTCAACTTCAATAGGAAAGTTTCTAATAGAAACTGCCCCAAGATGAATAGAAGTACCTGAGCCAAATAGAAAACTAACATTGTCCAATTCCATATAATTCTTCAATGTCATTTTTACTTTTTCTATGATTTTTGCTTGCGATATTTTGCCTTCATTCCAGTCGTGTAATTTGTCAATATTTCCAAAGAATAATTTATTCTTCGTTATATCGAATATCGCATTTTTTTCTTTTTCTTCCATATAGAATCTGTTTTTTGCAAAGTTACTCATTCATAATGAGAAAGGCGAATAAAACAGCAAGAAAACGCCCCTTGCGGAGCATAAAAATATCGCAAGAGGCGTCTTTGACAATCAGGGTATATAAAACAGGGCAAACTCCACCTTTCGTCGTTTGACAAGCCCTCGCAGGACTTTGCTTTTGTATCGACAGAAAGAAACAAATTCGCGATAAAAATTCCTATCGCCCGACTCTATCTTCTGTAGCAATCTACTCTTGGAACTCTTGCCGTATCCCAGCAACCTGCCCACTCCGATATTGTAGGATAAGACGGCAAGCAATAGAGCATCTTTGCCGTATCCTTTGAAGTGTTCAAAGCATTTCCAAAGGTCGGCACGGAGCAGGGAGTCCGCCTGCCGTTCCGTCATATCTGCAGTGAAGTGCTCTCCAGGTTGCAGCTGATGCCCATACCCAACATACGGATAATTCTTCCAGCCATACATGCCCTCAAAATATTTCACTACAACTACCGCACGCTCAAAAGGTGGCAAGTCTGCCAGCCGCACCCTGCGCTGAGCAAGGGTTGGCTGACAGAACAGGCAGAATACACAAAGTAAAATGAAAGCATTTATCGTTCGCATCCATTATGGTCTTAGTGGCGAGAAGATGCGGGCTTATCCTTGCCCTCTTCCCGCTCGTTGTTGAAACTAAAGGTCAGCTGCTGAA
>JBQMXN010000033.1:0-5537 GCA_052173975.1 Candidatus Cryptobacteroides sp. | reverse complement strand
ATAATGATAGGACTGATGCTAATGATGAAGTGGTGATAAAGAGTGTGTATGACCCTAGTCCCGTAGGGTATTCTCTTCCGGCTTCCAATGCCTTCACTGGGTTCACCACAACAGGAGGAAATGCAGGTGATTGGTATACTCCTGTTACTCCTGAAGAAAGAGCGAAGTTTAATGTCAAAGGTAATTGGGATAAAGGCTGGTATTTCTATACGAAACCAGATAAACAGGGAGGTACTATATTTTTCTTTTCTGCGGTCGGTCGACGCTACTTAGAATCTGGTCGTTTGCTCGGAGTGAATACAAGTGGGTGGTGTTGGACGACAGGTCCTACTAATCCTGGAGGCGGTCACCTCTTGAACTTTGCCTCAGAATATGTATACCCGTTGCACGGCCATGGCACCCGTAGTGACGGCTTAGCTGTTCGCAGCGCAGAGGAGAAGAAATGGAGGTGTGTTGTAGTAAGTTACAATGTGCTGACTTCCGCTGCGCTTCATCCTTCCCACGCACGGCGTGGGTCCCCTCCATTTATGATGTCATGGATGACACAGTCACACATTGTAACCCCTACAACACACAAAAAGTTTAACGCTTTAAAGAGGAGAATTAAAGAAATAACATTCATTAAGTATCATTTAGAATAATATTATTTAATCGTTATTCAGTGCAATCAACTCTAACATCACAAAAGAAAATACTTTAAAGAATAGGGTACAAAATGTTGGTTTATACGTTTTTTATCTATGGAAACGTATATTTTACGTTTCAGGGAGTATTTATAGTTATATGATTTCGTAATTTAGGCCGGGGAAAATAATAATAAGTCGGAGAGAGGGTAAATATACCCGACTGACGATTGGGGAGATTAGAAGTGGAGGCTTAAGAGTCCGTTGGGTTGACGAGCGAGAGCGAGAAAGAGCACGTGAGGGGTGCTAAGATGCAGCCCCTCACGGTAGTGGGAGGGATTGGTCAGCGGCTCGTGTCCGCTGCCAATCTTCGTATTGAAATTTCAGCAGGCGCGCCCAAGCGGCTGCGGCTTTTCCCTGAGCAACCCGAGGGAGGGCAGGCAGCTGCCGTCCGTAAGGGATGCGAACGGGGGAATTTGAAAATAGCAGTTCAGATTATTGGGGTCATGTAAACGGGAAGCAGACGTATTTGCCCTTCCCGCGCAAGATCTTTGGTGTAGATAAGATATCTCTCGGCAATACGGGATGAGAATTTTTTACAGAAGGCATCTAATGAGGAGTGTGTTTTGTAGCCGGAAGATTTGACTTCTATCGGGACGATTTTTGAACTACGTGAAAGCAGAAAATCTATCTCGTAGTTATGTTTTTCATCTTTCGGCCAAGTGTAGTAGAACAATTTGTTGCCGGAAGCTGTGAGCATTTGGGCAATTAGATTTTCGTACACGTAACCGAGATTGGCAGAGAGTTTGTCACTTAGCAGTTTATCGTAAATAATGTTTTCAGTGTAGGACTTTTCCCAGAACGCCAACGTTATGAACAGTCCTGTGTCTGCAATGAATATTTTGTATCCGGCATTATCTCGCGAAAGCTCCATCCCAACGTTCGGATCATTGGTATGGTAGGCAAAATTAACTGTCCTGCTGTCTTCAAGTTCAGAAATCAATTCCAACATCTTTTCACGTTCGACGTTTCTCACAATGGCAGTAGGTTGAAAATGTGCAGCCTTCTTGTTAAGTTGGCCAGGTATGGATAGAAATAATTTTGCGATACGACCGGTCGGATCTATCTTACGGAAATCATCGGCATAAAGTTTAATGATCTTTCGCTTTACTTCGTCAACTTTCTTGAGATTATTAGTTTCCAAATATGCCTGTACGGCCTGTGGCATCCCTCCCACCAACATATAAAGGCGCAAGTCTTTTTGAGTATCACGATGGGCAGGACCAAGAGGTTTGTCCTTTTCCAAAAATGTTCGCAGCATCGGCATAGTGGTATCATCCCCCAGTGCCCAACGGAACTCTTCATAATCCATAGGGTACATCTGTATGCTGTCTTCTTCACTTGGAATCGTAATGCTTTCGATATTTTTCTTTATGCTGATCAGGGAACCTGTTTCTATGTAATCGTAACGGCCATCCTGCACTAAATACTTGATCGCCTGGCGTGCCATCGGGCATTGCTGAACCTCATCAAAGACTATAACCGATTTACGTTTGATAAGGGTCTTGTGATATACTTGTTGAAGAACCATGAATATGTAGTCCATATCCATAATATCATCAAACAAAGATTTGATTGCCTTAGAAGCTTTGTTAAAATCAATAAGTATGTATGACTCGTATTCGTTCCGTGCAAACTGCTCCACAATGGTAGACTTTCCTATACGCCTTGCACCTTCTACAATAACTGCGGAAGCGCCATCACTCAACCGTTTCCACTCTAACAATTTATCATAAATTTTACGTTTAAATATAATATTAGTCATAAGTATTTGATTTATTGATGCTAATATATAAAATTCCATACTCTCCCGCAAATCTGTATTCAATATTTAGCATCTATCCCCTAAATTTATATGGGCAAACTCCATACTATCCCCAAAATTATTATCCTTTTTAAATTATAAAATGCAAATAATTCTCTTTTTCCGCCTTTTAGCAGCCCTTTTCGGTCGGCACTTACATGCCATCCCTATGGCTGCTAAGGCAAAGCCGCAGACGCTCTCGCGACTGCTGAAATCACAAGATGAATTGTGACAGCGGGAACAAGCCGCTGATCACAATACTCTCACCAATGCGGCTTCTCTTTCGCTACGCAGCACTACTCTTCATTATAAACAATTACGCATCAAAAAGAACACGCTCAAAAACACCTTACAACTCGCTCTGAAACACAGCTACACAAACTAACAAATACCTACAACAAACAAATATACAGAAAAAGCATATTTCCGATGCTGCTCCTCTCTTATCTGTTTTCTATTGCAGAGAACTCTATTGTATACTATTTCAATAATTTATTAATAAACTTACAGCATACGATATATAACATCATTCACACCGTTTACTTTCACCATATAAAAAACGTAAATATATAACATAAGATTTGTACTTCGTACGTTTTGATAGATAAGAAATGTATAATGTATGTTTTAAGCAACTGTTTTATATCGCCAATATAATACCTTTATGGCTTAAATAATATACTAAATGTATTTAAAAATAATGAATTATGTTTAAGGAATTGGTTATTGAGGGAGAAGAGATGGGCGTAATCGCTTTCTATAAAAGCCCTGACGTCAAAACAACTTTGGATGTTAAATTGGAAAATGATAGTGTTTGGCTTACACAAGCACAAATGAGTACTCTATTTGGTAAAGATCAATCTGTTATAGCCAGACATATAAAGAATGCATTATATGAAGGTGAGATCGAGCAAAGTAATATGCAAATTTTGCATAATACACTTTCTAAATACAGACCGACTACGATTTATAATCTTGATATCATTATCAGTGTTGGATATCGAGTTCATAGTTCTCTTGGTGTGCACTTCCGTCGTTGGGCATCTACTATTCTAAAAGATTATCTTATTAAAGGTTATGCTATTAAAAGTAATATTTATAAAGAAAGATATTATGAACTACGTTCACTTGTAGATATTATGAGGCGTACAATGCAATATGATAAACTGGATGAAAATATAAAATCAATTTTTGATGTAATAACTGATACATATGCTCTTGATATATTAGATCTTTATGATTATCAAACCCTTGAAGTTTGTTCTACTTTTGGTGAAGAGAAATTCCGTGCCACATATGAAAATGCAATGGAAGTAATAAATAAATTAAAGAACATATTTGTCAATAGTGATTTGTTTGGACATGAAAAGGATGATTCTTTCAAAAGTTCTATCGGACAGATATATCAAACTTGGGAAGGGAAAGAATTATAACCTACGGTAGAAGAAAAAGCAGCGATGCTCTTGTATTTGGTTACAAAAAATCATTCCTTCAATGATGGTAATAAAAGAATAGCGGCTACTCTATTTATTTGGTTTTTGTCAAAAAACGGTATTTTATATGCTTCGGATGGTACTAAACGAATTGCAGATAATGCATTGGTAGCACTTACTCTTATGATCGCAGAAAGTAAAACAGAGGAAATGAATATGATGGTAAAAGTAGTTGTAAACTTAATCAATATAAAAAATTAATTTCCAGTTTTTTAATAGTTGCCACCTCATAAGTTACAACACCAAGCATGAGATGGACGGACAGTATTATAATCTGTGGAGTACGGATAATGATAGGACTGATGCTAATGATGAGGTGGTGATAAAGAGTGTGTATGATCCCAGTCCCGTAGGGTATTCTCTTCCGGCTGCTAATGCTTTCACAGGGTTTACCACAACAGGACAAAATGCAGGAAATAATGTAGGTAACCCTGCTACTCCTGAGCAGATAAATGTAAAACTACCCTTTGATAAAGGATATTATTTCTATACCAAGCCAAATAAACAAGGGAGTATTATATTTTTCCCTGCTGACGGTTTTCGTTGGTCAACGACAGGAATTATGTCATATGTTTATAAATTTTCAAATTATGCTTCTGCTATACCAAAAGATAGCAGTCACGAATTCTGTTTACATTTTGCACAAGAATTTATAGCTGTTCATAATGGTAGTACGATGGCTGATGGTAAACCGGTTCGAAGCGCAGAGGAGAAGAAATGGAGATATGAGTTGGAGGATGTTACAAATGGAGTATGGTATTGAATATGATTACAATAAAAGGTTTATGCGAAAGGGGTAAACTCATTTCAGGAACTATGTAAGTGTAAGTTAGATGAAATTGCAAATGATGCGTAGATTGGAGAGAGTTGCAATGTGTGACTGTGTCATCCATGACAGCATAAATGGAGGGGACCCACGCAAAGCGTGGGGAGGATGAAGCGCAGCGGAAGTCGATTACTTGCAGCTCTCTACTATCGTAATTTCAAATATTCTCCTCACAATGCAAAGGAGAAGATAATAATAAGTTCAATCTCTATTCTGAGATGGACGGAGTGTATGTAAATCTGTGGAGTACGGATAATGAAAGGACTGATGCTAATGATGAAGTGGTGATAAAGACTGTGTATGACCCTAGTCCCGTAGGGTATTCTCTTCCGGCTCCAAATGCTTTCACAGGGTTCACATTAAATGGTCAAAATACAGAAGACCCGGGCGATCATAATATGTATAATGTAAATGGAACTTTTGATAAAGGATATTATTTTTATAGAAAACAGAATAAATCTGGTAAAACATTCTTCTTTACAGCGTCAGGAATACGTACACTTGATATTGGTCGAATGCATGTACAGAATATATGTGGCTATAGTTGTTTAGCTAATCCTAGAATAACATTTCAAGGTGGATACATTGTATTTCATAAAAATGCAATTAGACCATTAGATGGTAGTTCACGCTCTTATGCTTGTCCGGTTCGCAGCGCAGAGGAGAAGTAAAAGGAAGATTGAGAAGTTAAAAAGCATTAGAGCAGTTGAAGGTTTAATGTTCTGTTTCGA
>JBQMXN010000032.1:0-5585 GCA_052173975.1 Candidatus Cryptobacteroides sp. | reverse complement strand
TCTTTTCTTTGCCTTACTCTTACCATATTTTCCCAATGTCAATAAACACCCTTTTTCAGGGTGTTTGTAAGGCACGAATTTACAAGGCAATATGCAAAATTACAAAAACTAATAGTAATTGGTAATAAAAAATATTGTTTTCAGTAATAAAAGATTGCCGTGTGAGGGGTGAAGATACCCCTCACACGGTATTGAAGCGGGATTGGTCAGCGGCTGTGACGCTGCCAATATTCGTATTGTGATTTCAGCAGTCGCGACAGCGGATGCGGCTTTGCCTTAGCAGCCATAGGGATGACATGTAAGTGCCGACCGATAGGGCTGCTAAAAGGCGGAACTTTTATCATCGAAAAAATGTAGAATTACCCTTTACTTATCATCGAAAAAGTGTGACTTTTCTTTTTTTATCATCGAAAAAATGTAATTTTGCCAAAAACAACAGCTATGAAAAGAAAGGCATTTGCGCAATTAAAGGCTTGGAAAGCGAGCAAGGGGAGGAAGCCGCTTATATTGCTTGGAGCGCGTCAGATAGGCAAAACCTGGCTTATGAAAGCATTTGGAAAGGAGTGCTACGAATCTGTTGCATATGTCAATTGCGATTCGGAACCGCTGGCTAAAGAGTTGTTTATCAATGACTATAACATCGAACGTATTCTTTTTGCGGTTCAGGCGATAACGAATGTAAAACCGGAGCCGGGTAAAACGTTGATTATTTTCGATGAGATACAGGAAGCGCCGCGCGGTCTGCATAGTCTGAAATATTTTCAAGAAAATGCTCCCGAATATCATTTGATGGCTGCCGGCTCACTGTCGGGCATCACTCTGCAGCAAGAAAACTCTTTCCCTGTCGGCAAAGTGGATATGCTTTCCATTCACCCTATGGACTTTGAAGAATTTCTGGAAGCGAACGGAGAGGCAGCGCTGTTGCAACTACTCAGAAACGCTGATTGGCAGATGATAGACACCTTCGCAATTAAATTCATTGAGCAGCTTCGTTATTATTATTTTGTAGGCGGCATGCCGGAAGTCGTATCGCACTTTGTGGAAAATCACGACTTGGCAGAGGTGCGTATGCTCCAGCAGAATATCCTGAAAGCCTACCGCAATGACATTTCTAAGCATACTTCCAAAGCCAAGAGTGTACGTATCGGTCAGGTTATGGAAAGCCTTCCATCGCAGTTAGCAAAAGAAAATAAGAAATTTATTTATGGTACTATCAAGCATGGAGCACGTGCAAAAGAATACGAGTTAGCAATTCAGTGGCTTATCGATGCAGGCATTATCCATAAAGTCAGTCGCATAAAAGAAATCAGGTTGCCTCTTAAATTCTACCAAGACATGAACGCATTCAAACTCTATATGCTTGATTGCGGTCTGTTTGCCTGTATGACCGATGCTCCTGCGAGCCAAATGCTGATTGGGAATAACGTATTTAAGGAATTCAAAGGCTCTTTTACCGAGCAATTCGTTCTGCAGCAGCTTATTGCGATGGACTTAACGCCCTATTATTGGAGTAACGACACCACTCCCGCCGAGATTGAATTTGTAATACAAAACGAAGACAGGGCCATTCCGATTGAAGTAAAAGCAGAAGAAAATGTACGTGCCAAATCTATGAGAACCTACATAGACTCTCACCCCGAAGCCGCTCTTTACGGTCTTCGGCTCTCAATGAAAGGTCACGTCAAACAAAGTTGGATGCAGAATATGCCGCTCTACGCCATTCTGAATATCAAATAAATTACCCCATCCGCAGCCCATTCGGTCTGCTCCGGGAAAGCCGCAGCCGCTTTTCGCGCCTGCTGAAACCAAATAGGAAGATTGGCAGCTGGCACAAGCCGCTGACCAATCCCTCAAACGCATCTTTGAAATTCGAACTATAACTTTATAAAGAAATACAAGCCCCGAAGGACTTGTAAAGATGATAGCTAAAACTATATTTAGTGCCCAAAGCCGGGGTCGAACCGGCACGTCTTTAAAGGACAAAGGATTTTGAGTCCTTCGCGTCTACCAATTCCGCCATTCGGGCATAAAAATTATGTAGCATACAAAGGTACTTCAAAATATTATAATTATCAAATTATTTTGCTAATATATGTCGAGAATTACTATATATCGTATAAATTCAGCCCCGTTTCATCATCAAAACGCCTGCCTAAACTCATATCGAAACACTCAATGAAAAGCTCGCAAGCCCCACACAACGTAGCATTTAACAAATGTCCCCCAACCGCGGTATAATCCGACTTACACAACGTCACGTGCACATGAAGATACGGCTTCCCCTCCTTCTCCGAAATATTCCCCGTCAAATTCGAAATCTCCATCTGCTCCCTAAAAGTCCTATCCACATACTGTTTTGTCGCCGGGTCCAGAAACCGCAATGTAGCCTCATTCACAGCCCCAATTCCCGTCACCGTACCCGCAAAAACGCGCTGCTCCTTACAAAACGCCTCCAACGCATCCATAATCCGCATATGATTATCAACACTCACTACAAACTTGCCCTCACCGACCATCCTAAACTTATACATAACCCAAAATTATTAAAATCCAACAAATTTAATAAAAATTCCCCCGTTCGCATCCCTTTCGGACGGCAGTTCCTGCCCTCCCTCGGGTTGCTCAGGGAAAAGCCGCAGCCGCTGCTCGCGCCTGCTGAACTTTCAAGAAGAAGATTGGCAGCGTCACAGCCGCCGACCAATCCCTCACAAAAAGCGCAGGCCGGGTCTCTTCACCCGACCTGCGCAGCTCCTTTAAAGCATTTTATTTTGTTGCATTGAAACTCCTACAACCACTACTCCTTTTCTTGAGCGCATCTCACAGCATACCCGTAACTACGCTCCGCGTCGCCCAGTGGGCCGACGGTGCCCGAGCGGAAGCTCAAGGAGCGACCGAAGTACCTACTGTCAGGACCGCCAACCCAATAGACGCCGCCCGTCGTCACGTAGCTCAACGAACCGAGATCGTAACGAAAGCCGCATGTAGGAAAGAAAACTGTGCTACCTTGTTTACTTGGTTTAGTGTAGAAATACCATCCATTGTCAAACCCTCCGTTGACGTTAAATTCATCAGGATTACCAGAAGCTTGTCCTGTTGTGGTGAACCCCGTGAAGACATTAGAGGCCGGGAGAGAATACCCTACGGGGCTAGGGTCATACACACTCTTTATCACCTTATCATCATTAGCTTCATTCCTATCATTATCCGTACTCCAAAGATTTATATACTTACCGTCCATCTCCTCTTTGGTGTTGAACTTATGAGGGTTACAGATGTACTCCTTAATATTATCAGTGTTCAGGCCTTCAGAGCCGTATTTGAACTTATAATTAGCATCGGCAGTATAACACTCTTTATCCTTATTATCTACTGTCCCATTACTCGGCAGCATAGGGTCCTTACGGCCACACTGATAGAACGTACAGTTACCGTTCTTTCTGTCTCCTTCAAAATGCCCTGTTTGCTTAAATGCTAAATCAACAGTCTTATTGCCGCTTTGTTGTTTAATCCTGATTTTTACTTCTCTTTGTGCATAAACTTCCGCATTTATTCCGCACCACCCGAGGTTTACGGGTAAGATGTTGTAGTTCACATTTTGCTTGTTAGTAATTTCTACCGGAGTTAAATCTTCTTCTGTCACCCAGATATGCCAACTCCATAGAATGATGTTGGAGTTATCCCTTACAGCAATAATAGCATTTCCGTTATGAATAGTGGCTTTGTTTACTTCGAACTTTACGTATTGATTAGCACTGTCAAATGAAATGTTCGAAATGAGGTCTTTCGTGTCCTGCCAGATGAGGCACGCATTGTCGATGTTATCTATCTGCGGCTTATCTATTGCGTTTCCATCTGCTTTGATAAAGTTCTTAAGTATTTTATCTCCTGTTTTAGTCGACGTGTATGCTTTTTCATTCTTTTGTCCATTCTTCATCGCGTTTCCATAGATGGTCGGGAACTTATATGTTCCCGGATTATGAATGACATAACAGTTAGCAGTACTTTGACCATTAGTAAGTGCATTACCCTTTACATCCACAGTAGACAAGTCGACGTTAGTCTTTACCTCTCTGCTTTTCAAGATAATATCGCTCGTCTGCAAGGTCTTCTCCTGCGGTGTAAAGGTAGCGGTATAACTCTTCGCCGTTAAATCCCCGTTCTCTTCTTTTGTTATGAGTGTTAAGAATTCGGGTTTCTCTGCTTTCCAAGTATTACCTCCATCTGTTGAGAATTCCATCGTCCACGGCATGAACTCCTCTTTCTCTCCAATTTTCTTAGTACTTTTCACCGTATAGGATATTTCTCCCGTTCCGTCGTACTGTGCCTCGCCTGTCACATTTGCCTCTAATATAAATCTCTCTTTCTGCTCCGGCTGTGTCTTCTTACAAGCCAATGTCATTGCTGCAACGACTGCCGCAGACAATACAATTCTAAATAAATTTTTCATCTTATTATAGTTTTAATTAAATTACTTTTTAATTAATGTTTTCTTATTTTTTCTTTATTGTATATTATGTTTTATACTTTCTATAATTCTACTTCGACTTTTTACAAACTCTTCATTATATAATTTACAACCTTTACATTTTCAAAAGTCTCTTTACCCAAGCCTGCATTTCACAAGTTACAAGTTATAAAGCCTCTATCAAGTGTAAACAAAACCTCTTTTTTCCCAATAACAACAAACACCCTTTTCACAAGTCTTTAATAAGACATGGAATTAAGGATAGATACTGATGTATGAAATATGTTAATGAGAGTGAGAGAAAGATTGAATTTATACGGGAGTACAGAGCAGGTATTACGGAAGCATACCGCGGTTTTACCCCCCCCAATATAATATGTTGATTATCAGTCATTTTATTTACTCGATATATAATATACCTTGTCACAAGGTAAAAGTTTGCAAATTTATAAAAAATAGGGCTGTCATACAAAAAATAATACCAATTCGGCTACCCTTCCTCTGTGAGGTCTTCAAACTAAAAAAAAGCTGCTGACTAAAAAGTCAGAATAATTTGCTGAGAATTTAATATTTAGATGTAAGGAAGACTTTCACCTCGAACAAAGACAGCACAAAAGAGGCCGACCAATACTTTTTGGTCAGCCTCTTGTCAAAAGTGGAGGTAAACGGATTCGAACCGATGACCCCCTGCTTGCAAAGCAGGTGCTCTAGCCAGCTGAGCTATACCCCCGTCTTTTCGTTTCTTTATGAAGAATAACTGCGTCAGACATCATCTTGTCGCTCCTCATAACCATTAGGTTACTGCGTCACTCCGCACTCGTCTTCCTTGTTCTTCTCCAAAATAAACTTCAAAGTCTCTTAAAACACTTTATGAAGAATAACTGTGTCAGACATCGTCTTGTCGCTCCTCATAACCATCTTTTTCAAACTTCCTGCTGTCCCTACTTTTAGTTACAAGGTTACAGCGTTAAAAGGTGTAGTCCTGTGCAGACTTGAACTGCAGACCCCCACATTATCAGTGTGGTGCTCTAACCAACTGAGCTACAGGACTGTATATAAAATATGAAAGATAAGTACTTTAATAAGCCTTGACAGACAGCTGACAGCAGTCGTATTAGTA
>JBQMXN010000031.1:0-6313 GCA_052173975.1 Candidatus Cryptobacteroides sp. | reverse complement strand
TATTATCTAAGTTAAGCGAAATTCAACGCAACAAAATAAAAAAACTGTCTTTAAAATACACTCCGCAGACAATTGCATTATTGGGTGCAATGCTTGAAGTGTTGAATCCGAATGAAAATGTTGAGATGTTACAAAACTCGCTTAACTACCAGACATTTTACAACTTATCAATTCCGCAAGAAGTATTGCCTAATCAAAAGAAATGGAATATAAGATGAAACTTAGTCATAATTATCGGAAAGAATTAACGCCTTTGGCGTTTTCCGAAATTCCCAAGGAAACGTTAATTGAAGAAAATTTTATGCAGATTCTAAAGGAATTATCAAATTATCGCTCTGCGTGATTAGCCTTTGGGAAGCGGAGATTTCTGAGTCCGATGACTGACGAGCGAAGGTGGAGAAGTGTGCGTGAGGGGTGCTAAGATGCAGCCCTCACGGTAGTGGGTGGGATTGGTCAGCGGCTCGTGCCCGCTGCCAATCTTCCGCTTGAAATTTCAGCGCGCAGCGCGCTTTTGGGCTAAAAAAAGGATTTTTTTAGCCTCTCAAATCATTAAAAGTTGTGGTATTATTGTTAAATTTGTAAAATTTTAAAATGGAGGGCTAAATGATAAATAAAGAACAGATAGAGGCTCTGCATCAGCGTTTGGAGACGTTGGGGAGGTGTCTTTGACATTGTCGGGAAGCGCGCTCAGGTAGAGGAATTGCAGAAAAAGACGGAGGAGGGCGGTTTTTGGGATGACCCGAAGGCTGCGGAAGCGTTTTTGAAAAACATGAACGGAATTAAGGCTTGGGTGACGGGATTTGATGAAGCTTGGTCGGCCGTGGAGGATTTGGAGGTGCTGTATGACTTTGCTGCAGAGAGCGTTACGGGTGAGGATGAAAATACGGTTACGCCGGAAGCGATGGAGTTGGAGGAGGCATTTAAGGCAGCGGAAACAAAGATGGAAGGGCTTGAACTAAAGAATATGTTGGGAGCGGAGGGCGATAATCTCGGAGCGATACTGACTATTAATTCCGGGGCAGGCGGGACTGAATCAAATGATTGGTCTTCAATGCTTATGAGGATGTACGTGCGTTGGGGGGAGAGGAGCGGATTGAAAGTGACGGTTACGGATTTGTTAGAGGGGGATGAGGCTGGTATAAAATCTGCGACTATTCAGGTAGAGGGGGAGTATGCTTACGGTTATCTGAAAGCGGAAAACGGAGTGCATAGGTTGGTACGTATTTCACCGTTCAATGCTCAGGGGAAACGCCAAACGACTTTTTCTTCGGTATTCGTGTATCCGTTGGTGGACGAGACGATCAATATAGAAATCAATGCAGGAGATTTGGAGTGGGATACTTTCCGTTCAGGAGGACACGGCGGTCAAAATGTGAATAAAGTGGAGACAGGAGTGCGTGTGAAGCATATTCCGTCGGGTATAGTGGTGGAAAATACGGAATCGCGCTCGCAACAGGACAACAGGCAGAATGCGTTGAGAATACTTAAATCTCGTCTTTATGATGTGGAACTCAAAAAACGCAAAGAGAAGCAGGCGGAAATAGAAGGATCGAAGAAACGTATAGAATGGGGCTCTCAGATCAGGAGTTATGTGCTGCACCCTTATAAGATGGTGAAAGATTTGCGTACCGGATATTCTACTGCGGATACTCAGGGAGTGCTGGACGGAGATTTGGACGAATTTATGAAACATTATCTGATGCAGGCGGGGAGCGGTAATTTTACTCCTGTCAGTGATGACGATATATAGAAAAACAACATAAACAATTATTATATGGATTTTAAATATGCACCTATGTTTCAGTTGGGACCGGATACCGCTGAATATTATCTTTTAACGAAGGAGTATATCTCTTTGGGCGAGTTTGAGGGAAAGCCTATTCTTAAAATCGCTCCGGAAGGACTTACAATGCTTGCCAATGCTGCATTCAGGGATGTCAATTTCTTGTTGCGTCCTGCACATAACGAACAGGTAGCCAAAATTTTAAACGATCCGGAAGCCTCGTCGAATGATAAATATGTGGCATTGAGATTTTTGCAGAATGCAGAGGTCGCTGCAAAGGGTAAATTGCCATTCTGTCAGGATACCGGTACGGCTATAATTCACGGAGAAAAAGGTCAGCAGGTCTGGACCGGTTACGATGATGCAGAGGCGTTGTCAAAAGGCGTATTTAAAACATATACGGAAGAAAATCTTCGTTACAGCCAGAATGCTCCTTTGGATATGTACAAGGAAGTTAATACCAAATGCAATCTTCCTGCGCAAATCGATATTGAAGCGGAGGAGGGTATGGAGTATAAATTCCTTTGCGTAGTAAAAGGCGGCGGATCAGCTAATAAGACTTATCTGTACCAAATGACAAAAGCAGTGTTAAATCCTGCCACATTAGTACCGTTCTTGGTAGAGAAGATGAAAACTCTCGGTACGGCTGCCTGTCCTCCTTATCATATCGCATTCGTAATCGGAGGCACATCTGCGGAGAAAAATCTTCTTACAGTCAAACTTGCTTCTACGCACTATTATGATAGTTTGCCGACAACAGGAGACGAAACGGGGCGGGCTTTCCGTGATATAGCCCTTGAAGAAGAAGTCTACAAAGAGGCTTGTAAGATAGGACTCGGAGCACAGTTCGGTGGCAAATACTTAGCTCACGATATAAGGATAGTACGTTTGCCGCGTCACGGAGCAAGTTGTCCTATCGGATTGGGAGTAAGCTGCTCTGCCGACAGAAATATCAAAGCCAAAATCAACAAAGACGGTATCTGGATTGAAAAATTGGATGACAACCCTTCGCGTTTAATCCCGGAAGAATTACGCGGTGCAGGCGACGGAGAGGGGGTAAATATAGATTTGGACAGACCTATGTCGGAAATTCTTAAAGAATTGACAAAATATCCTGTTTCTACCCGTCTTAAACTGAACGGTACTATTATAGTTGCTCGCGATATAGCCCATGCCAAGTTGAAAGAAAAACTCGATAGGGGAGAGCCGCTTCCTGATTACTTCAAAAATCACCCTGTCCTATACGCCGGTCCTGCAAAAACTCCGGAAGGAATGCCTTGCGGCTCTATGGGCCCTACTACGGCAAACAGAATGGACCCGTATGTAGATTTATTCCAGAAAAACGGCGGCAGCATGATAATGATAGCCAAAGGCAACAGAACACAAGAGGTCACGGATGCCTGCAAGAGTAACGGAGGTTTCTACCTTGGTACTGTCGGAGGTCCTGCCGCAGTGCTTTCATACGAAAGTATCAAATCCATAGAATGTGTGGAATATCCTGAACTCGGTATGGAGGCGGTTTGGAAAATCAGAGTCGAAGACTTCCCTGCATTTATCCTCGTGGACGACAAAGGGAACGATTTTTTTAAGAAATTAGGACTGTAATTTTCAAATAGGGGCTGAATTTATTTTCAGCCTCTATTATTTTTTATTTTGCACCGGCAAAAGCATTCTGTCATAGCAAGTCCCGAAGAACATCATCTCGCCAAACCTTTGAAAACCGATTCGTTCGTATAACGCCTTAATACGTGGCTTCTCCCTATCCACTATTAACGTAACCTTCTGGAAACCGGTACTTTTACCTATTTGCACGGCATCTTTCAGCAACATCGTCCCTATACCGTGCTTACGAAACTCAGGCAACACCGCAAGCGAATCCAAATAAAATTCCCCATCTGTCGTTTCCTCATCACTCTCTATCAACTCGCGTGCAACCTCGGATAAAGTTTCGCCGAACTCACATAACAACTTACAAGTAAGTGACTTCAACTCCCTGTAAAGCCCTCCGTTATAAGCCGTCATGCTTCCAACCCTTTTATCACCTGCCATCGCCACCCTCGTCCTACGCCAACTATAAAGTGTATCCTCCCGCCGGCAAATTGCCGTTAAAGCAGTATGAATTTCAAAAAACTCATAACGATTTTTATCCGACATCTCCGGAAACCCCATAGCTGCCATCACATTCCCTGCAATAAAAACCGCGTCCTTACGACTTGCATCCCTTATTTCAATCAAATTTTCCATACTCCAAAGATACTAAAAATAATTATACCCCCGTTCGCATCCTCGCTTCGGGACTTTGAAAAAGTTTGTAAAATATAACTTTTTCGGTCGTCGCCTCCCAAAAAACCGGAAGTCTTTTTCAAAGTCCCTCGCTCCGTCTGCTCAGGGAAAAGCCGCAGCCGCTTGGGTGCGCCTGCTGAAAAATAAAGATGAAGAGTGACAACGGCATAGCACGTCGTCACTCCTGTCAAACAACGCAGGGAGGGTATCTTACCCCTCCCTGCGTACTTCAAAGCGTTTCATTATTGTGATGTTGGAGTACTTCCAATCATCTAACACCTATACTATCCTCCTACTGCTTTTCTGCAGCGCAGCGCACAGCAAACCCGTAAGCACGGCGGTGATTATTAATTGGGTAGATGCCACGTGAGAAGAAGTAAAAGTAATTACCGTCGCGCATACTGTATGTATTTGTTCCCCAGTAGTGTTGTTTACTGTATGGTCCTGCTACCCAGTAGTAACCGCTCGAAGAAACGGCACCCAAAGAAGCAGACCCCGGGCTGCGCCATCCGGTAGCTTGGAAGAAAATAGTACCTCCCTGTTTATCTGGTTTAGTATAGAAATACGATCCTTTATTAAAATTCCCTTTGACATTTAATAAATCAGGTTGATTATATACATTTTCTCCTGTTGTGGTGAACCCAGTGAAAGCATTAGAAGCCGGGAGGGTAAATCCTACCGGTGAGGGGTCGTATACAGTCTTAATTACCACATCATCATTCGCATCAGTCTTATCATTATCCGTACTCCACAGATTTGAATACTGTCCATCCATTTCCCAATTAATATTGAATTTGTGAGGAAATTTGATATATTCTGTAATGCCAGAAGTACCCATTTTGTCTTTTACGAAGGCATATTGAGTTTCTCCCGGATAGCACTTCTTATCTACATTACCGAATCCATTGCTTGGCAGCATCGGGTCCTTACGTCCCCATTGGTAGAACGTACAGTTTCCCCCATTACTACTAACAACAACATTGTGCTCCCTCTGAGTAAATGTAATCTCTTTCGTTTTATTGCTTCCTTCTGCCTGTTTAACTCTTACTTTTACTTCTCGTGAAGCGCAATAAGTACTACTACTACCTAATGCGCACCACCCTAGGTTTACCGGAAGAATGTTGTAGTTCACATTTTGATGATTGGTAATTTCTACGGGTGTTAAGTCTTCTTCCGTTATCCAAATGTGCCAACTCCATAGGATGGTGTTGGAAGCATCTCTTACAGCAATGATGGCATTTCCGTTATGGATAGTCTCTTTCTTAACAGCAAACGATACGTAATTATTCTCGTACTTAATCTCACTAATCAAGTCTTTCGTGTCCTGCCAGATAAGACAGGCATTAGTAATACCATCAATCTGCGGCTTAGTAATGCCTTGCCCATAAGCGTTTATAAACGGCGAGAGTATATATTGCTGTCCTTGTTTTGAACTCTTGTACGCTCTTTCATTCTTTTGTCCATTCTTCATTGCATTCCCGTAGATGGCAGGAAACTTGTACGTTCCCGGGTTATGAATGACATAGCAGTTAGCTGTAGTCTGTCCGTTGTGATGCTCGTTACCTAATACATCTCTGTGCGCAAGGTCCACATCATTTAGTATTGTACGTGCTTTTAGTATTTTACTGCTACTTTGTTCTGTTATTTTCGTTTGTGGTGCGAAAGTAGCCGTGTAACTCTTCGCTGTTAAATCCCCGTTATTCTCCTGTGTGGTTAGATTGATGAAGTCGGGTTTGTTTGTTGTCCAGTGTGCTCCATTATCTGTTGAGAACTCCATCGTCCACGGTACGAAAGAGGAGTTCCCGAATCCATCCTTTTTAGTACTTTTTACAGTATACGAAATATTCCCTGTTCCATCGTAATTAGCGCTTCCTGTTGTAACTGCCTCAAGAGTAAACGTCTCTTGTGTTATCGTAGAAGACGATAGATTATATACAATCTTCTCTCCTTGTTTCCAAGTCTTCCCATTGATAGCTTTTTTTAGTGTTTTCAGTTGCCCGTTAATCATCATCGTCACTTCCAATACAGCCTCGGAAGGTAGAGCTTGTGGTAATAAGAAGAAAGTGTTGTTAGGAGTCGTGATGTCTTTTCCTGCTGTCCCATCAGAAGAGTAGTTCAGCGCGAGAGTAAAGTCTCTCTTGTGTGTTTGGTCCACCGTCCAAGTATCATCACCCTTTGTTCCCAAAGAATGCTCTCCTTTGAAATAAATGTTCTTAAAGGAGATGGACTTTATGGTGATGCCTGATG
>JBQMXN010000030.1:0-6396 GCA_052173975.1 Candidatus Cryptobacteroides sp. | reverse complement strand
TGTGGTGATAAAGAGTGTATATGACCCCAGTCCCGTAGGATATTCTCTTCCGGCTTCCAATGCTTTCACGGGGTTTACTACTACAGGGCAGAATGCAGGCGATTGGCCTAATCCTCCTTTTACTCCTGAACAATTAGCACAATTCAATGTGAAATTTCCATTTGATAAAGGATGGTATTTCTACACTAAACCTAATAAAGCAGGCACTACGATGTTCTTTCCGGCTTCGGGCTATCGCGACTACAATCCCGGTTCGTTGTACGCCGTGTCGGCGCACGGCTTCTGTTGGGTTGCCGGTCCTAGCCGTAGTGACTTTGGTCGCTCCTTTAACTTCCACTCGGGCTACGTCTTCCCACTGCACGGCACGTACCATAGTTTAGGTTTTCCTGTTCGCAGCGCAGAGGAGAAGGAATTAAAATATGAATTGGATGAAATTGCAAATAGTGTGTAGCTTTGGAGAAAATTGCAATTTTACAACACTTAAGATTCGTATTTTATTATATACGAAAACGTACTTTATATCTTTCTTATCTTCTTTCTATTAATTATTTTGTATTTTCTGGTTTTGTCATATTACTACGGCATTTGTATATCTCTTCGTACTACCACTTTCGCTTGGGATATCTATTTCTAATCTACATTTTTAATATTGCCCCTTTGTAGTTAATATTTGTGTGGGGCCGAAAGGACCCTATGCTGCCGGGTAATGGTATTGGTGATGTAGATAAGGAGTGCTTCACTACGGATACACAATATGCCTTCCAACACACAGGCTTGAATACTAATGATATTAAGGAGTACATCCGTAACCCTCATAAGTTCAATATCAAGTTAGAGATGGACGGAAAGTACTATAATCTGTGTAGTACGGATAATGATAGACTATATGCTAATGATGAGGTGGTGATAAAGAGTGTGTATGACCCCAGCCCCGTAGGATATTCTCTTCCGGCTTCCAATGCCTTCACGGGGTTCACCACAACAGGGCAGAATATCGGCAATCCTAACCAATCTCCTACCCCCGAGCAAAGAGCAAAATTCAATGTCAAAGATGGTTTTGATAAAGGATGGTACTTTTATACAAAACCGAATAAGCAAGGCAATATCTTTTGGTTCCCTGCGTGCGGCTCTCGCAGCTTCATTACCGGTTCGTTGGAATACGTGTCGGCGGCCGGCTACTGTTGGACAGCAGGCGTAGAAAATGGTGGGAGAGCAATAGAATTGGCATTTGATATAAATTTTATTTTTCCTATTGATACTGATCCTAAAACTAATAGTCATTCTGTTCGCAGCGCAGAGGAGAAGAAATGGAGGTGTGTTGTAGGAATTGAAATGTGCTGACTTCCGCTGCACTTCATCCTTCCCACGCATGGCGTGGGTCCCCTCCATTTATGATGTCATGGATTACACAGTCGCACATTGCAAACCACTATAACACACAAGAAGATTAACGCTTTAAAGAATGGGGTGTAAAATGATAGTTTATATGTTTTTTATCTATGAAAACGTATCTTTTACGTTTCAGGGGGTATTTATGGTTATAAGGTTTCGTAATTTAGGTGTGGGAAAGAAATAGATATATAGCGTCGGAGATATTTTATTAATTTTCTAATTTAAAACTTTTATGTTTACACAGGCTAACATACAATCAGTTGAATCGATCAGAAATTGCAATCGGTTATGTGTGCTTTCTATTGTTTCTGAGAATAGAATTATATCAATAAGAGGGATGCAAATAATAGTTGATAGAGATTTAGCAAATATGTATGGGGTAGATACCAAACGTCTTAATGAGCAAGTTCGAAGAAATATTGAAAGATTTCCGATATCTTTTAGGTTTCAGTTGACAAAAGAGGAGAGAGATGAACTAGTCGCAAATTGCGACCGGTTCGAGAGCCTTAAACATTCCATAAAATTGCCATATGCTTTTACAGAGCAAGGAGTGGCAATGCTTTCTCTGTCCTTCATACTAAAACTGCGGTGCAAGTAAGTATCAAAATTATGGAAGCATTTGTAGAAATGCGTCATTCGATGCTTTCAAATGCTAGTATTCTTCAGCATCTTACACAGGTAGATCGTAAGTTATTGGAGAATGATGAAAAATTTAAACTTCTTTTTGCAAAATTTGAGGAAAGTAAGTCGTATAAGCAAGGGATATTTTTTCAAGGTCAAACTTATGATGCCTATTCTTTTGTCTGTGATTGTATTAGGAAAGCAAAGAAAAGAATTGTACTTATTGATAATTATGTTGATGATACTGTACTGACGATGCTCAATAAACGTACTGATGGAGTGGAAGCTACGATTTATACAATGCAGATAAGTAAGTCTTTTGAGTTGGATATTGAAAAGCATAATAGTCAATATCCGGCAATAGATATAAAAGTTTTCAAAAATGCTCATGATCGCTTCCTGATTATCGATGATAAGGTCTATCACTTCGGAGCATCAATTAAAGATCTTGGGAAAAAATGGTTCGCAGTGAGTAAGTTAACAGAGTACTCTGCTAATGAACTCTTGTCTCGTTTGTAAAATTATTTTATATTACTTTTCCTCCCCGGCCCCTCCTCATAAGTTTAATCTCAAGCCTGAGATGGACGGAAAGTATATAAATCTGTGGAGTACGGATAATGATAAGACTGAATATAATGATGAATTGGTTATCAAGAGTGTGTATGACCCTAGTCCCGTAGGGTATTCTCTTCCGGCCTCTAATGCTTTCACGGGGTTTACTACAACAGGACAGAATACAGGAACAGGAAATACTCCCGGCAATCCTGACTATTTTAATGTAAAATTTCCTTTTGATAATGGATGGTATTTTTATACGAAACTAGGCAGGAACGGAAATCTTTTCTATTTCCCTACAGAAGGGATACGTTTTGAATATTCAGGAGAAGTTAAAGAATTTGGTTTGCAAGGGCATGCATATACAATTACAGCAGGAAATTTTTCAATATTTTTAACTTTTAATTCAAAAGTTATTATTCCTATTACACATAGTAGAAGAAGTTTGGCTCTTGCTGTTCGCAGCGCAGAGGAGAGGTGCGGAAGCAGGGTGAAGATACTCGACGTTCGCCGTTAGACAAGGGAAGCGTATGCTTCCAAGTCCGCTGTTCTGACGAGCGGATGCGAGGAAGTGGTGTGAGGGATTGGTCGGCGGCTTGTGTCCGCTGTCAATCTTCTTCTTGAGATTTCAGCAGGCGCGTTAGTCGGCTGCGGCTTATGGCTACTAAAAATTTATTTTTTAGTAAGCCTGAGTAGTTGTTTTGTTTATAATTTTTGCCGTTTTGTTTTGAGTATGTTGTTGTGTGCTTTATCTTTGCGCAGGGGTGCTTTGATAGGGGGGGGGGAGAATTAAAGAAATACCATTCCTAAAATAATACTACCCATACTCCATCATTATCCTTGCCTTCATGCTTCAGAATTCCACTCTTTTGCAAGGCGGAAAGGTCTCGTTCTATTGTGCGTTGGCTCACCGACAGCTTCTCCGACATTTGGCGACCACTAATTGTTTGAGACTCTTTGATGAGATTCAGTATTTTCTGTTGACGCTCAGTAATTTTCGTCTCCGACACATCTCCGTCATTATCTCCGACATTTGTTATGTCTCTGGAGGCAAAGATGATAGTCTGGAATTGAGTTGGAGTGGATTTGAAAACAGGTTTCAGTTCTTCCCTATATCCATCCAATGCTTTGGTCTCGTTGCAGATACGTGTGAGTCCACTACCTCTTTTCTCCATATAGTCCAGTTGGGCCATGATATTTGCAAGTATTGGGTTACGTCTTTCAGAAGAAATGTCAGCGATGTCTAAGTCCTGAATCAGCATACCATTGTACATTCCACCAGGGGACGTGATTGTGAGACGGTCATCGTAGATATCAAGATGCACCTCGCCACCAATAACAGTATAGTCACGATGGATGAAGTGGTTGACCATAGCTTCGAGAATAGCACGTTCTGCATATTCAGGCTTGTTCTTTCGCCCATCAGGTAACTTCTCCCAGCCTTTTTTTGTATTGGATTTTACAAAGTTCATGGCTTCACGAAGTAGCATGAGTACATTTCCAGTAAACTCTGCATCATTGATAGCATCACCCTTTTCCTTCCCGTTCCAACGTGTGCAGTATAGGCGAGATTGCCACAATGGGCAGTCATCGGCAAACAATGCACCAGCATTCGTAAGGTTTGTACCAGTTACTAATCCAAACGATAAAAGATATTTCTTGTCCCATTCTTGTTTGGTGCGGTCTTTGAAAGCATTTGCCAATATTGTAAAGGAGTAATCCTCCGCATTATAATCTGTATGTATAGAATCGAAAGTTTTGTTAGAACCTTTAAGTATCAATCGTACCATTTGTTCTGCTGTTGCTGGTAAGCTCTCGCCACCAATACGAACAAAGGCAATACGCTGACCATCGCCAATATAGTAATATGGGGTATAATGCCCTGTATTGACTTTGAGCTGCAAGATGTGTGAACCATCTGCAACATGAGGAATTAAATCCACCTCCGGTAAGGGATCCATATAGTCATGAATTTTACTACTGATAGCTTCACACACATGCTGTACATCATCAAGACCTCTGGCAATACCATCATTATCAATGCCAAAGAAAAGAGATCCGCCAAGACCATTGGCAAAGGCACTTACGCTTTTCAACCAGCTCTTGGGTTTCTTTTCTTCCAGCATCAACTTAAAATCGTATGCGGTACATTCTGCTATCAGAGTATTCAAGTCCATGTTATGATGACTACTATATTATCATATCAGTAAAAACATTTCTATTCATAAATGTAAAATTACAACTAATTATCCGAAAACCAGAATAAAAGTCTTTGTTTCGTATAATTCTAAACATTATTGGTACTCTTTTAATAGCAAATAGAACAAAAGAACTCAATTCCATCGCTATATATTTGTTATTTTTAATATTATGGGTAATTTTGCATTTTGATGATCATTTCCAGACATTTGAAATAAAAGGAGCGTTTCTGTTGATTAAGGTTTTCTCAGGGCTTGCACTTTAAGACATGTTTATTGGTAGGATATTCTCTCCCGGCTTCTAATGCCTTCACAGGGTTCACCACAACAGGGCAGAATGCAGGAACAGGAAAGACTCCTGGCAATCCTGATGAGTTTAATGTAAAACAGCCTTTTGACAATGGATGGTATTTTTATACGAAACCAGGCAAGAACGGAAATCTTTTCTATTTCCCTACAGAAGGGATACGTTTTGAATATTCAGGAGAAGTTAAAGAATTTGGTTTGCAAGGGCATGCATATACAATTACAGCAGGAAATTTTTCAATATTTTTAACTTTTAATTCAAAAGTTATTATTCCTATTACACATAGTAGAAGAAGTTTGGCTCTTGCTGTTCGCAGCGCAGAGGAGAAGTGCGGAAGCAGGGTGAAGATACTCGACGTTCGCTTTTAGACAAGGGAAGCGTATGCTTCCAATGTTCTGACAAGCGGAGGCGAGGAAGTGGTGAGCAGGGATTGGTCGGCGGCTGTGACGCTGCCAATCTTCTTTTTGAGATTTCAGCAGGCGCGTTAGTCGGCTGCGGCTTCGTCTACGTTAGTAGACAACCTAATTATAAGGAAAATCGTCAAATTGCAAGTTATGTGGAGAAACTACATAACGTTTTACTTTCTGCTGTGATGGACGGACAGTACTATAACTTGTGGAGTACGGATAATGAAAGGACTGATAATAATGATGATAAGGTTATCAAGAGTGTGTATGACCCTAGTCCTGTAGGGTATTCTCTCCCGGCATCCAATGCTTTCACGGGGTTCACCACAACAGGACAGCAAGTAGGTGCTTGGAATGCTCTTCTTACTCCTGATAAAGTAAATGCTAAATTTCCATTTGACAATGGATGGTATTTATATACTAATTCTTCTAAAACAATAACTACTTTTTACAAAAGGGTTGGATGCAGGGAAGTTAATAAGGGAAAAGTTGAACAAGTTAATTATACCGGACATGCGTGGTCAGTTACTGTGGCAAGCGGTATAAATTCTTTCCATTTTGGATTTAGCGACAGATTTATTCTACCATTAGATAATAATGCTCATGGATGGGCTTTTGCTGTTCGCAGCGCAGAGGAGAAGTAAAAGAACGATTGAAAGTTGAAAAGTAGGTACTCAAAATCCTTTTGTCATTTCAATAAACTCGTCTTTCCCTTTACCAGACGCAAGTTTGTTCCACCAAAAAAATAACCACGAATTAGGCCGACGAACTGCCTGATTTTGCTAAAAAAGTGGGATTTTGTAGAAAAGAAAAACTCCCTGAAACGTCTGTATTTCAGGGATTCTCCAATTTTGAAGTATTTTCAAAGTGGTGCCACCAGGAATCGAACCGGGGACACAAGGATTTTCAGTCCTTT
>JBQMXN010000029.1:0-6944 GCA_052173975.1 Candidatus Cryptobacteroides sp. | reverse complement strand
ATTCAAACAGGTGCTGCAAGTTAAGGTAATGTTTGTCTTTCCATTCTGATCCGGCAACATGATAAAGTCTGGCCTAAACGAATATTAGGAAACTTCACTTATATGGAAAAGGTACAGATTAGTCGTCTCATGATTGACCTGTTTAATGGATCGTTGGGTTAAGATAAAAGCCTGATAACAGATTAAAATGATTGTATCTGTTATCAGGCTTTTACATGATTAATTAATGAATGATAATTTGTGAAGCATTTTTTTCCGAATCATTGGATATAGTATCTTTCTTTAGGAGTCCGTTTTTCCCTTTTACTGCAGATTCTTTTTTAGACTTTTCTTCAGCAGCTTTCTTTTTTTGTTCCTCTTCAAATCTTCTGTATTTTTCTGCAGCAGTCAGATAAAGCGGATATTTGGGAGTGTTGGAGACAAGTGCATTAATTTCAAAAAAACGGTTCCAAGGGAAATCAGCAGAGATAGTTCGGGGATTTAAGTTTAACTTTTTCTTAGCAAAATCTTGCAGAGATGCAATCATTTCTTCTTTTACTTCCGGCGTAATTTTCCCCTTGATATGTTTACTTTCCGCAAAGCGGATAATACCTTTTCGTATGTTGGCTTGATAGGCCCAGTTATCAATATATTGTTCTGTAAGCATGTTTTTATGATCCTGTGGGGTCATATATGGGGCGAGAATAGCCTGTGCGATTGCATATCCGATAGTATTGCTTGCTGTATTCCAACCGTTATAGGAAGATACTTTATACAGTAGATTATTTTTTACTATGAGATTCATAAGAGTGTTGTCAGATCCATTAGCGAAATATACATCCACAATAGAAAGGCTGATACCTCGATCGATAGTGGATTTTATTTGTGTTATAAAGTCCGTAGTGCTTTGTTTCATCATTCCAAAGTTGCTGAATTGCCCGGATTCTCCTGTGGAAAGAAGCGGGGTATTAACCGCAAGCATGATGTCCGGTGACTGCTTTTGTGAGATGCTGCCGCCAACAGCATGAATATGCTCAGCAATGGTTTTTCCTATCGGTTGATTTTCATAAGACGGGATAGTATCTTCACCGCGTCCCAAGGGATAGAGAATACCAAAAGTTGGATGGAGTTTATTGCTTTCCACATGGTAGCGTGCGATAAGGAGCAGAGCGAGTTGATCGGCGCCGGGAAACGAGCCAAAAATATTATTTTTTAGCGTAGTGGTATCTTTCTCCTGATAACGTGCTTCCATGTTTGTCTGAGAATTTTTGCTGTTATCGTCATGACCTTCACAAAAATAAGCAAATACACCATTTTTTGCATCTTTTAAGAGCTGCTTATTAATTAAATTATTTTTTGTGCGTCTGCGGAACCAATCTTGAAGATATTCGGTAGGAACTGTCAATTTTAAGGAAAGTAATTCTGCCGTTTCTTCTGCAGTAATGGAATTGGTATCTTGTTTATCCTGTAAAGCCGCTATACGATAAATGTCTGTACCGTAATCACTGTAATAATAAGGCTCTACTCCGCCACTGGATGCATAAGGGGTTCGCATAATAGTGCCAAATGCATAAAGCGGAATATTTGGATGGGAAATATGTAAATTGCGTATTTTATTTTCTCTGTATTGAAGTGTTTTTAAATCTTCATTATGTTTGCGCGAATCAACCAATCCACCATAAATTAAGGTGTCAGTAGATAAAATGGCAACATCAGCCTGGTCAATATTCTGATCAATCCATGTCCAGATTCTTTCAGGAAGACCTTGATAACTTTTACCTGAAAGGAAAGCCTTCGGGGGAGTGAGAACTGTATATCCTGCTTTTTCTGCTGTAGAAACAGTATAGGCAAAACTGACCGGCCTATCATCTTGCGGTACAAACAGAATTGTTTTGGCAAATGCGGTATTTCCACAAAATGACAGGGAAAGTACGGTAACAGCAGTAATTAGTTTATGATGAAACACGCTAAATCCTCCTATTGTAATGACGATTAATTTATTATAACATTAGTACTATGTATATGTAAAAAATATAAAATAAAAAAGAGCTACTCTCATAGAAAGAAACTCTTTGTGGCGGAGCGGGTGGGATTCGAACCCACGGTACATTGCTGTACAACTGATTTCGAGTCAGCCTCGTTATGACCACTTCGATACCGCTCCATAATACAATTATCACATGGATAAATGACGTTTATCATCGAAAAATTCATCCATTAATTGTTGACATTCACTTTGGCAAACTCCGCGGATTACTGAAACCGCATGGTTAAAGGGATTTTGCACAATACGGAATTTGGAATCAATTCCTCCATACCGTGGATTGGGTGCACCATAGATAATTGAGGAAAGATGAGCATTTACCGCTGCTCCGGCACACATTGGACATGGCTCTATGGTAACATAAAGGCTACATCCAGTCAAACGCCAGTTTCCTAATATTGCAGAAGCTTTTTTTATGGCAAGTATCTCTGCATGGGCAGTGGGATCGCTCCTGTTTTCACATTGATTGTGCGCAGCAGCAATCACAGAGTCATGCAAAACTATTATGGCACCGATAGGGATTTCTCTGGAAATGAGAGCCTTTTTTGCTTCCTGCATCGCTAAGGACATATAATCATAGTGGTTCATCTGAGACCTCTTTGGAGAATATATTTGGAATATATTTAGTATACTATATGTGAGTTAAAGATTTACGGTAGAAAAAAATGTATGTACAGTATAAAATGAAAGAGAGTTAAAAGTTTAAATTCTTAGTTATGGAGGATTTTGAAATGGCAGAAGAAAAAAGAGTAAATCTAAAGGCGGCAAAATTCCAGAAATATTTGGATGATAATAAGCTTACTTTTTTCCGTCGAGATGCATCTAATGATGAAGCGGATACAATTGTGTTCCAATCTAATATTCAGGTGGAGGGACAGACACTGCCGGTTATAATTATTACTGACAGTACGATTTATACGATTATTCGTGTGCAGGTTGGTGCAGGACTTGTTAAAGAAGACAATCATGTTAAGTTTGGCGAATATCTGAATGGATTGAACAGAAGTTATAAAGTATTTAAGTATGTGGTTGCGGAGAATGGTGCTGTATTTTTAGATGCCTGTCTGCCAAGTACAAATGAAAGTTTTGATCCGGAAGTTGTACGTGTAGTTTTGGATGTTATTGTGGATCATCTGAATCAGGAGTATAAGAATATCATGAAAGAGGTCTGGAATTGATATATTCATCCATAGAATAAACAAATCAATGTCTCCTTGAATTTATACAATATTCAGGGAGATATTTTATTTACAGTGAAACGTAAAACATTAATGGCAGTTCTTGATTTTTAGAACTATTCTATGGGAATCTCTTTTTTGATAATGATAATATAATATAGAAAATGAGAATAAAAAATGATAGAATAATGAAAATAAATGAATTTGGGGATATATTATGACACCAGAGAAAATAAAACCTCGTTGGGTATTTCGTGGGGCATCATCAGAAGAGAAGGTTGCTGTCCCTGACTTTTTCAATTTAAATAATATACCTGAGGGTACTGCGCGTATTATGATGCGTCGCGGTATTTCCACGGAAGAGAAATTAACACATTTCTTATATGATACATTAGACAATCTGTCTGATCCTTTTCTTATGAAAGGCATGCAGCAAGCAGTTGGACGCATTATTCAAGCAATTGATTTAAAAGAAAAAATAGTTATTTATGGGGACTATGATGTTGACGGTATTACGTCTACATCTATTTGTGTAAGATGCCTGCGAAAATTGGGGGCAGATGTAAATTTTTATATTCCGTTGCGCGAGGAAGAAGGCTACGGTTTAAACCGTGACGCTATAAACAAATTGTCCGAAGAAGGAGTTTCTCTTTTAATTACTGTAGACTGCGGTATCAGTTCTGCAGATTTAGTGGCAGAAGCGCCACAGTCTTTGGATATTATCATCACGGATCATCATCAGCCGCCAAAGGTATTGCCTGATTGTGTAGCTGTATTGAATCCACATCAGGAGGACTGTCCTTATCCATATAAGGAGTTAGCTGGATGCGGAGTAGCATTCACTCTTTGCCGTGGTATTTATAAAGAATTATATAATGAAGATTATAAGGAAAATATAGAATTGGTAGCGTTGGGGACTATTGCGGATGTGGTATCTTTAACAGGGGAAAATCGGATACTTGTCAAAGAAGGTATGGCACGTTTTCTTTTGACTCCTATAAAGGGTTTATCGGCACTTCTCCGTATTACCGGTCTTGTGAATGAAGATACGAAAGAAATTCTTCATGCGGATTACATTTCTTTTGGGCTTGCACCACGATTGAATGCAGCCGGTCGTATTACTCATGCGAAATATGGTGTGGAATTGATGACTACTGAGTCTGGGGAGGAGGCTGAAGCACTTGCACAGATATTATGTGACACCAATATCGAGCGGCAGCATATTGAACGTGAGATTTATGAAGAGGCATTGCAGCGGATTGCTGAACTGCAAATTCAAGATGATCTGGTACTTGTTATTGACGGAAAAGACTGGCATCCCGGTGTTATAGGAATTGTAGCATCGCGTATACTTGAGTTATATCATCGTCCAGTATTGGTTATAACAGTCAGGAATGGAGTTGGAAAGGGGTCTTGCAGAAGCATTTCCGCTTTTAATATACATGAGGCTTTGGAAAAAATGGCAGGATTTCTTATCCAGTATGGTGGGCATAAAATGGCAGCAGGTTTCAGCATTCCTGCAGAGAGAATTTCCGAGTTTAGGAAGCGGATTAATGATTACGCAAAAGGGATTATAACTGTGGATGACAGGATACCTGTACTGGAATTAGAAGAATCTTTACCTTTGGATGAAGTAAATATAGAATTTATTCGCTCATTAGATTTGTTAGAACCTTATGGCAGCGATAATCCTAAGCCTCTGTTTGCCAGTTTCAGGGTTTTTGTGGAAACTGCCCGACGAATAGGAAATGATCGTAAACATTTTAAGTGCAGATTATCACAAAATCGTGAACCAGTAGAAGCTATTTTTTGGGGGATAGGAGATAAAGACCCCTGTTGCCCGGGAGATATTGTAGATATTGTATATGAACCGGAAATTCATGATTGGTACGGTGAACATGTCCAGTTGATCTGTAAAGATATCAGACCGGTAAAAGACTATTTTTTAACCAGAGATTTTCTGATCGATGTGTTTGTTCGTCTAAGAGAATTGATTCCTAATAGTAAATCTGTGGCTGTATTTGAGATACAAAACAGATTAAAACGGTCTTTTGAGGGGAAATATAGCAGGCAGTGTTTATGTACCGCCTTGTCAGTGTTTGAAGAGTTGAATATACTATATCGTTTCAATAGGAATGGCGTTGACTATTACCAGAGAAAGGTTATAAATAAAAAACTTGATTTATTATCATCGTCTATTTATAGAAAATATAGAAAATAAGGAGTTGGGATTACGTGAGTGATAGAAGAGGGACTCTTAAGCAGGCTATTACGAATATAGTTGACCATCAAGATATTTTGTCGCGCAATTTGAATGAAGAGTCACTTCGTACTGACGCATCAGCGTCAACCTTAGCTGAGTTTTTAATTCATCAGGATGAATATATAAAGATTGAATCAGGTAAAAAAGATTTTTCGATTGAAACGAGCCATGAATATAACAAACTGATGGAGAAATTAAAGACATATATTCATGAAACTCAAAGCATGGAAACCATCCGGCATGCGTTTGAAATCGCGCAAAAGGCACATGAAGGACAGATTCGCGCTACTGGAGAACCATATATTATTCATCCGTTAGCAGTGGCATATATTCTGGCAGAGTTGGAAATTGATGCACAAGGGATTATTGCAGCTCTTCTTCATGATGTAGTAGAAGATACTGCGTATACGCTGGAAGACATCCGCCGTATTTTTGGGGATGAAGTTGCTTTTATAGTGGATGGGATTACAAAATTGTCACAGTTCCATTATAAAGACAAAGAAGATCAGCAGACGGAAAATTTTCGAAAAATGTTTTTGGCTATGGCGCAGGATATTCGTGTAGTAGTTATAAAATTAGCCGATCGTCTTCATAATATGCGTACACTTGGCATTTTTAGACGTGAAAAACAGATACGCATCGCAAAAGAAACCATGGAGATATATGCCCCTTTAGCCCATCGCCTGGGTATTTATAATATCAAATGGGAGCTGGAAGATTTATGCTTTCATTATCTTCATACTGAGGAGTATTATGATCTTGTCCGACAAATGCGGCAGAAACGCAAAGCTCGTGAAGAAATCGTAAATGACACTATGGAAGTGCTTCATCAAAGTATAAATGATGCGGGCATTAAAGCGACTATTACCGGTCGTCCCAAACATTTTTATAGTATTTATAAAAAAATGAAACGAGATAATAAAGATTTATCTCAAATTTATGATTTATATGCAGTGCGTGTAATCGTAAATACAATTCCTCAGTGTTATGCGGTTCTTGGAATTGCGCACTCCCTTTGGAAACCATTGCCTAATCGGTTTAAGGATTATATCGCTGTACCTAAGCCCAATATGTACCAATCTCTTCATACAACTGTAATCGGTACAAAAGGACAGCCTGTCGAAATACAAATCCGTACTTGGGAAATGCATCATATTTCAGAATATGGTGTAGCCGCCCATTGGAGATATAAAGAAGGGAATAAAGCAGGGACGAAAGATTTTGACCAAAAAATCAGTTGGCTTCGTCGGCTTTTGGAATGGCAAGATACTTCCAATTCAAAAGAGTTTTTAAACGCTTTAAAGTTAGATGTATTTTCTGATGAGGTTTTTGTTTTTACTCCCAAGGGTGATGTTATTAATTTGCCTAAAGGATCTATTCCTATTGATTTTGCCTATCGTATTCATACAGAAGTCGGGAATCACTGTGTAGGGGCAAAAGTTAATAATAAAATTGTTCCGCTTGATACCAAATTAAAAAA
>JBQMXN010000028.1:0-8056 GCA_052173975.1 Candidatus Cryptobacteroides sp. | reverse complement strand
ACTATATGATCCCTACACATAATATCACTTTTTTTGAAAGGAAAACCTTTTTCAAAGGGGAATGAAAAGAAGCCTAGTCTATAGTAGCCAATATCTAGTAATGATTCTTTTACCTTTGCTTTATCTATAATTTTGATGTTCCTACTTTTCATTAGGTCGATTTGTTCCTCTATTGTTTTTGCTTCTTTCATACTAAAATATATTGATTATATTATTTATAAATTTAATTATAGTGAAATTAATATACAAGATTTTCATTATTATTTATAAAGAATTATCGGAGTACATTTTGCCTATCTATTTGAGCAAGGAATTATGCTAATCCTAAATTAGTAATTAGATAGTAACCCTCATAAGTTCAATATTAAGCAGGAGATGGACGGACAGTATTTAAATCTGTGGAGTACGGATAATGATAGGACTGATGCTAATGATGATAAGGTGATAAAGAGTGTGTATGACCCCAGTCCCGTAGGATATTCTCTCCCGGCTTCTAATGCCTTCACGGGGTTTACTACTACAGGGCAGAATGCAGGCGATTGGCCTAATCCTCCTTTTACTCCTGAACAATTAGCACAATTCAATGTGAAATTTCCATTTGATAAAGGATGGTATTTCTACACTAAACCTAATAAAGCAGGCACTACGATGTTCTTTCCGGCTTCGGGCTATCGCGACTACAATCCCGGTTCGTTGTACGCCGTGTCGGCGCACGGCTTCTGTTGGGTTGCCGGTCCTAGCCGTAGTGACTTTGGTCGCTCCTTTAACTTCCACTCGGGCTACGTCTTCCCACTGCACGGCACGTACCATAGTTTAGGTTTTCCTGTTCGCAGCGCAGAGGAGAAACGTTGACTATCACAGTTTAATGATATTACAAATAGTCTTTCATTACAATCATCTCTAACATCACAAAAGAAAATACTTTAAAGAATAGGGTATAGAATGATAGTTTATACGTTTTATTAGAATTTAAGGTTATGAGGTTAGTAATTTACGAACTGATAAATATATAAAAAGAAGATATAATAAATTTCACATATCATCTTCTCCTTTTTGTGAAGATATTAAATAAAAACTGTATCTTTGTTTCATAAAAGCAGTAGTTATGATTGTTACATTTGAAGAGGTGTACCTGCAAGAATTATACGAAAAGGGCAAAAGTAGCGATAAGAAACATAGGTACCAACCTGAAATAGTGAGTAAGTATGTAGAGCGTATCAATATCTTAAAAACTAAAGACTCCATAGAATCATTATACAATATACATTCATTGAATTATGAGGTATTAAAGGGGGATAAATCGGGAATTTCATCGATAAGGGTAAATAAACAATACCGCATTGAATTTACTGCTAAGGAGCAAGGAGATGAGTATTTGGTTACGGTGTGTAATATATTAGAATTATCAAACCACTATAAATAAAAAAGTTATGATTACAGTGAAAGGATTTGAAGATAAAATGATTGCCAATAATATTGAACCATTAGAACCAACGCACCCGGGTAAGATACTAAAAGAAGAAATAGAATATCGCGGAATTTCTCAAAAAAAATTTTCCGAACAAACAGGTATTCCTTATACTTCTTTGAATGAGGTTCTTCATGGAAAACGTGCCATATCAACAGAATATGCCTTGCTTATTGAAGCCGTGTTAGGCATAGAATCTTCTTTTTGGCTTAAAATGCAATCAGAATATAATATGATTACTGCTAAACGTAATCCTTCGTTTTTAGAAAAGTTAAAAAATGTACGAAGGATTGCAGCAATACTTTAAAGCCTGAAATGGACGGACAGTATTATAATCTGTGGAGTACGGATAATGATAAGACTGTGCCTAATGATGATTTGGTGATTAAGAGTGTATATGACCCTAGCCCCGTAGGATATTCTCTTCCGGCTTCCAATGCTTTCACAGGGTTTACTACTACAGGACAGAATGTAGGTGATGAAAGTAATCCTGTTACTCCTGAACAAAGAGCGAAGTTTAATGTCAAAGATGATTTTAATAAGGGATGGTATTTTTATACCAAACCGAATAAACAAGGTAATACTATATTTTTTCCGGTATCAGGTCTTAGATTAAATGGCTCAGGAATTATTTATTTCTTCTCAATGAAAGGTTGGTGTTGGGCAGCAGGTCCGAGGAGCGCTAACATAGGTAGGTATTTGTTCTTTACATCAGACATTGTTTCTCCATTGGCTGGTGACTATTATTCTTACTCTTTCCCGGTTCGCAGCGCAGAGGAAAAGATAATAATGGTGTGGCTTCGGTAATGAGTGGTATGCTCCTCTTGAGGTGCAGACACGCTTGAAACAGGCTGGCGGTAAAGTTGTTGGTTTGAATTTTAATCAGAGCGAGACAGTCTTGGTTCCGGGGTTGCTTTGAGATGCGCCCAAGAAAAAGAGTAGGGATGTATTTGCAATGGATTGACTTCGCTAAAACATACAAATTTGGAACGGTTTGGAGATTTGTTGTATCTTTGCACCTCACAACAATTAAAGGATGACAGTAGGCAATATCTTCTTACTTTGTATAGGTATGTTATTTTTGTTCTCATTGGAATATAAACCTTTGAGAAAAAGTAATAACATCATAAAAGACTACTTCATCGATACTACTTCCAACTTCAAATCGGAAGTAACTAATAATCACCATATTACCCATAGGGGGGGGTAATAACTATAATAAATATTTATACAGAATATCTTACAGCTCATTTGTAGGATATAGGATAATCATGTTCCTACATATTGAAGTAGTTAATTTAAATTATATAGCATTATGAAACATTTATTTAGAATTGTATTGTCTGTGGCAGTCGTTGCAGCAATGGCTTGGGCGTGTAAAAAGACAGACCCCGAAAAACCTAAACAGGAAGAGAAGAAAGACACTACGTTTGTGTTGGAAGCAGCTGTGTCAGGAGAAGCAAAGTATGACGGTAGCGGAGATTTGAGTTATACTGTGAAGAGTATAAGAAAAATAGATGAGAAAGAGGAATTCATGCCGTGGACGATGGAGTTCTCTATGGATGGTGGTAATACTTGGAAAGCAGAAAACCCCGAATTCTTAACACTCAAAACAAAAGAAGAGAATGGAGATTTAACAGCGAAGACATATACTGCCACCTTTGCCGCACAGGAAAAGACGTTGCAGACGAGCGATATTATCTTGAAAGCAAGAGAGGTGAAAAATAATGTAGACCTGTCAATGGTGGATATCCATGGTGAAGCACTTACGAATGGTCAGAGTACTGCCAACTGTTATGTTATCCACAACCCGGGTACTTATAAGTTCCCTTGTGTATACGGGAATAGTATTAAAAATGGCTCAACTAACACGAGGGCATATTCTGATTTCCAAGGTGCTATAAGCTATATCCAAAAGCCTGAAATAGAGGGTATTAAGGATGCTTGCCTTATTTGGCAGGACACTAAGGATCTCATTAGCGATATTAAGTTTGCAGATAATTATGTTTCTTTTGCAGTGAAGAAAGAAACTATCCATAACGGTAATGCCATCATTGCCGTAAAAGCCAATGGAGGCCGCCTAATCCTATGGAGCTGGCATATTTGGGTAACGGAAAGGGATTTGCATCCTGTGGAGGTCACCAATTTCCAAAGTAAGACTTATAACTTTATGCCGGTTAATTTGGGATGGTGCGGATTCGGTAATGAGTGGTATGCTCCTCGTGAAGTGAAGGCAAGATTGAAACAAGACGGTGGCAAGACTGTTGACCTTGTGTTCAAGTCAAATGAGAAAGTGTTGGATACCGACTACGATATTAAGAACGGTAATAACCCATACTACCAGTGGGGAAGGAAAGATCCGATGCTGCCGAGCGATGGGACAGCAGCCAATAAGGATAAAGACTGCTTCACCAACGACCCAAAATATAAGTTTGCTTATAAAGAACATGGAGAAGAACTGAATACTTCTGATATTAAGCAATACATCAGAAATCCTCATACATTCAACATCAAAAAAGAAATGGACGCAAGGTACAATAACTTGTGGAATGCTAATAACAAGTCTTCGAACGCCAATGACGATGTCGTTGTAAAGACGGTGTATGACCCGAGTCCTGTGGGCTACACTGTCCCTGCACCAAATGCGTTTACAGGCTTCACTACTACGGGGCAGAATAGTAATAACGCTTCCGATTGGAATGTAGACGGTTCTTGGGATAAGGGTTGGATGTTTTATAGTAAACCCGGTAAAACAGGCTCTAAGATATTCTTTCCGGCAAGCGGCTGGCGCAACAACACCTCAGGTGAGCTGTATGATGTTTCTGCGGGCTGCTACCACTGGACTGCAGGTCCGGCCTCCCGTACCTACGGCCGCTCCTTGGAGTTCTACTCGGGCTATGTCAACCCGCTATACGGTAACGACCGTAGCTTCGGGTTTGCAGTGAGATGCACTCAAGAGAAGTAAAGGAATATGTGTTTGCAGTAGTGGCAATGGGGTGACTTCGCTAAGCTCATCCCTCCCACGTCAATGAAGGGGAAAACTGGAATGAATTACGGAAGCTGTGGTAAGATATATAGCTTCCGTTTTTTGACGGGCGAGGATGCGAAAGGAAAATGAAAAAATTATTGATGACTAATGGTTAATTTTTGAAGACAAAAGCGTTTTTTATATGTTTTAGTGTTCAAAAAATATCTATATTTGCGTTATGAAAAATCCTTTGGAGCGATTGGGAAATATCCCTGTGACGACTGTGGTTTTGGGTTCTCTTTTTCCGAGTATTAAAAGAGAGAGTCAGAAGTTGAGATTACTTGAGAGGGACAAGCAAATTATCCGTCTTAAAAAGGGCTTGTATGTGTGTAGTCCTGAGGTAACGGGGAAAATATTGTCTACGGAGTTGGTCGCTAATCATATTTATGCTCCTTCGTATGTGTCGATGTCGTCGGCGCTTAGGTTTTACGGGCTTATACCGGAGGCTGTTTACGTTAATCAGTCTATGACTTTGAAGCATTCGAAAGGGTTTGATACACCGTTGGGGAGATTTGAGTATACGCATATTTGTAAAGAGGCGTTTCACATTGGTGTGACATCTATTAAACGAGAGGATTATGCTTTTTTGATTGCTTCTCCTGAAAAGGCATTGTGCGATTTGATTGCTAATTCTACAAAGGTAAATCTGCGTTATTTAAAGGATGCAGAAATATATTTGGAGGAGGATATTCGGATGGAGTTGGAGGATTTCAGACAGATGGATAGGAGGGGCTTTGAGGAGTACATTAAAGCAGGTAAAAAGGCTTCGTCTATAAGAACTTTATTAAGATTGTTAGGAAAATGAGACAGGATGTTTATGAGGGTATGCTTTCTGCATACAATCCGGTTACAGAGCAACAGAAACGAAATGCTGTTTTTGAAGTAAATCAGCAGGTAATACTTGCAGGACTTTATAATGGAGGTTTTTTTGATGTGGCGGCTTTTTATGGAGGGACATGTCTCAGGATTTTCCACAATTTGCAGCGTTTTAGTGAAGATATGGATTTTTCTCTTTTGGCTCCGGATAGGAATTTCGATTTTTCAAGATATTTCCAACCGATAATTGATGAATTTTCGATCGTAGGAAGAAAGGTTGAAATTAGAAAGAAGGATAAAAAGAATTTTGGTAAGGTAGAGTCTGCATTCTTAAAAGATAATACGGATGTATATGATGTTTCGTTTCAAACGGATAAATCTATAAAAATAAAGATTGAGGTGGATACTCAACCACCGTTAAATTTCAGGACGGAGCAAAAACTGCTGTTACAACCAAGTTCATTTATGGCACGTTGTTTTGTACTACAAGATTTGTTTGCAGGTAAAATGCACGCATTAGTGTATAGAGCCTGGAAAAACAGAGTGAAAGGTCGTGACTGGTATGATTTTGAGTGGTATGTTCGTCATAAGATTCCGCTTGGTTTTACACATCTTGCAGAGAGAACCTTAATGCTTAATAATGAAGTAATTGACAAAGAGAGTTTTATACGTAAATTAAAGGATAAGTTTAGGGAAGCAAATATTGAGCAAGTAAAACAAGATGTTGTGCCTTTCGTGAGGGACACGAATGAATTGGCAATTTGGTCTAATGAGTATTTTATTGAGCTTGCGGATAGGATAGAATTTGAATAAAGTGGATGTATAGAAAGCTGTGGTAAGATACACGGCTTTCGTTTTTTGACAGGCGAGGTGATGGACGGCGAAGACAGTTTCTGAGCGGCAGAGGATGGATTGAAAAAGAATACTATGAAATATTCAGTGAATAAAAAATTTAGACTATTTGGTATATTCTTTGTAACTTTATCCATAGATAAAATAATATAAGGATAATATATAATTAAAATCATATTGATAATGAAACAATTATTTAGAATTCTATTGACTGTGATATTCGTTGCAGCAATGGCTTGGGCGTGTAAAAAGACGCAACCGGAAAGCACGTTTGTGTTGGAAGCAACGGCTACAGGTGAGGCAATGTATGACGGAACGGGAGAAATTTCCTATAACGTGAAGAGTACTAAGAAAATTGGAGAGAAGGAAGAGTTCATGCCATGGGCAATGGAGTTCTCGACAGATGGTGGACAACACTGGACAACAACGAAACCCGACTTCATCACTCTGACGACACAGGAGAATAACGGTGGGACAGAGGCGAAGACCTATACTGCTACCTTTGCTGCGCAAGTAAAGACCATTGGGGGTACAAGTGGCGACATACTGAAAAGTAGGCAGATATTGAGCGACTTAGACTTGTCTATGGTAGACGTGTTAGGCAAGCCGCTGACAAAGGGAAAAAGTACCGCTAACTGCTATGTTATACATAATCCGGGTACTTATAAGTTCCCAACTGTCTATGGAAACTCTATTAAGAGCGGTGCCACAAATGAGAGCGCTTATACTTCCTCTATGGCAGGACATCCTGACGTCCTCGCGAATTTTATCAATGCTTATGGTGATGAGATTATAAAACCTGGAATTGACAAAATTAACAATGCATGCCTCATCTGGCAGGATACACAGAACCTCATTTCGAATATTTCTTTTGACAGTGCTAATCAATACGTAAAGTTCGAAGTAAACAAAGCCACTATTCATAATGGTAATGCTATTATTGCTGTACGAGATGCTTCCAACATCATTCTGTGGAGCTGGCATATTTGGGTGACGGAGGAAGACCTGACACCGGTAGAAATAACCAACTATCAAGGACACAAGTACGACCTAATGCCTATAAACATCGGATGGTGCGGGGATGGTAATACCACATCTTATGCGCAAAGAGAGGTAAAAGTAAAAATAAAGCAGAAAGATAGTGACAAGATTGTAGAATTGGCTTTAACTCAAAAAGCACATTGCGAAGGGGACAGAAAAGCAGGAAACTGTACTTTTTATCAGTGGGGAAGGAAGGATCCGATGTTGCCAAGTGATGGGACAGATGCTCGTAAGGATAAGGACTGCTTCACTACAGATATACAATATGCTTTTCAACGTAATGGCTTGAATACGGATAAGATTCAGGAATACATCAAGAACCCTCATATGTTCAACATCAAGGACAAAATGGACGGTAAGTATTTAAATCTGTGGAACATGAATAATACGCAAACTTCTGCTAATGACTATGTGGTTGTGAAGACCGTTTACGACCCTTCGCCGGTGGGTTACACCATCCCTTCTGTCAATACATTCACCGGGTTCACTACTACGGGAAATAACAACTAATTCTTCCGAGTGGAATGTAAAAGACTCTTGGGCTAATGGCTGGCTATTCTATAGTAAACCCGGTAAACAAGGTTCTACGATGTTCTTCTCTGCCTGCGGCTATCGCAACTATGGCTCAGGTCATGTTAGTTACATTTCGGAATACGGATTCTATTGGACTGCAGGGCCCGAATCTGTTGATGCTACCGATGGGAGAAATTGGGAGTTCAACTCGGACGACATCCGCCCGCTTAGCAGCTTTTACCGTAGTAACGGATATGCTGTGCGCTGCGCTCAAGAAAAAGAGTAGGAATGTGTTTGCAGTAGTGGGGGGGGGGGGGGGGGGGGGGGGGGGGGAGGAG
>JBQMXN010000027.1:0-15393 GCA_052173975.1 Candidatus Cryptobacteroides sp. | reverse complement strand
GTCTTATTCTAGTAGCTCTGAATGATACGTAAGAATAGAATCCCTGACATCGTGCGCAATAAACTATACAAGAAATACCGAGAAACTTTTTAGGGTGTAATAAAGGGTGTAAATCAACATGTTACGTGATTTACACCCTTGGCTTGCGGAGAGAGAGGGATTCGAACCCCCGAACCCGTTAAGGTCAACGGTTTTCAAGACCGCCGCATTCAACCGCTCTGCCATCTCTCCAATATTTCATAAGACACATCTTACGCCCGACCATTGGTATCCCCAACAGAAAGGACTGCAAATATAGTCAAAATCCTATTCACCGCAAAATAATTTTTCAAAAAGTTACAACGAGTAATAATGCCCCTTCCGCAGCCCTATCGGCCAGCACAAAAAAGAGCAATTACAATTTAAATCCAGACATATAGAAAAATCACTTTCGGGAAGCACCCGCACCATACCATCAGGGCTGCGACGGGAAACGCCGCTCCGCGTCTAACAAATCATTTCTGCTGCAACCGCTTTTGTCAAAGGCAACAACCATAACTGATCTATTATAAATCTTAAATCTCTCCCGGAGCGGAGAGGAGGGAGTTTATAGAACAAGTATAGGCAGCGGCTCGTGCCCGCTGCCTATATTCAGATTGAGAGTTCAGCAGGCGCGCCCAAGCGGCTGCGGCTTTTGCCACAGCAGACGGAGGAAGGCATTTTCAATGCCGCCCGAAGCTGCTGAAAGGCATAATATAAAATAAGCCCCATTAAAAAAACAACGACCGGCTGCGAACAGGGGAATATTATTTCGATTTTTCTTCGCGAGTGAAGAATTTATATTGGAAAATCAACAGATAAAACGCACCTACAGACACGCAGCTGTCAGCGAAATTGAATACCGGTTCGAAAAAACGGAATGCTTTGCCGCCGATTAAGGGCATCCAGTCGGGGAATGTTGTGTCTATCAAAGGGAAGTAGAACATATCCACGACTTTGCCGAACATAAAAGGGGCGTAATGTCCACCGAATGTTGCCACTTGATAAGGCGTAGAGGCGGAAAAAATCAGCCCGTAGAGCAATGAATCGATGATGTTGCCGAAAGCGCCTGCCGTGACCAAAGTCAAGCCAATCAATACCCCGTTGGGAATCATTGTTTTATCTTCGGAAGCGTTGGATTTGCGCACCAAAGAGGCAATCCACCGACAAAGAAAAAAACAAAGGACGATTCTGAAAAAAGAAAGCAGGAATTTTCCGACTACGCCTCCGAACTGCATACCGAACGCCATCCCTTCATTTTCCACAAAAAGGATACGAAACCAATTGCCTAAAACGTTGAACTGCTCGCCGATACACATATTCGTTTTCACGAGCACCTTTATTACCTGGTCGATTACCACAAGCGTAACACCAAGAATAATCAACCATTGTCCTTTTGTTATTTTCACTGATCTACTTTTTAGACATCATTTCTTTAGCTTCCACAGTCAAGGTCGCGTGAGGCACCAAACGCAAACGCTCCTTCGGTATAAGCTTACCCGTAACTCGGCAAATACCATAAGTTTTATTCTCGATACGTCCCAAAGCTGCCTCCAAGTTCTCTATAAACTTAAACTGCCTTTGAGCAAGCTGACTTGCCTCCTCCTTAGAAAGTTGGTTGGCCCCGTCATCCTCAATGGTTTTAAAGGAAGGGGTTGTATCTTCAATATCATTGCTTCCGTTGTGCATTATAACATTGCGCAAAGTCTTATACTCTTCCTTTGCCTTAACAAGCATATCATTGATAATCACTCTGAACTCCTCAAGTTCCTCATCGCTATATCTTGTTCTTGACACAGAGTCTTGCTCCGCATTGATTGCTCCGGGATTGTTTACATTCTGTTCCATAGTTAAATTTAATTTACACGTGTTACTTTTATGTGAATCGGAGCCTCATTCCACTCCACTTCCACTGCATTATCTTTCGTACCTGCATTCAATTCAATAGAGTTTGCAAGAGTTTGAGAAGCAACATAGTCCTTAAACAACTTCAAAGAAGCCTCTATCTCATCAAATGCAGTTCCGTCTGCAAAAATACTAATTCTTATTTTATCTGTAAGTTCAAAACAACTATCCTTTCTGATATTTTGGATTCTGTTTATAAGTTCGCGTGCCACTCCTTCTGCTCTTAACTCATCATTCACCTCAATATCAAGGGCTAAAGTCAAAGGACCGTCGGTAGCTACCAACCAGCCCGGCATATCTTCAGAGGAAATCTCATAATCTCCTTTATTCAAAACAATTTCACCGGAAGGCAACATCAAACGATATTCCGAATCCGAAGCCTCTGCATTTTGAATTTCGGTAATCACCTGCTGAGAGAACCCTGCAAAAGCAGCGGCAATTTCTTTCATTTGCTTACCGTAAACCTTACCCAAAGTCTTGAAATTAGGTTTGATTTTCTTGGTGATAATACCAGAGGTGTCAGATATAAATTCTGCCTCCTTTACATTTACCTCACTCAATATCAACTCCTTAACAGCCTCTAAACGAGCCTGTACCGCATCTGAAATCACAGGGATAATCAATTTTGAAAGCGGTTGGCGTACCTTGATGTTCACCTTTCTACGTAAAGCCAGCACCATGGAAGTAGCGCGCTGGGCAAGAGCCATCCTCTCTTCAAGTTCTTTATCTATGACCTCTTCCGAATATTCAGGCATTAACACATAATGCACCGATTCTTCACCATTTGGTACCAAATCCAAATACAGACGATCCATATAGAAAGGAGCAATCGGCGCCGCTAAAATCGCTACGCTCTCCAGCACTTCGTGCAGTGTCTGATAAGCCGAAAGCTTATCAGCGTTTAGCGCGCCTCCCCAAAACCGTTTCCTGTTCAACCTCACATACCAATTGCTCACGTGATCACAAACGAAATCCTGAATCAAACGCCCCGCAGAAGTAATATCATAATCCTCATACGCAGCCGTCACATCCTTGATCAAACTATTCAACAACGAAATAATCCACCTGTCAATTTCAGGCCTCTCTGCATAAGGAATCCTCTCCGCAGCAACATCAAACCCATCCACATTCGCATACAAAGCAAAGAAAGAATACGTATTATAAAGCGTTCCGAAGAACTTCCTCCTCACCTCATCCACACCGGCCTCATCGAAACGAAGATTATCCCACGGCTGAGCATTCGTAAGCATATACCACCTCAACGCATCCGCTCCGAACTTATCCAATTCGGAAAACGGATCCACGGCATTACCAAGACGCTTACTCATCTTGTCCCCGTTCTTATCCAGTACAAGACCATTGGAAATCACGCGCTTAAACGCAGGCGAATCGCTAACCATAGTATGTATCGCGTGAAGAGTATAAAACCAACCTCTCGTTTGGTCCACACCCTCCGCAATAAAATCAGCGGTAGCACCGAATCTATGAGAACCGGCATTCCTCAACCCCTCTTGAGCATACGGCATCGCGCCCGAATCAAACCACACATCTATCAAATCGCTCTCGCGCACCATCTTCTTACCGCTCGCAGACACAAGCACGATATTATCCACATACGGTCTATGCAAATCTATCTTCGAATAATTCTCCAAAGACATATCCGAAGGGTCAAAACCCTTATCCTTCAAAGGATTAGAAGCCATTAACCCTGCTGCCACAGCTTTCTCAATTTCAAAATACAACTCCTTGACAGAACCGATGCAAATCTCCTCTTTCCCATCCTCCGTTCTCCACACGGGAAGCGGAGTACCCCAGAAACGACTTCTCGACAAATTCCAATCCTGAATATTCTCCAGCCACTGGCCGAAACGCCCGGTACCCGTAGATTCCGGCTTCCAGGCAATAGTCTTGTTCAAAGCCACCATCCTGTTCTTAACAGCAGTAGTCTTGATAAACCACGCATCCAAAGGATAATACAACACAGGCTTATCCGTCCTCCAGCTATGAGGATAATTATGCACATGTTTCTGTATCTTAAATGCCCTGCCGTCCGCTTTAAGCATCATACACAAATCCACATCCAACGTAGGAGCATCAGCCGGCAACGAATCATCATAAGCATTCTTCACATACCTTCCTGCAAACTCCTTATACTCCTCACTCACGAAATTCCTCACATACTCCTCATCAAGATTTTCCAAAAGATAAAAACGCCCCTCATGATCCACCTGCGCCTGACTCTTACCGGATTTATCCAAAACCATAATCGGAGGGATACCGAAATTCGATGCCACCTTCTTATCATCAGCACCGAACGTAGGAGCAATATGCACTATACCGGTAGTACCATCCTCAGTCGTAACATAATCACCGGAAATAACCCTGAAAGCATCACCCTCCACAGGCTTAAACCAAGGAATCAACTGACGATAACGAACACCCACCAAATCCTTACCTTTCAACACACCGTCAAGCACCTTGAAAGGCACCAACTTATCACCCTGCTTGTAATCATCCAAAGCCAACTCCGCAGCCTTAGGATTAAACCATGTATCCACCAACGCCTTAGCCACCACATACACGGCTTTCTTTCCCGTATAAGGATTAAAAGAAAGCACTCTGACATAATCAATCTCCGGACCCACGCAAAGAGCAGTATTGGAAGGCAACGTCCACGGAGTAGTCGTCCATGCAAGGAAATACACAAGACAATCCTCACCGCCGAAAAGCGCCTCCGCAGCAGCATCCTTTACCACCTCAAACTGACAAGTAACCGTAGTATCCGTAACATCCTTATAACATCCCGGCTGATTCAGTTCATGAGAACTAAGCCCTGTCCCGTCCGAAGGCGAATAAGGCTGAATAGAATAGCCCTTATACAACAATCCCTTATCATAAATCTTCTTCAGCAAATGCCAAAGCGTCTCAATATATCTGTTATCATAAGTAATATACGGATCATTCATATCCACCCAATAACCTATTCTCTCCGTCATATTCACCCACTCGGCAGTGTACTTCATCACCTCCTTACGACAAGTATCATTATACTCCTCAACAGAAATCTTGGTCCCTATATCCTCCTTATGAATACCGAGTTTCTTCTCTACACCTATCTCCACAGGCAGACCGTGAGTATCCCAACCTGCCCTTCTATTCACCTTAAAACCGGTCTGAGTCTTATAACGGCAAATAGCATCCTTTATCGAACGAGCCATCACATGATGAATACCCGGCATACCGTTTGCAGAAGGCGGACCCTCAAAAAACACAAACTCAGGCGCCCCTTCCCTTAACGAAAGAGACTTCTCAAATGCACCATTCTTTTTCCACCTGTCAAGAACCTCATTGCCGACAGAAACAAGATCTAACCCTCGATACTCTTTAAAAGTCATAATTTTTATCTAATTTTGCAACTGCAAAGATACACAATTCAAAGATTTATTACAACAATGTCTATCCTCGATATAATACTGCTGCTGCTTTTCATTCCGGCATTCATACAAGGCATCACCAAAGGCTTTGTAATACAAGTATTTGAGATAATCGCAGTCATCATAGGAGTCTGGGTCGCCTATCGCTTCTCCGGTATCGCTTTCATATGGTTTTCACACTTTTTTTCCTCATCCTACGGATTGCTCCGGCTAATCGTTTTCATACTCATAATGATAGTATGTATCCTGCTGCTCAACCTTTTAGGACAAGCCATAAGCAAAATCATAAAACTCATAATGTTAGGCTGGTTAGACAAAATACTCGGCATCATCTTTGCCCTAATCAAAACAGCCCTCATCCTCGGACTGCTTATCATCCTTTTCAACACCCTTAATATACAATTCAACATCATAAAGAGCGATATTTTAGTCGAATCGGTCGTTTACACCACACTGAAAAATTTCGCCTACACGATATTCCCTTACCTTAAAGAACTCTTATTCAAATGAAAATCATACTGATAGAGACCTCCACCGACCTTTGTTCAGTCGCACTTGCCGACAACGAAAACATAATCGCATACAAAGAAAGCAACGCCAAACGCATGCAAGCCTCACTCACTGCCCCGTTTATCAAAGAAATCCTCGACGAGAACGGGCTGACGGTCGACAAATGCGATGCCGTATGCGTCAGTATGGGGCCAGGCTCATACACAGGACTGCGCGTAGGAGTGTCCACAGCCAAAGGACTATGCTTCGGCTCAAAACTTCCGCTTCTTGCGCTCGGCACTCTCAACATCCTTGCCAATCAAGCAATTACAGAAGGTTTAATACCCCAAAACTGCCGACACATAATCCCGCTCATTGACGCACGCCGTATGGAAGTCTACACTGCCATCTTCAACGAAAAAGGCGAACAACTCACTGACACAGAACCGCTTATCATAGAAGAAAATAGTTTCAAAACACAACTCGAACAAGGTCCTGTCCTCTTCATCGGCGACGGCGCAGACAAATGCAAGACAACACTCACGCACCCCAACGCACATTTCATACAATGCTGCCCCAAAGCCTCTTCAATGGCATCACTTGCAGTAAAAGAATACAACACAGGCAACTTCAAAGACATAGCCTACTTCGAACCATTCTACCTCAAACAATTCATCGTCACCACCAGCAAAAAAGACTTGCTGGCCAAATAATTCCAAAAAAAATTATATTATTCCCCCGTTCGCAGCCCTTACGGAAGGCGCTTCCGCACCATCCTTAGCTGCTCAGGGAAAACGTCGCTCCGCTCCTTGAAAAATCAAAGGAATTAAAAATAAGGCAAAATCACTGCGGCCGCTCTACTCAAGCAGCCGCAGACAAAGATAGGAAGACTTTCAGTCCTCCTATCTATTTTTAATCTGTGCGCGGATCAGTTTACGAAGAGATGCCTCATCCTTTACTTGGACATTCAAAAGTTTTCCATCCTTAATAAAATAAGACATCGGAAGAGAAGTCACATTATAAAGCATCAAAGACGAAGACTCGGTCCCAAGACCATCGTTCACATTAATCCAAGGCAATTTCTGACTTCGAACAGCACTTGCCCAGCCTGCCTTATCCGGATCAATACATACAGCATATATCTCAAAGCCGGAACGGTGATAATCCTCATAGACAGGTTTCAGAATATCCTGATTAAACATCTTCTGACGTGCATCAGCAGAAGACCAGAAATGCAACATCACCAAAGAACCGTTTACCTCGCTCAATTTCACTTTCTTACCGTTCACATCAGACATTTCCAAATCAGGAAAGCCCACTTCGCCTGCATTCTGCAAACGATAATTGAAATCCATAACCTTACCACGTCTCTCTGCCTCATCAGCCAAAGCCTTGACATACTTGGATTTAGGATATACCGTCTTCAAAGAATCGCTCACACTCTTAAAATGCAAAGCATCCGTTTGCTGGCTGAATACAGGAAATTCCGCATTTATCATCTGAAAAAATACAGGTATCACAGTCAAAGAATGAGAATTTGACAACACATATCTCAATCTATCTCGATAATAATCAATATACTGTGAAGACAAATCCTTACGTATTTCGGCTGCCTCTTTCGACTTTTCATCCAACCTTACAAGACGTGTGGCAGTAGACGAAAATTTAAGCATAAAATCCGCATATCTGCTTTCCACATCCTGAAGTTTTTTACATTCATCTGAACCATCTACGCTATAATGCCCCAAAGTATCGGCTTTCACATGCACATTGTCTCCCCTATCCAATAACAAAGAAGCCAACTTCACATCTTTACGGAAAAGATATACGAATTCAGGACATCCGGCATTGATTTTCACTTTATATGAGAACTCCCCGTTTTTACCGGCAACGACCGTATCCAGAATATCATAAACATTGATATTCAATTTTTTAATTACGATACTGTCTTTGGGTGCATTCTCAATAACACCTGAAATCCGAGCATTATTACAAGACACAAAAGCAACACCTGCTAATGCAGCAGAAATGGCACACTTAAGAAAGTTTTTCATATTCTCTATTTATAAGTTCGGCTATTTCTTTAAACTCTTCCGGAGAAAGCTTCAAATGCTCCTTTCTGAAATCCATATCAGCCTCGCTCTGCATTGGCACAAGATGGATATGCGTATGAGGAACTTCCATTCCAAGTACGGCAACTCCCACTCTCTTGCAAGGAATGGCATTTTTCAAAGCCTTTGCCACCTGCTTTACAAAACAGAACAAACCTGAATAGGTCTTATGATCAAGATTAAAGACATAATCCTCTTCTGTTTTTTTAGGTATAACAAGAGTATGCCCTTTTGCCAAAGGGCTGATATCCAAAAAAGCATAAAAGTCCTCATTTTCAGCCACTTTATAGGAAGGAATCTCTCCTGACGCTATTTTGGTAAAAATCGTAGCCATAATAAAAAAATTAAAGAGAAATGTCTAAAATTTCAAATTTCATTACTCCCGAAGGCACCTTTGCCTCCACGATATCGCCTTTCGAGTGTCCGAGAAGCGCTTTTGCAATAGGAGTGGTAGCAGCCAATTTGCCGTTTGCAAAATCCGCTTCAGTCTCTCCTACTATCGTAAACTCCATCTCTTTTTCAAGAGCCATATTCAAAACGCGTACCTTATTCATAATCTGAACTTTATCAGTACCTATTTGACTGCCATCCAAAATCTTGGCATTCGCAATCGTGTTTTTCAGAGTTGCTATTTTAAGCTCCAACATACCTTGAGCCTCTCTCGCAGCATCATACTCTGCATTTTCAGATAAATCGCCCTTCTCTCTTGCTTCGCCTATTGCGGCAGAAATAAGAGGACGCTGCGCAAGTGCATCTGAAAGTTCTTTTTTTAACTTGTCCAACCCTTCCTGAGTCATGTAATGAACATCTGCCATAATATTATCCTTATTTAAATTTTCTATTACTAAAAAATGCGGGCAAAAAGCCGCAACATAATTAAAAAGGAGTCCTGCAGAGACTGACAGAACCCGTATATGCAAATATACTAAATATATTATAAAATTAAAAGTCCTTATATTTCGGAGTCATAATCTCCGAATAAATAATTAACTTTTTTTTATCAATCCCTATGTTTTCCTTTTTCTCAGTGTTAAGCTGAATATCAGAGACTTTATCAATAGCCTTTACTCCTTCTTCATCCGATTTCTGTTTGGAAAACTTTTTTTTATCGCTTTGCTTTTTAAAATTCATAATCTTGACAGGTTTTGTTTTTGCCACAAAATCCGGCATATTAGGCATATCGCCTTCTATGATGGTACGCTCATATCTGCGAGCCAGATAGACACTGACTAAAATGAAACCGATAAAAATAAAAATAGCGATAGACATATACTGTCAATTTACAAACTATACAAATATAATAATTATTATCCGGATTTTGTTCCAAAATCTACATATCTGTGAGGTCGTTTTCTTTAAGAGCTGCTGTATATTTACGCCATTTATCTATTAATGCTGTCATATCCTCCGGAATCGGCGAATCAAAGCGTATAAGTTTGCCCGTAACCGGGTGTACCAGCCCTAACGTTTTGGCGTGCAGGGCTTGACGCGGACAGATTTTGAAACAATTTTCTATGAATTGCTTGTATTTCGAATATATGGTGCCTTTGCGTATTTCCGCACCGCCGTAACGCGTATCGTTAAAAAGAGGATGACCTATATAATTCATATGTACACGGATCTGATGTGTACGTCCTGTCTCCAAAACACACTCTACCAAAGTAACGTAGCCGAAGCGTTCAAGCACTTTATAATGAGTAACTGCACGTTTCCCTTTATCGGGATCTTGATATACTCTGTATATAAGTCGGTCATTCGGATCGCGACCTATATTGCCTTCGATTGTGCCTTCATCTTCCTTTATATTACCCCAAACGACAGCTATGTACTTCCTTTCTATGGAATGCACGAAAAACTGATTTGCAAGATTGAGTTGGGCTTCATCGTTTTTAGCAACAACCAACAATCCCGATGTATCTTTATCTATCCTGTGCACTAAAATACCCATTCTTTCATCTTCTGCATCAGGACCTTGAGAAATACCTAAATGATATGCCAATGCGTTTACCAATGTCCCCTCAAAGTGACCGTGTCCCGGATGCACTACCATTCCTGCATCTTTGTTTACTATAAGCAGATCGTCATCTTCGTAAACGATGTTAAGCTTTATATCTTGCGGAAGAATTTCCATTCCTCTGCGCTTGTAAGGCATTATAAAACGTATAATATCCAAAGGGCGTACTACATAGTTCGCTTTTACGACTTTATCGTTTACGTGTACGTAGCCGTTTTTGATAGCCATTTGCACCCTGTGACGTGAAGTATCTTCCAAATGGCACGCCATATACTTGTCCACACGCATAGGTGTCTGACCTTTATCGACGTTCATTCGGAAATGCTCAAACATTCCCTGTTCCTGATCCTCCTCTGAATCTTCTTCGGCAAAATCAGCATCTAAGACCTCATCAGGTAAAAGTTCTTTTTCCAACAAATTGTCCATCAGTTATTTGATTTCGGGACTCTGTCTGTATCCAATGAAAGATATAGATACACTCCTGTACCCTTCAAAACAGAGATACCTCCCAAATCAGGACTCTGTCTGTACACCACAGCGTTAAGCGTATCTGCATACGTCCTTACTGTTCTGTCAAATACGGCCCTGTTTATATTCAAAGAATTCTCATGAAGAGCATCTTCCGCCATCCTGTATTTCATACCTACCACTTCAGGTATTATGGTATTGCTGTCTGATTTATTAAGACCGAGTACTATATCTACTACGCTGCCTGATTCTATCATAGTGCCTGGAGCAATATCTTTTTTCTTGTATTGCTGACGTAAGACGTTGTTCGTAGCTATATCATCTACATATACCAATCTACCGAGCAACAATCCTTTCGAACCGATTTCCGCTTTTGCCTGCCTCAAAGAATAGCCTACAAGATTTGGCATAGCCACTTTTTTAGGAGATACCGCATTGATAGTCAAAGACAAACGGCGTCCTCTCTTTACCTTACTTCCTGCTTGCGGATTTTGAGTGTATACGCTCCCCTTTGCCATTCTCCTTATATATACAGAATCTACCACATTCACACGAAACCCTTGTGCAGAAACGGTACTAATTGCTTTATCCAATTGCATTCCTGTAATATCAGGGACTTCTATAACGCTGTTATGTTTCGTTAGTACCCTTAACATCAATGAAGAAACGACAATAATTAATACTAACAATACAAATGCGCCTCCTACATTTCTCAACAAATAACTGCCGAAAGATTTATTGTTCTCCATAGTAAATTAAAATATCAAATTATATAATCCGCTGCCGCAAAGTCCTATTCCTATGATAATCACAATAATGCCTGCAATTCTATTTATCGTCACCAATGTTTTGATTTTCAGGTTTTTTCTTAAATGGCTGAAAAGCCATGAGAAAAAGAACCAATATGTCATAGAGCCTGCACTTACCATAAGAATTACAGGAAGAATTTGCAAATCGTGAGGCAGATTGCCTAATTTGAAGAATGCAAACAATGCCAACATACAGAAAATAGCTCCGGGATTGGATGCCGCTGCAAGAAAAGCCTGGAAATAATCTTTAAAAGACCATGAAGCGACTTTTGCGCCGCTTTCTTTCAACTTCTTGAAAGGATTGGAGAATGCCATACCTGCGCCGATCACAGCTACAACTCCTCCTCCTATAAACATTAGCAGATTCGTATGAGCATTTATAAATTTACTTGCTATGGCAAGTGCAAAAACTGAAATTATTGCAGAGAGCGTGTCTAAAGTGGTTACTCCCAATCCGCTTACAAATCCTGCCTTATGACCGTAGCCCAATGATTTTTGCATTACAAAAATTGCGGCAGGTCCTATAGGGACAGACACGCATATCCCGATGATAAAAGCTTTAATCAGAGTGATTATCATATATTTTCTCAATTAATTATACCCTTTTTAGGGGTTTACAAAAACAATGCAAGTTAGGAATTTTTTGTTACTTTTGCACTCATAGCCGTATAATGAGTATTATAAAATGGAAGAAAAAGGGAATATTTACATCACATTATCGATTTTGGAATTGTGTTTCGCGGTGTTTATGTCTTTGCCTTTTTTAGTCCCTCATTGCGGTTTTTTTGCTTTATTCGGCATAGTACCGCTCCTTTGTATGGAGTATATCGCAGAAAATGCGAAAATCAGACGTTTTTATCTTTGGCATTATTCGGCTTTTGTACTTTGGAATGCAGCCACGACTTTTTGGGTATGTAATGCAACATTAGGAGGAGGCTTGTTTGCCATTTTTGCAAATGCCTTGCAGATGTCATTGATTTTCGGACTTTTCCGGTTTAGCAAAAAATATTTCAGAGGCATATTGCCTTATTTGTTTTTGATGGCAGCCTGGATTGCATGGGAGAGATATTACCTCACCTCCGCTCAAATTTCCTGGCCATGGCTTGTACTCGGAAACGCTTTTGCAAGAACTACTTACGCTATACAATGGTATTCCATAACAGGTTCGCTCGGCGGCTCTCTTTGGATTTGGGGCTGTAATCTGAGTATCTTCGGCCTTATGATTTCTTTGGCAGAAGGGCGATTTCAGGTAAAAACGGCAAAAGCGCAGGCGATTATATCCACAGGACTTGTTATACTTTTATTTGCTCCTTTTACTTATTCCCTTACAAAATATTTTACTTATAAAGAGAGTACGGAAACACTTCATACTGTGATTGTCCAGCCTAATATCGATCCTTACGACAAGTTTACGGCTTTAACACAACAAGAACAGAATGACATTTTATTAGAGGAACTCGAAAGCAGGTTAAAAACAGCATCCAAGGATTATATTTTGGCAATAGCGCCTGAGACTTTTACCAATGATATTATTACGAATGAGATAGATAGCAGCTTCACTGTCAAGTCTTTTCATAGATTTTTGCAGAACTATCCCAATACGGATTTGCTGTTCGGCGCTTCTTCTTATACTTTGATTGATTCTGATGTAAGACCTTCCGAGACAGCCCGTATGCTATACGACAACAAATGGATGGAGTCGCACAATTCGGCAATTGTTATGAATTCTGCCGGGAAGAAAGAGCTTTATCATAAGAGTAAGTTGGTGGTGGGAGTTGAATTAATGCCTTACCCCAAATTTTTCAGAAAAATAGATGAAAAATTAGGCGGTGTTATGGGGCGCTGCGTAGGACAGCTCCGACCGACAGTACTGCATGCAGGGAATGTGCCGATAGGATGCGCAATCTGCTATGAATCAATCTATGGCGATTTTTGCCGCGGTTACGTGAACGATGGTGCAAAAGCTTTGGTCGTTATTACCAACGATGCCTGGTGGGGCGACACACCCGGCTACAAACAACACTTGAGTTATGCCTGCCTGCGTGCCATAGAGCTTGGTCGTGATATAGCAAGGTGCGGAAACACAGGCATTTCCGCTTACATCAATGGACGCGGCGATATAGTGGCTCATTCTTCGTGGTGGAAACGAGAAAACTTAGTTGGAGATCTTCATTTAAGCGATAACAAAACAATCTTCGCAGAAATAGGCGACATTAGCGGACGAATCTGCACACTTATGTTTATTCTCCTCCTGTTAATGCTGTTTGTCAGGCTTTTAACAAATAATCTCCCTAAATAATTCCCCGTTCGCATCCCTTTCGGACGGCAGTAGCCTGCCCTCCATCGGGCTGCTCAGGGAAAAGCCGCAGCCGCTGTCCGCGCCTGCTGAAATCTCAAGAAGAAGATTGGCAGCGGGCACGAGCCGCTGACCAATCCCCCCCCTTAAATATACAATATTTTTATACTTTTATTTATTGTACTATATTTGCACACGGTTACAGAAACTCATAAAACGAGAGTTATATAAAGAGAGAGAAAGAGAGAAAGAGCATAAACAGAAAAAAGAGATAGAGAGAAACACTCCACAATTTGAGTTTGAATGAAGATTAAATGAAGATTGAATGGACTTTAATTTAAATTAAACGAATAAATAGTTAACAGTAAAAATAAAATCATATACACAATGAAACATTCTTTTGGTAAACTTTTTAGAAATAACATGGCAACAACAGTTCATAAAGCAGCAAAGGAGAAAAAAGCGATAGTTGTTATCGCGGCATTTATCGGAATGCTTTCTGTACAGTCTTGTATGAAGCAAACGCTCGAAGAGTACGGCTCAACGAATGGAAGCAACGACATCTCTTTTATTTGCAAAGAAAGCAATGGTAACAGCAACAGTAACGACAGCAACAGCAATAGCAATGGTAAAGAGAACGACAAGGTGACAAAGACTGCTCCTACTACTTCACTGACACAACCGGTAGGACTATTTGCTTACAAGCATCATATTCCAAACATGAACACAGGAGCACAGCAATTCGCTCATAATCACCAAATTAAGCCCATAGGGGGGGGGTACTGGAAAAGCTCAGATAATCTGATTTGGCCGAATGAGCCGTTCGTTACTTTCTTTGCTTATTATCCATACTCGGAAACATCATCCACACTATCATTTGAGGCTGTACATCGTAATATTATTATAACATATTCTGTTCCGACAGACATTTCTAAGCAAATAGATTTACTAACAGCAAGATCCGAACCGTATGTTACTTCTCAAAAGGCAATAGTAAGTCTGCTATTCAATCACGCTCTTACTGCTATTCAATTCAAGACAGGCTCACAACTACCATCAGGCATCACCATAAAGTCCATCTCCTTTAAGAACATTTATTTCAAAGGAGAACATTCCTTGGGAACAAAGGGAGAGCATGCTTGGACGGTAGACCAAACTCAAAAGAAGGACTTTACTCTCACTCTGAACTACTCTTCTGATGGAACAGCGGGAAAAGACATCACGACTCCGGATAACACTTTCTTCTTATTACCACAAGTTCTACCGGACAATGCGGCAGTGGAAGTGACGATGATGATTAACGGACAACTGAAAACACTGAAAAAAGCTATCAATGGGAAGACATGGAAACAAGGAGAGAAGATTGTATATAACCTCTCTTCTTCTAAAATAACACAAGAGACGTTTACTCTTGAGGCAGTGGCAACAGGAAGCGCAAATTACGACGGGACTGGGAACATTACTTACAATATAAAGAGTACAAAGACTGATGGATTCGGACATGCCTCTTTCGTACCTTGGACGATGGAGTTCTCAACAGATAATGGGAATACTTGGAGTTCGACGAAACCGGACTTCATCACTCTAACGACACAGGAGAATAATGGGGGTTTAACGGCAAAGAGTTATACGGCCTCCTTTGCCCCACAGGAAAAGACATTGCAGACGAGCGATATTATCTTGAAAGCAAAACCTGTGTTGAACAACGTAGACTTGTCTACTGTCGATGTAAAGGGTAATGCACATGGTAAGGGTACAACAACCGCTAACTGTTATGTCATTCATAATCCGGGTACTTACAAGTTCCCAACCGTATACGGTAATTCACGTAAGAATGGGCAGAATAATA
>JBQMXN010000026.1:0-17112 GCA_052173975.1 Candidatus Cryptobacteroides sp. | reverse complement strand
GATAATATCGCTCGTCTGCAAGGTCTTTTCCTGGGCAGCAAAGGTCGCAGTGAGGGTAGTTTCTTCGGTAGTACCGGTCTGTTTTCCTTCAATCTGGGTAAGGAAAGCCGGACGCTCCATTGTCCAGTTATCGCCGCCGTCAACAGAATACTCGATTGTATAAGGAACAAACTGTTTAACACCATTACCGTTTGTACGGAAAGAAGTTACCTTGTAAGCCTGATCGCCGCCTGCATGTGCAACAGCAGCACCTGTAACAGAAGCTCCAAATGTATAAGTCCAGGTAATTGCTTTAGAAGAAATTCTGTAAGTAATACGGTCGCCGGCATTCCAAGACTGACCGTTAACAGCAGCTTTCAAAATATGATCACCGTGCTCATCATTCATAACTACCTCAATAATAGCGCCTGCTGGAACAGTCTGAGGTAAAAGCATCAAAGTCTTGTCACCAGAGGTAATAGTCTTGTTTCCGCCAACAGCTGAAACAAAGTTAATATTATCAATAGTATAATCCGCGTTTGTATTTTGGTTAGACCAAGTAACATCGGAAAGTTTAACTTCACCTTTACTATTAACACCTTTAACGCTGATTTTCTTAATAGTGATACCGGGTTTGATATCATCACCGGCAGAGAACTGAATCGCAGTCAAAGCATGTCTGAATGGCATAGCCACGATCTGCTCTGCATCACCGCTATACTCGCCGGTTTTAGCCACTAACAGCTCTTTCTGATCCGCAACATTAGCAGGAACTGTAAAGTTCAAAACAGGAGTACCGTTTGCTACACTCTTAACAGAAACAGCGCTATAACCCTTAGGATAATAACCGAAAAATTGTACTTTGTCAGCACCCGGCCAAGCAAGACTCATAGCAGGTTTCCAAAACTCATTGCTTTCTTTAGAAAGTTCCACATCATTAGCTAAATCAGCATTGCCGGTAGGGGCGCTACCGGTATATTTATAACCGAAAACACCGATCTTTTCAGTAAGATTAGCAGTAGGAGCTGCTTTTGTAAAAGCATCAACAAAGTTTAATTCCGCTTCAGAAGAAAGAAACAAAGAATCTCCTCCATTAGCGTAAATCAATTGAGAATCACCGCCCTTAGTAAGGCGTTCAACATCATTTAAGGCATCTGCAGACGCTTTGAATTTAAATCCATCGCCTTCGCCGTAAACAAAAGTTTCCTTCATACAAGAAGAAAAGAACAAAACGAATGGCACACCGAGCACCATCATTTTCTTCAAAAGTTGTCCTTTAAACATACATTAACCAATATAAATTATTTATAATATTCATATTACGCTGCTTACGCAGCTCTAAAAAATTAAAAATTTTTAAGTTTTAATTTGAACCTATGAGGGGACATTCAACCCCTCATAGGCATACAATGATTTTTTCGTATTCAAAACCAGCCTCCGCGCTTCACAACGCCTGACTAATTTTGGCGATAATTAGTTTCACAACCTTTTTTCGCATTGTCTATTATGAAAATTTGGAATAATAGTTTCAAAATTACATATTAATATTATTAGTGTTGCCATTCTCCCATTCAGTAAGCTGAACAGAGAATTTAATCTCCTTACCAAGTATAGGCTTATCAGGATCTGTTGTTTGTTGAGTAGTATCAACATCGGTAGGATCATTCGTGTATGGTGTACCGACTTTTGCATGCTCAGTAGGAACAGGTTTTCCTATACCGTTAGAGAAGTCAAGAGTAACTACATACTTCTTACCCGGAGCAAAAGTCAATCCATTAATCTTAACTCTTACGTAAGCATACTTTGATTCAGAACCGGCTTTTACAGGATAAATAGTAGATTGAGAACCTCCTGAATTTCTAACATTCACAAGTACTGCAATATAAGAACTTTCTGTAGTAGTTTGAGGTATAACCATAAAGTTAGAAGAACCTATATGGATATTTTTAGCATTACCGTCCAAAGTCACAACATTGCCTGTTGCAATATTCTGCCCGTTCAAATCAAAAGGAAGATTTTTATCAATACGAGGATAAGCCAACAAAGTACTCTGATCTGACCATGTATTATTAATAGAAGCTACGCCGGCAATATCAGCAGCAGGATAAGTAAAAGTACCTTTTGAATTGAAACCGATAAGTTTAACTCCGGCTACTTTTACGGTGTATGATGCTGTAGTATTCTTTGCCTGAACTTCAATCTGTGAAAGAGCATGAACGAAATTAAGAGGAACTTCGTCTACTTCACCTGTTGCCTTGGAAGCAACAATAATATCTGTAACAGTCTCTTCCTTGACACTGTTCTGGTCAGAAGCAGAAGTGTAAGTAATCTTTTTATCTGCCACGTTGATAGTTGCTTGCGGATTTAAAGAAGCAGCAGGAGCATAAGCATAAAAAGAGAGTTGCATACCCTGTCCCCAGTAATATTTTTCTGTCATAGTACCTTTATAAGCGCTACCTGATTGAGTGACTGTTACTTCTTTATTCTCAAAGAACACAGATGGAGCGCCCGGTGCTGTTTGTATTGCAGTTACATTAAATTTATCTACTTTATCAACTCCTGTGTAAAGAGCTTTGGTAGGATTGACTACAGTATAGTCAAAACTAATCGGAGATACTCCGTTGTCTACAGAAAGATTTTCTGTTTTTGCGCAAGCTGCCAACATCGCAACAGCTGCAAGCATCATAGAAACTTTTTTCATCGCTTAAAATTAATTTATTATTTTTTTTGTATTTCTCTGATTTCTTATCGAAATGCAATTAAAATTTCGCTGCAAATTTCGTACCGAATTCTCATTTTTCCAAATATAAAATAAAAAATTGTAAATTTTACATAGGAACTCCAATATTTTCCTCTTCAAAATCATCAAGTCCTATTCCCATTCCTCCGCCTTTCTTTGATTTCGGTATTGTAATACTTGCAATATCTATGTTAATAGTATTGGAATTGATTTGCGGAGTTATCTGATCCGTTACATCATAAGGATAGTAGTAAGAGCTTCCATCTTTGATTTTCACATAAAGCACCAATATGTTTTTAATATTAAGTGCACGTGAAGGAAAGCCGAATGTCGCCATTGTACCTTTTATTTCTTTTACAGTAGGAGCATTCTTCGGTTCTGCTATAGCTTTCATATCAAAAATCGAAGTGGCAGGTGTATCGGAAGTAGTCTCCGTGCCGGGGAAATATGCAATGGACACTCCTGAAAGCGAACCGCTTACATCTCTTATATCTTCAACATTGGTAACATTTGCCACCTTTATGTTTACAGTCTTTGTTATAAGTTTTGGTTTAATAGTTGGTAATGTAACAGGCCTATTTGTAACAGGAACATCATTATAATCATCGTGTTTCCCGACATATATATTATCAGGAGAACAACTCACGAATTCTCCTGTAGCCGGTTCTACTAAATAAGTGAATGCATCATCTTTTTTATATCCTTGAGGAAGTTCTTTGGAATTTTCTTCAAGAGTAATCCTTACTTTATTCCAATCTCTATCTTCTATCAGAGTAACGCAAGCATAATCCGTATTAAATGTAAGTCCTTTATAACTGCCTTCCCTCACTTCCTTAAAAGTACCTCCTGTACCTCGTGAAAATGTAGACCTTTTAATAGGAGTTTTAGGGTCTTTGGCAACTGTTGCCGGAGAAGGGAACAAATATGCCCGTACCGGTTTTTTATCATATCCGCCCGGAATACCTGTCCAATCAACATTGATGTTTACATCCATCCTTGTCGTATAACCTAAACCTTTATGTCTGCAAGATGAAGCAAGCGCAGCAACCAGAGCCAACGATACTATTGTAAATATGCTTTTTTTTGTCATTTTCTCTTTTATTTGATCTACTCTTCTATTATAATTATCAAACACTAAATGTTCAATATTAATACCGTTGAATTCACATCAAAAAACGTACCATTCTGACATTTTATAAATATAAATTCGCTTTTTATGTAATTTTTTAACGTTTTTTATCTTTCATCCTCCATTTTCCATTTTTTCTCTTATCAAGTCTTTCCTTTTATGATTTCGGATGAGTTGTAATGTTATTATATGTCAATTATAAAATTATAATGGTGATGTTTAATGAATGGTGTTTCTTGAATTCGTCCCCTTTAAAGCGTTAATCTTCTTGTGTGTTGTAGGGAGTTGCAATGTGCGACTGTGTCAGCCATGACAGCATAAATGGAAGGCACCCACGCCGTGCATGGGGAGGATGAAGCGCAGCGGAAGTCAGCACATTGCAAATCTCTACAACCCACATCAACTTTCCTCCATTACTTCTCCTCTGCGCTGCGAACACAAATAGCATATAAACGGTAATCGTAATGAAATGGGAAAATTCCTTCTCTTCCAAAACCCAATATTCTACTTGCAATATTAGAGATTGCATCTGTTGACCAATACCAACCGAAATTAGTAACATTAGTTAGAGCACCCAAACCTTCAAGTGTTCTATAATTACAAGCTACAAAGAATATAATGTTTCCTTGTTTATTCGGTTTTGTATAGAAATACCATCCCTTATCAAAATCACCTTTGACATTTAATTGTGCTAATTGTTCTGGAGTAAGTGGATTAGACCCATTACCTACTTGCTGTCCTGTTATGGTAAATCCTGTGAAGGCATTAGAGGCCGGAAGAGAATATCCTACGGGGCTGGGGTCATATACACTCTTTATCACCACTTCATCATTAGCAGCAGTCTTATCTGCCGTTAAATATCATTATCTTCAAATTTGTTTGGAAAATTCTCTATGGGTTATTTTGTCTCTTCTAAGTGACTTAACAGACAACTGATGTGCATAAAAAAATTTCGCTTTTTCTACATACTTCTGACGCTCAGGAGTTCCCTCCTTCCCATATTTAGCATCTAATACCAAATCGTAATCCGCTATTTGATGATTATTTGCCTTCATAATAAACCTCCTTTATTTTTAATGCCTTTTCTATTTCTTTATTCGGTGTTTTCTGAGACTTCTTTTGAAAACCATTAAATAGTACAACAATCTCTCCTTCATCAAAGATAAAAAACACTCGATAGATATTTCCATTATATTCAATACGCAACTCAAACAACCCATCTTTAATATATTTCACAAACTTTGTGGAAATGCGGTCCTGTATTTTCAACAAAAGCAAAGCATAATGTATTTTCTCTTGTACATTCTCCTCCAATCCTTCCATAAACCTCTCAAAATATCCTCCATAGGTCTTAATCTTTCTCCTCATAATGCTAAGGTAATAATTTTTTTGTATATAATGACTTTTATATTATTTCAGTTCTACTTCTCTCTAATTTTTACAGTACCAAAATAAATATAAAGTATAATAACAGAACAACAGAAACGTATAATATATATTTCTTATCTAATAAAAATATCTTTCTTATGTATTTCCTCTGCGCTGCGAACAGTGAAGCCGCAGTGGTGAGAGTGTTGTGAGCAGCGGCTTGTGTCCGCTGTCACAATTCATCTTGGGGTTTCAGCAGTCGCGGTGAGCGGCTGCGGCTTTGCCTTAGCAGCCTGAGAGAGGCTCTTATAGTGCCGACCGAGAAAGGCTGCTAAAAGGCGGAAAAAATTTTAAAACATTTGTAAAAAAGAAATCAATTAGTTACTTTTGTGTTGTAATAAAATGTGAGATGAGAAGGGAAGTGATTTTTTCGCCTGAGTACATTGAATTTGAAGAGAAAGCGAATCAGAGAGCAAAGGAGAAATTGCAGTATGCGGTAGCAATGTTGGAAATGGTAACTCCTATACCAACTAAATTCGTTAAAAAGCTTGTTGATACTGATTTTTATGAAATGCGCATATCTGTTGATAATGAAATAAGAGTAATAATATTTTCTGCAGATAATGAAAATATTAATGTTGCTTCAACGGTTGTTTTGTTGAATGGTTTTGTGAAGAAAAGTACGAAGGACTATGATAGAGAAGTAAAGAAGGCAATTAGTATTTTAAGAAAATTATTGTGATTATGGCGAATCAGAGGCTTACATCGGAAGAATTAAAGATATTGCGTGGTATAGACTTCGGCAAAAAGCCCGGATTTGTTAATGCGGAAACGATTTTGTCTAATGAGATTGGTGCAGTAGGTACGAAGGAGCGTGTTGAGTTTGATGCAAAGGCTCGGGCATGGTATTATGGTGAACTGCTGCGTGAACGTCGTAAAGAGTTGGGAATTACTCAAAAAGAACTGGCTGAACGGGTGGGGCGTGAACGCACATATATAAATCGTATAGAAAAAGGAGAAACAGATTTGCAGTTATCTTCTTTTATCCGTATTGCCGGTGCTTTAGGGCTTATGCTTCGTTTGGATGTAAATTTAATTAAATAGCAAGTTTGTTGGTAGCATCTACGCACTTCTCCTCTGGGATGCTAAAAGGCGGAATTAATCTTCCAGTATGTTGAAATTTTTCCTGCCGATAAGCCAAATCAGTGTAATTTCGGCTTTTACAGGGCTGATGATATGAAAGATATTTGCTGTTTTGACGCTTTTATTATAGTCGACCCTATCGTAAACGTAGTGTTTCGTGTTTGCATACCCGAATGCTAATGAGAAATCAATATTTAAACGTTTAGCCAATGGAACCGTATAGCCATACTCAAAACCGCCGTAGTACGCAAAAGGAGCGTTGTACATACCTTCATTTTGAATACGGAAGTCGTATGATAGCATTCCTCCGACTAAGCCGATATGATGACCTGTGCATTTTTTCAAACGGGAACGCATACCAACATATTTTCTTAAGTATAAATCAGCGTCTAATACTTTAAACAGTACTGATGATTTGTTATTTCCCCAGAATGCAATCATAGCATCCGCACCCAAAGTCCAGTTGTTACCCAAATGAAATTCAAAGCCTAAATTGGGTATAAGCCAAGCATCATAGAGCAAGTTGGTTTTAACTCCCATTGAAAACGGCTCTCCTTTCTTACTATGTCCCGCAATATAAGATTTATATCTACGGTAGACTTTGCCTGCATTATAATAAGCCATTTCATCATCGTTCTCCTTGTCTTCAGTCTCAACTTCCTGAATGTCAAGCCTTTTTTGTTCCTCTTTCAACCTCTTTTCTTCATCTCTTTTTGCTTTTTGCTCCTGTTCTATTTTTCTTTTTTCAGCAAGCCTTGCTTCTTTCGCCTTTTGAGCCTCTTGTTCCAAACGTTCCTGCTCCAACTTCTCATCATCGGCTTTCTGTTCTTCTAAAGCTTTCTGCTTTTTAACCTCTTCTATTTGAGCCTCATAAGCCGCTTTACGCTCTTTCATACGCGCCTTTTTTTGCTCTCTCGCCAACTTCGCAGCCTTTCTGCGACTCAATGCATTTTCTTTCTCAATACGTTCTTTTTCAGCCTGTTCCGCTGCTATCTTCTGCGCCTTTTCTGTCCTTTCCGCCTTTATACTTGTAATTTTATCTGCCGGAGTGGCTTCTCGGCATAATATAACAACAGACACGCCTCTCAAAGAATGGAATATATTGTTTTCCATACTTTTCCAAACTTTTCCATTTTCCAAATCACGTAAACGTTTAAGACACTTAAAAATCTCCTGTTCCGTTTTTGCCGGTTTGATTATATGAAGAACATCCCTTTTATTCTCGATTTTGGAATGCAAAACAGTATTATAGAATTGATTTCTAAGAGCTTTGGAACGAAGCATATAATTCGCATTCGGATATGAATTTTGAATAAATTTACGTATATTAATAGCACGAGCACGTGCCGTAGATGTATTTTCGTGCTTTTCATCCTCCAAGGAGGCGCTACCTGTAAGCACGATATCTAATACGACTTTTCCGGAATCCAAACTTACCTTGCTTAGAATTTCGTCCAATTTTACTTTTTCACTCGAAAGAAGTTCCTCTACATCCACTTTCCCGTTCTCAAAATAAATTATAGCGGTAAGAGTGTCCACAACTACATTTGACTCATTTTGAGCCTTTAACATCAATCCTGAAAACAGAAAAAAAGACGTTAAAACAATGCTATATCCAATATATTTCAGCATAATTTCAAGTTTCTTAAACTTTTTTGAATTTTATGCGCAAATTTATCTAAAATAACGGAATTTTCCTATAACTCATTTTGCAAGTTTAATATCTTTATTTAACTTTGCAACGGCGGTAAAATTTACAGTTGTTTAAAAGCAAAATTATGAAATTCTACAATCGTACAAAAGAAATTGCTATACTGCAAGAAAAGAAAAAACAAGCATACGAGGATCACTCGATGTTTACTGTAATTACAGGTCGGAGACGTATTGGAAAAACATCTCTGATTCTGAAAGCCCTTGAAAACGAAACAGTAATATATTTATTTGTAGGTCGAAATAATGAAGCAGACTTATGCAACTTATATACAAAAGAGATTGAGCAGCAATTGAGGATATTCGTTCCACCCATGAATAAATTTTCGGATATATTTCAATTTTTGCTTGAACAAGGTACTAAAATGAAATTTTCACTCGTCATTGATGAATTTCAGGAATTTATAAATATTAACCCTTCTGTATACAGCGATATTCAGAACTATTGGGATAGATACAAAAACAAAACTCATATAAATTTTGTTGTAAGCGGCTCCGTCTATTCGTTAATGACAAAAATATTTCAGGATTATAAGGAACCTCTATTCGGCAGAGCAGATACAATACTGAAATTAACCCCTTTCACAACATCGATTCTTAAAGAAATTCTAAAGGATAACAATCCTAATTACAAAAATGACGATTTGTTAGCCCTATATACATTTACAGGAGGTATAGCCAAATACATTGAAATACTTATAGATAACAAGGCTCTGACCGTATCTAAAATGATTAAATATATTTGCCAAAGCGAATCTCCTTTTATAGAAGAAGGGCGTAGTTTACTAATTCAAGAATTCGGAAAAAAATATGGAAGTTACTTTTCCATTCTTAAAGCAATAGCTTTGGGAAAGAATACGCAGACTGAAATTGAGTCATTTATGGGAGAAAAAAGTATCGGAGGACAACTACATAAATTAGAAACCGTATACGAAGTAATAAAAAAACAACGTCCGGTTTTTGCTAAAGAAGGAACTCAAACAGTAAGATTTGAAATAACAGATAACTTTCTCCGTTTTTGGTTCAGATACATCGAACGGAACAGATATTTGATTGAAATAGGCAACTTTGAAGAGCTATATAAAATAATTCTTGAAGACTACCCTACTTACTCGGGAAAGACTTTGGAATTGTATTTTATAGAAAAGATGAAAGAAAGCTTTTCTTATCGTAACATAGGTTCATGGTGGGAACCTAAAGATAATCAAAATGAGATTGATATAGTAGGAGTAGATGTAGATAATAAAAATGCAGTTGCCATTGAAATAAAACGACATAAAAAGAATTTTAAGCCGGAATTGCTTAAAGAAAAAGTCAAAATCCTGCAAACAAAAGTACTATATAAATATCAAGTAAAAACTCTTTGTCTTGATTTGGAAGATATGTAATTAACTTTTATTATATTTGGAAATAACTAAATAATATCGTTTTATGAGTAGAAATATAGTTTTAGTAGCTCATGATAGCAGAAAATCGGAATTGCTCGAATGGGTAAAAACAAATAGTACAGAACTTCTGAATTACAACTTGTTTGGAACAGGTACGACGGCAACATTACTGGAAAATATCGAGGTTAATGGTGCTTTTCCATTCAAGGGTAAGGTAACTCATTTCCTATCAGGTCCTCTCGGAGGAGACCAGCAAATCGGAGCATCTATTGCAAACGGTGATGTGGACGCTCTTCTTTTCTTCTGCGATAACCTGATTACACAAGGACATCAAGCAGATATTTCTGCACTTTCAAGACTTGCCTCTTTATATAACATTGCATTTGCGACCAACAGGACGACAGCAGATATGATTTTGCATTCTCCTTTGTTTAACGATGATTCATATAAAAGGATTATCCCGCCGGTCATTAAAAATTACGCCAATAGAAAACTATAATGATAGAAGATAGACTTAAATCGCTGATTTGTAAGCGATTTTTAGAAGATGAACATTACAGAAAAGGACATATAAACATATTGGCGCCGGCTCCGGACACGGTAATACTTGGTCTGCATACTCCTGAAATGAAATCAGTGGCAAAAGAAATCGTTAAGGGAGATTATGAAAGCATACTTAAAGGCTTTAAGGAGATTCTTATAAAGAAAGGACCTAATGGATTATCTCACGAGGAAAGAATGATATGGGGACTGATACTGAACTATATCAAATGTCCTTTGAAAAAACGGCTCAGTCTCATTGATGATTTTGTACCATCAATCGACAATTGGGCCATTTGTGACAATTTTTGCTGTAACTCCAAATGGGTACCGAAAGAGGATAAAGAGTTAATATGGAGTCATTTATTGAAGTATTTCCATTCAAAGGAAGAATTCACGGTGAGGACAGCTGTGATTTTATCTATGTGTCATTACAGGGACGATGATAATATTGAACGCACTTTTACTACTATTGATAGTTTAAACTTAACTGACGAATCTCCATATTATATCAAAATGGGTATAGCCTGGCTTCTTGCCACTTGCCTTGCACATTCTCAAGAGAAGACAAAAGCTTTTGTATGCAGATGCACCTTGCCCGGAAGCATAATTAAATTATACATCCGTAAAGCAAGGGAATCCCGTATTACAAAAGAAGTTTCGCCGCTATAGTCAACTTTACTTAACGTTGACGTTTTGCTTCTCGTCTATAAATTGAGAATAAGATTGCCAACTTATAAGTTGCTTAATTGCTGACGTAAATTTATCATTGATAGCATTGTAGACATCCACGTTGATATACTCCAAATCATACAATAATTTCCATCTCAACGTTACATTGACCATTTTATCGCGTGCGTCAAGTATATACATTACACGATTATCTTGCTCTAAATTTGCTTTATAAATGGAAAACATAACATCGACAACTCCTGTCTTGATACGTTCTGCCAAAGAAAATTGTATCTCATAAGATAATCCTGAAGTGTTGACGTAAATCGCTTCTAATGCGTTGTATAAAGTTTTGTAGACCGGTAATGATTCGTGGTTAGCCATACTATTAATATTTTTAACAAATTTTTAAATATAAATATAATTATGATTGTCTATTATCTGCTTTGTCAATGTTTTCTTGCTTCTTTTCAGAAGTCTTTACATCATCTCCGCGTTTATCTGCATATTTAAATCTTCGTATCTTATGTGTCGCCGTTTTTTCAAAAGGCTCTTTCATAAGTTCAACATCATTGACTTTTGATTGTTTACCGACGTGTTTATTTACATAATCAAGGACGGCTTTCTTTTTCGCCTGTAAGTTCTCAAAGAATTTATCCTCGGATGCCTGGTTCCAATTCAAGACATTTTCATCGAATTTGACCAAAGCTATCAATTTACCGTTACGTTCCATTACGAGAGATTCCTCCACTCCCCCGAAATTATTGATTACTTGCTCAATTTCTTCAGGATAGATATTTTCTCCCGAAGGCCCGAGAATCATATTGTTGAGACGACCTTTAATATAGAACCGACCTTTAGAATCAACGCAAGCAAGGTCATTAGTCTTGAACCAACCGTCATCCGACAAGACTTTGCGTGTTCTCTCAGGATCTCTATAATATCCTAACATCACATTATCGCCTTTCGCTATGATTTCCCCTTCCCCTGTTTCAGGGTTAATATTCTGCAACCTGACATCAACATTATAAGCAGGTATCCCTATTGAACCGACTTTGGTTTTCCCAACTGCGGCATAGCATAGAAGAGGCGCTGTTTCAGTAAGACCGTAACCAATAGCATATGGGAATTTACATTTTTGCAAGAAATCCTCTACAACAGGATCTAATTTTGCTCCCCCGATACCGAAGAATCTCATTCGTCCGCCGAAAGTCTTGTACAATCTTTTACCTACCAACCTATATAGAATGCATGGAGTATGCTCTTTCATCCAAGAAAGCACACGGCTCTTTTCTATAGTAGGGAGAATGCTTGATTTATAAATCTTTTCAATAATAAGAGGTACGGAGCACATTACCGTAGGCCTTACTTTAGCCATTGCATCTATCAAAATCGTAGGTGTAGGCGGCTTAGGTATATAATAAACACATCCTCCCACATACAATGGGTAGAGCAGACTGAAAGCCATCTCGTAGGTATGCGACATCGGCAGGATTGAAAGCCATTTGTCAGAAGGTCTGGATTTATATGCTTTACTTGCTGCAATAATATTATGGCATAAATTCCTATGACTGAGCATTACGCCTTTAGCATTCCCCGAAGTACCTGATGTATAGATAATTGCTGCCAAATCGTCAGGAAGAGGTTCCTTAGAAACACCGTTGCACATAAATGCTTTGTCATCTTTCTTTATAAGTTCGAAAGTCTCAATATCTATTACCAAAGTCAATTTATCAATACACTCTTGAGAGAGTTTAGGAAGCAGACGCTGCGAAATAAAGATAGCTTTACAACCCGAGTGGGTCAAAATATTGGTGATTTCATCTTGTGATGAATCCGGAAGAATCGGTACTGCTACTCTGCCAAAAGGGACTAATGAAAACATAGAAACCGTCCAGTTCGGCATATTCTGAGAAAGTATCGCTACTTTATCTCCCGCACTGATACCGAAACGGGTAAAGCGATGAGAAAGTTCAGTACATTTATGCTTGAAAGTTTCGTATGTATAAAATTGTGTACCGTCTACATACTGAGATACAGGTCTTTTCGCATATACAATAGTAGAATAGTCAAATAATTTTCCAAGGGTAGTAATATAATTTTCCCTGTTTGTAGTTAATTTTCTAAAAATTGAATTCATAATCAGTGTGTAATAAAATCTTTCGGATGCTTGCCTTGCAAATGCATCGATTCATATATTGATTGAATTTTTTCAATATCTTTCTTCGAGTCATCCGAAAGAATAAATTTTTCTCCTTTTCCTACACATTTCGTACCCCAATCGAAAAATCCGAGATAAACCGGACAACCTACTTCTTTTGCAATAAGGTGAAATCCTGTTTTCCAATGTTTTACAGGTTTTCTTGTTCCTTCAGGAGCTATTGCCAAAATAAAGTATTCTTCTTTATTCATAGTCTCTATGAGGCTTTTGATCATAGAGGCGGCATTCCTTCTATCTACAGGTACTGCGCCTAATGCTCTGAGCAAACCTCCTAATGGCCAAAAGAATAGTTCTTTTTTTACCATCACTCGTGCTTTTTGCCCTCCGAACTGCGTATAAAAGAGGTATGAAACGACAAAATCAAAGAAAGAAGTATGCGGTACTCCGAGTATTATAGCCTTTTTTTCAGGAACAGGACCGCCTACCGGTGTCCAACCCATAATTTTTGTCAAAATAAATCTACAGAATTTTGCCCACATAATATTGTTCTTTAAATATTTACATCCTCTAATTCTTCTTCTGAACGAAGATTTTTCCTGATGAAATTTTGTCTTTCTATCGTATTGTCTCCCATATAGAACTCCAGAATCTCGGAGATAGACTCCTCATCACTCAATTTCACCAAATCAAGTCTCATATTATCACCTATAAAGTCCACAAACTCATTTGAAGAAATTTCTCCCAGGCCTTTAAACCTCGTAATTTCAACTCCTGTTTTCAAAGCCTTTACTGCGGCTTCCTTTTCTTCAATAGAATAACAATATTTGGTTTCCTTCTTGTTTCTTACTCGGAACAAAGGTGTCTGTAAAATATGCACGTGCCCCCTCCTTATAAGATCAGGATAATACTTCATAAAGAAAGTCAAAATCAACATTCTTATGTGCATACCATCATCATCGGCATCCGTTGCCACTATAATATTGTTATAACGTAAGTTATCCAAATCATCTTCCACTCCCAAAGCATATATAAGCAGATTAAGCTCCTCATTTTCAGCCACTTTCTTTCTACTTTCCTTATAACAATTTATCGGCTTACCCCTAAGGCTGAATACCGCCTGATTGTTCGCATTCCTTACCTTGGTAATCGTACCCGAAGCAGAATCACCCTCAGTAATGAAAATACTCGATTTCTCTTTTTCCTCTATTTTAGATGCTGCCAACTTATCGCAGAAATGATACCTGCAATCACGCAACTTCTTATTATATACGTTAGCCTTTTTGTTATGTTCTCTGGTTTTCTTCTGTATTCCCGAAATTTCCTCACGCTCCTGCTGCGAAGACTTGATTTTCTCCTCTATCACAGGAACAATATCCATATGCATATGAAGAAAATTATCCAAATACTTGGTAACGAAATCATTAATAAAAGTCCTGATTGTCGGTCCCCTGTCAATTTCTATAGACCCGTCCTGATTTTTTATAACTTTCCCATCAGCCCCCTTTCTCTCTTTTTCCCACATATAAGTAGAGCCAAGTTTCGTTTTCGTCTGCCCCTCAAAATTCGGCTCCTGAATCTGTATGCTTATGGCGCCAACAATCCCCTGTCTGCAATCCTCCGGAGCATAATTCTTTTTGAAAAAGTCCTTAAACGTCTTTGCAATAGCCTCCCTGTATGCAGCCAAATGAGTACCTCCATCGCGCGTATTCTGCCCGTTCACAAAAGACGAAATATTCTCCCCATAACTATTACCATGCGTCAGAACTATCTCTATATCAGTATCTTCCAAATGAATAGGCGCATAAAGAGGCGTCTCCGAAAGATTCTCATTCACCAAATCCAAAAGACCGTTCTGTGACTGATACGGCACATCATTCAAAACAAGCGTAAGCCCTTTTTTCAGGTATGAATAATTCTTTATGAGTGTCTCCACGTACTCCATATTAAAGGCGAAATTGCCAAACATCTCCTGATCCGGAGTAAACACCACCAATGTTCCGTTTTTCTCCGTAACGCCCTCTTTCTTACCGCTATCCAGCAGTTTACCTCTACTGAATTGCGCCCACGAACTCTTTCCATCCCTAAAAGACTCCACATAGAAAGATGAAGAAAGCGCATTTACCGCCTTAGTACCCACACCGTTAAGTCCAACAGATTTTTTAAACGCAGAATCGTCAAACTTACCTCCCGTGTTCAGTTGGCTCGTCACTTTCACCACAGAATCCAGCGGAATACCTCGTCCGAAATCCCGCACCGTCACCTCATTATCCCGGATATTTACGATAACTTGCTTACCGAAACCCATTGAGAATTCGTCAATTGCATTATCAACTACCTCCTTAACGAGTACATAAATACCATCTCCCGGGTTCGCTCCATTGCCCAACCTTCCAATATACATTCCTGCACGCTTACGAATGTGCTCATTCCATTCCAGCGTGATAATGTTCGCATCTGTGTAATTCTGTTCAGCCATCTATTTAACAATAAAGGTGCAAATTTATAAAAAAAACAAAGTAGCGCAAAATATTCCGACTCCCCTATTTCTCTCCCCCGTTCGCATCCCTTTCGGACGGCAGTTCCTGCCCTCCCTCGGTCTGCTCAGGGAAAAGCCGCAGCCGCTTGGGCGCGCCTGCTGAACTCTCAATACGAAGATTGGCAGCGGACACAGCCGCTGACCAATCCCTCCCACTAACGTGAGGGGATGCATCTTAGCATCCCTCACCTGCTCCTCCTCGCCTCCGCTCGTCAACCCAACAAACTCTTAAGCCTCCACTTCGAATCTCCCCAATCGTCAGTCGGGTATCTTAACCATCTCTACACACTTCTCCTCTGCGCTGCGAACAGCCAAAGCCCATCCACGTCCGAGATTATGAATTGGATTTATTCCATTTGTTCCAAAAAGCAAACGTAAACCTTGAGTGTTCGAGTAAGGGATAGCAGTCCAATAAAATCCTACTTCTGAAGTATAGGCTGTAACGCCTGCTTGACTTATATTACGGTATCCTGATGCAGGGAAATAGAAAGGTATTCCTGTTTTTCCTGATTTCGTATAGAAATACCAGCCTTTATTAAAACCGCCTTTAACATTCCATTCTACAGGATTATTTGTATTTCCTCCTGTTGTGGTGAATCCCGTGAAAGCATTAGAAGCCGGAAGAGAATATCCAACAGGACTGGGGTCATACACACTCTTAATAACCTTATCATCATTAGGCACAAGCTTATCATTATCCGTACTCCAAAGATTTAAATACTTATCGTCCATATCAGTATTGATATTGTATTTATGAGGATTACGGATGTACTCCTTAATATCAGTAGTATGCAAGCCTTCACTACCGTATTTGAACTTATATTCAGCTGAACCGGGATAGCAAGTCTTATCTGTATCACCGATACCATTGCCCGGTAGCATAGGGTCCTTACGGCCCCACACAAATATTAACTACAAAGGGGCAATATAAAAATGTAGATTAGAAATAGATATCCCAAGCGAAAGTGGGAGTATAAAGAGATATACAAATACAATAGTAATTATGACAAAACCAGTAAAATACAAAATAATTAATATAAAAAAGATAAGAAACATACAAAGTACAAATCTTATGTTAAATTTATACGTTTTTTATGTGGTAGTAAAAGGTTGGAGATCTGTAAGGTAATGTAGATTAGAGATTAGAACAGTCGCAGAAAGGTGCTTGTTGTTGATGTTTGGTGTTTTGTGGTGAGAAGCTTCCTGAATGAATAGAATGAACTCAGCACATTGCAACTCCTACAACACACATGTCCATTCCTTCTCCTCTGCGCTGCGAACCGCAAAGCCGTTCCTACGGTCGGCGTAGCCCAGTGGCCAGACGCCGCCCGAGGTGAAGCACAAGCAACGACCGGTGCCCCTACTGCCAGGACCGGCAGTCCAGTAGTAGCCGTACGTCGTCACGCTGCCCAATGAACCGGTATTGTAGTTGCGACAGCCCGAAGCAGGGAAGAAAAAAGGAATTCCTTGTTTATTTGGTTTTGTATAGAAATACCAACCTTTATCAAAATCACCTTTGACATTAAACTTCGCTCTTTCTTCAGGAGTAACAGGAGCATTCCATGTCCCTGCATTCTGCCCTGTTGTAGTGAACCCCCTGAAAGCATTAGAAGCCGGGAGAGAATACCCTACCGGGGATGGGTCATACACACTCTTTATCACCACTTCATCATTAGCATCAATCCTTTCATTATCAGTACTCCACAGATTATAATACCTATTGTCCATCACTACATTGATATTGAA
>JBQMXN010000025.1:0-20630 GCA_052173975.1 Candidatus Cryptobacteroides sp. | reverse complement strand
AATCTACTTGCTGCGCTATGTCCGAAGGAACAGAATAGGTAAGTAGAAGCGAAGGTGGAGTGAAAGAAGGGTTAGGATTAGAATTCGACGCTGAACTACTGTAAGAAGAATAGTAAGGATAATACGCAAAGAATGTGGTATATCCTGATGTGTACCACATTAGAGGTTGAGAACTCTTCCAGTACCCCCCCCCATTGGGTTAATAGAGTGGTTATCAGCCAGTTGCGTAGCTGCTGCGTCAATGTTAGCCGAAGAGTGATTATATGCGAATAGGCCTACTGTGCTGTTCAGCGTGGTGGTGGGAGCAGCCTTACTCATACCGTTATCCATTCCACGGTCTGTTCTTGCCTGACTTGTACTCATAGCTTCTTCTTTAAGAATAAGATATAGGGAATCGCATTCCGAGAGTGTAAAGACCTCTTTTAGTGAAGTGCTGTTACTGATGGAACCGTCAGCAGAGTGATTGCGCTGTGTGTTAGCTTTGGTATTAAATGAATTATTTTCTATGCAAGTGAACGCGATAGAGTTGTGTTGTTGTTCTTTGTCGCTGTGTTCGGAGTAGTCTTGTACTACGTCCTTTTTACAAGCTAGTAGCAATCCCATAGTGAGCGCTGCTGCTGTGAACAGCCGCGGTATGGAATTGTTGTGTTTGATTGATTGTTGTAACATAATAAAATTAATTAATGATTATATATAAAAATTAAATAGTGATTGAATGTTTATAATAAAAAATAATAGTTTATGAGTGTGTGTAGAGTAAAAACTGTATTTATATATTAATATATTAAATGTTCAGGTATAGTATAGTGATACCATTCAAAAATAGTACCATTGGGGGAGTGTGCTTGGAGGTCGGTTTAAGCAATTGCTCTGAGATTACCGCAAAAGTACCGATCGAAATGCCACAAAAATGCCGATTTCGTTGTATTTATACGTATAAATTGTATATTTGCAATATTCGTAATAAAAGTCATAATATGGAGTGTTTTGCAAGGAATATCAGTCTCTTGCAAAAAATCAATATTTTTATCAGAGGTTTATTTGTGATGTGAGGGATTGGTCAGCGGCTCGTGCCCGCTGCCAATCTTCATCTTGTGAGTTCAGCAGTCGCGAGAGCGGCTGCGGCTTTGCCTTAGCAGCTATAGGGAGGCATGTAAGTGCCGACCGATAAGGGCTGCTAAAAGGCGGAATTTAAAAAGAAAAAAGATGTGATACGAAAACCGAACCACATCTTCTTTAAGTTATAAAAATAAAATCTTATTTCTTCTCGCTTTTTCTTTTTTCTGCTGCTGTGGTGGCGTCGTACATAACAGGTGTGCCTATCATGATTGAGGCATAAGTACCGATTACGATACCGATACAGAGAGCGACAGAGAGACCTCTGATGGATTCACCGCCGAACAACGCAATAGCAAGCATTGTGATGAGTGTGGAAACAGATGTATTCACGGTTCGTGTCAAAGTTGCGTTCAATGCCGTATTTACATTTACTTTGAAGTCTGCGTGAGGGTGCTGCAATTTGTATTCACGAATACGGTCGAAAATAACGACGTTGTCATTAATCGCGTATCCGATAATGGTTAAGATAGCCGCAATGAACGTCTGGTCTACATCCAAGTTGAACGGAAGGATACCGGAGAACAATGAGAAGAAACCGATAACGATTACTGATGTGTGAGCGAGTGAGACCACACCTCCTAAGCCCCAGGTCCAACCATTGAATCGGAATGCTATATAGGCGAAAATAACGAGCAATGCGAGTACGACTGAAATAATCGCGCCTCTCTTAATATCGTTTGCTATTGTAGGACCGACTTTGTCAGAAGATATGATACCGTTAGGATTATCTAAAGTGGATTTGAAATCGTCGAGTGTCATTGTCTTGTCTGCAAAGAATCCTTTCAATGCAGAGTAGAGTTTTCCTTCAACTTCTGCATCTACAATAGTAGATTCGTCTTCGACTTTATATTGAGTGGTAATTTTCATTTGGCTTTCACCGCCGAACTGTTTTACCTCAACAGAACCTCCGAATTCATCAATAACAGCTGTTCTGACTTGCTCCGCTATGACAGGTTGGTCGAATCTTACAACATAAGTACGACCTCCGGTAAAGTCAACACCGTAGGTAAATCCTTTTGTGAAAATAGAGACCAATGCTATTGTAACGAGAACTCCTGAAATAGCATAACCCCATTTCTTTTTACCGATGAAGTCAATGTTTGTATTCTTCAAGAAATTCTTTGTCATAGTATTCTCAAAAGAAATACTTTTTCCTTTCTCTACTCTTCCGGTGAAAATCATACGGGTAACGAAGATAGATGTAAGTACGGATGTGATGATACCGATAATCAAAGTAGTAGCAAAGCCTTGCACAGGACCTGAACCGAAGACAAACAATACTATACCTGTAAGGATGGTAGTTACCTGTCCGTCGATAATTGCAGAGTAAGCATTTGAATAACCGTCGGCAATAGCTTTGCTCAACCCTTTACCGGCAGCTAATTCTTCTTTGATACGCTCATAGATAATCACGTTGGCATCCACAGCCATACCCATCGTTAATACGAGACCTGCGATACCCGGCAATGTAAGCACTGCTCCGAATGAAACCAAGATTCCGAATAGAAGAAGTACATTGCAAAGCAAAGCAATGTCTGCAGCCAAACCTGCTCCTTTGTAGAAGAATATCATATACAAAAGCACAAGCAAGAATGCGATTATGAATGAAATCATACCTGACTTAATTGACTTGGCTCCCAAAGACGGTCCTACTACTTGCTCCTGAAGAATCTTTGCAGGGGCAGGCAATTTACCTGATTTCAATACGTTGGTAAGGTCGGTTGCTTCTTCGACATTGAAGTTACCGGTAATCTGAGATTGTCCTCCGCTTATTTCTCCGTTCACCGTAGGGTAAGAATACACCATTCCATCGAGAACGATAGCAATCTGTCTTCCGATATTTTCTTTTGTCAAACGCGCCCATACATTGGCTCCTTCTGCATTCATTGTCATGGATACGGTAGGATTGCCTTTATTCATACCGTTTCCGTCGTATGATACTCTTGCATCAGTCACTGCGCCGCCGTCGAGAGGTGCATTACCGTCTCTTGATGAAGCTTTGATTGCTACGAGTTCATAGATATTGCCGCCCGGTACATATTGAGAAGGTTTTACGCTCCACATTGCTCTGAACTCCTGAGGGAAAATCTCTGCAATACGGCTCATTGCTAAATATCTGTTGATTTTAGCAGTGTCTGCAGCATTAGCAAAACCTATGCAGGCATTGCCTTTCGCATTAGATGGCTGAAGTACGGCAAAAAGAGGATTTGCCTTTTTGAAAGCAGCCATTTCAGTATCATTGTTCTGTTTGTTCTTAAGTTCTTCACTTAATAAACTATCATCTGCTTTCTCTGTATTAGACTTAATATCAACATCTTCCTCTTGAAGTAAATCTTTTAATTTTGCATTTGCTTCTATCAAGTAAGGCTCGATTTCAGCATTATCGTATGTTGTCCAGAATTCTAAAGAAGCTGTTCCTTGAAGAAGTTTTCTTACACGTTCAGGCTCTTTTACTCCGGGAAGCTCTACGAGAATTCTGCCTGAATTTCCAAGCTTCTGGATAGAAGGTTGAGTAACACCAAAGCGGTCAATACGATTTCTCAACACATTGAAAGAATTGGAGATTGCGCTCTCTGCCTCTTCACGTATAATACCTATAACATCTTCATCGCTTGATTCAGGTTTGATTTTATCTCTCATTTCGTATGTGCCGAAAATTTGAGATAATCTTTGACCATTGGAGGTCTCTTTCCAAGCATCAGCAAACAACGAAATAAAATCTGCACGAGAATTTATGCTACGCTCTTGAGCTATGCTTAAAGCCTTGATAAATTCAGGAGATTTATTTCCGCCTGACAATGCTTTTACCAAATCTTCCAATTGTACTTGAAGCATTACGTTCATACCTCCTTTTAAGTCAAGACCTAAGTTGATTTCTTTTGCCTTGACATCTTTGAATGTATAAGCGAAATATACCTTTTTAGATGAGATGGAATCAATATACCATCTGTTACGGTCTTTTCTGATAGAATCGAGATAATAAGCCTGATCTTCCTGTGCGACCTTTTTGAATGTAGCGCTGCCCTCAACTGCTTTGGCTGCAAGTTCTGCATAATTTGAAGCTTTCCTTTCATAGATAGCCGTTACTGCTGTAAATGAAAGTTGCCAAATACAAGCGATACCTAGCAAAATTGCTACGAGTCTGATTACTCCTTTACTTTGCATTTGTTTATGTTTTAAATATTTAATTCTCCGCAAATTGCATTCTTATAAATGTACAATTCACAATAATAGCAAATTAGGATGCAAATTTACTATTTTTTTCTTATAAATAAATTTTCTGCCTTTTATTTCTTATTTTTGCAAATATGCGTAAGATTCAATTTGTTGTACTCTCTTTCCTTTTTCTGAAAGGACTATTTTTGAATGGACAAGTATTATCCATTCAGAATGATACATTAGTTCAAAAAGATACTTTGGTTTCAAATGAGGCTTTAAGAATGTTTCAAAAAGCCGATTCATTACGTAAAAACTATGATTTCCTATCAGCAATAACATTACTTCATCAATCGGAAGATAAGGCAGATAGCTTATTAATACCTAAAATAAAAGAGCAATTACTTCAAAATGAGAATGCTTTAAGTATGATGGATTATTGCAGCCATCCTGTTGTTGTGTCAAAAAGAAAATTCTCTATAAAAGATTTTTATCTTTTTTATCCCTTGGAAGACAAAAGTTGGAGACCTTTACCGAATATTCTTGACACCGCTACTGCAAATCTGTTCGTAAACGCCACTTATATTCCCAATAGTTCTAAATCCGTACATTACTCTGCTTTAGATAGTACCGGAAGCCGAAATTTATACTATTCTGAATATATTGACACCTTATGGAGTCAACCGAAACTTGTAAATAAGCAAATAACTTCATCTTCTGATGAAATTTATCCTATGTTATCTCCGGATGGAACGAAATTGTATTTTTCATCAAAAGGTCTTTATGGGATGGGAGGATATGATCTGTATGTATCCGAGTTTAATAAAAATACCAAAGAATGGGGAACACCTGTAAATATGGGATTCCCGTATTCTTCTCCTGCGGATGATTTTCTTTTTATAAATACCGAAGACGAGAAGTATTCTATTTTTGCATCTAATAGAGAGACTTCTTCCGATAGCGTATGCGTATATGTCTTAGAATATGAAACCACTCCGGTAAGAAAGGCGCTTAAAGATATAAAATTACTCAGAAATTTAGCGTTCCTCACCCCTGTAAATGACCCATCAAGGATAGACAATGTTTCTGCTATTGTTGAGGATATTCCTGAAAACGAGGAGACAAAAAAATATATGGATAAAATACTGGAAGTACGGCAATTACGCGATACTCTGACCTCCTTTAATAGGCATCTTGAGGAACTAAGGGCAACTGTCTCCTCTATTGAAGAACAAGAAAAAAAGCAAGATGTAATAGATACTATTTTGATTATGGAACGTCAATTTCCATTTCTGCAAGATTCACTAAAACGTGCCGGAGAGGAATTACACAATATCGAGATGGAATTCCTGATAAACGGAATAGTAATAGATCCTGATAAAATTCAAGTAGAAGTGGAAAAAGAAATAGTCGGAGTTACATCAGGTTATACTTATACTAAAAATCAAATGGGAGAAAATCTTGTTAATAAATAAAAAAGATTTTTATATTTGTTTAAAACAATAATTCTGTTATATGTCTATTATTATAAGCCTTATTATATTGGGCATTTTACTTTTGCTTGTTGAAGTGCTTATTATACCGGGAGTGGGACTTGCTGGAGTACTTGGAAGCCTTTCATTTGTAGGTTCTTCTGTATATGCTTTTATTAAATTTGATAGTAATGTAGGCATAATCGTTACATTAATTAATGTTTTGCTGATATTAGTAATGCTTTTCTTTGCATTGCGATATAGAACGTGGAAAAAATTAGCCCTTGAGACCGTAATCGAGACTGAGAAACACGAATCAAAACTTCAAGTAGGAGAGCAAGGCATTACTCTTACAAGACTATCTCCGATGGGAAAGGTCTCATTTGAGCATCAAGGCTCAATAATCACTTGTGAAGCTTGCTCTGCTGATAATATAATAGACCCGAAAACTCAAATAGAAATTACCTCCATTGAAGATGGTAAAATATATGTAAAACCAATTAAATAATATAAATATTATGCTGGTACCGGAAATTATTTTTTCTATATTAATTGCTCTCTTGGTTTTGAGCATTCTTATGTGGTTCTTCCCTGTTGCTCTCTGGTTTCAAGCCGTACTTTCAGGCGTAAGAGTATCACTAATCCAATTAGTCCTTATGCGCTGGAGAGGGGTTAATCCCAAAACAATCGTTATCGTAATGATAACAGGAACAAAAGCAGGATTGCAATTAAGAGCAAATGAATTAGAGGCACATTATCTCGCCAAGGGAAATGTTGCAAAAGTCGTGAATGCTCTTATCTCTGCAGACAAAGCCAATATACATCTCGACTTCAAAACAGCTGCGGGTATTGATTTGGCCGGTAGAGACGTTTTTGAAGCTGTCCAAATGTCTGTAAACCCGAAAGTTATCAATACACCTCCCGTTACAGCCGTTGCAAAAAACGGCATTCAGTTAATCTGTAAAGCCCGCGTTACAGTCCGTGCAAATATAAATCAACTTGTCGGAGGGGCAGGCGAAGAAACAGTTCTTGCACGTGTAGGAGAAGGTATCGTATCTTCAATAGGTTCAGCAGAAAGCCACGCAGAAGTACTAGAAAAGCCTGAATCCATCTCGAAAGTTGTACTCGGGAAAGGATTGGATGCGGGAACTGCTTTTGAAATACTTTCTATCGATATTGCAGATATCGATATAGGTAAAAATATCGGAGCCGTTCTGCAAATGGACCAAGCGGATGCAGACAAAAACATAGCGCAGGCACGTGCTGAAGAACGTCGCGCAATGGCAGTCGCGTTAGAGCAAGAAATGAAAGCCAAAGCCCAGGAAGCCAGAGCAAAAGTAATAGAAGCCGAAGCGCTCGTGCCAATGGCGATAGCAGAAGCTTTCAGAAAAGGCAACTTAGGCGTAATGGACTACTATAAACTCAAAAATGTTCAAGCAGATACAGATATGAGAGAGAGTATAGCCAAGGGCTAAAAATAAATAAAAAGGTCGAAGTGAAAACTTCGACCTTAAATTTTAAAATCGAGGTCCTACTGTTCAGTTACGCATCTTACCGAACAACCCAAATTCTTGCTATTTGTTCTGGTAGGGTCAATAGTATGCTCGTTAAAACTAAACATATATGCTGAAAATATTGTTTTAGGTCCGGCTGTGAATATAAAACCATTATTAGAACTGTTAACACAATAGCCATGATTACTTCTGTAACCGCTACTGTAAAAGAATAATTTATCCCCCGTTTTACCCGATTTCGTATAAAAATAATATCCATTATCATAATTGCCTTCGATATTAAATTCATTGGGATTATTAGCCTCTTTTCCTGTCGTAGTAAACCCTGTATAAGCATTCGATGCAGGAATTGTATAGCCCACAGGACTCGGATCATAGACGGTCTTTACCACTATATTATCATTTCCGTCAGTTTTCTCATTATCTGCACTCCACAAATTATAATATTTTCTGTCCATATCTTGTGAAGTATTGAATTTATGAGGATTCTTGATATATTCTTTAATTTCCGAAGAATTAAGTCCTTTATCCCCGATAGCAAACTTATATTTATCTTCGTTTGTGAAACAATTCTTATCTTTATCTTCTTCTCCAGGCAGCATCGGATCTTTACGTCCCCATTGATAATACGGGTTGTTGCCATGCTTAATATCATAATCATTCTTTACAATGAACTCATTCTGCTTGAAAGTGAGTTCAACACTCTTACCTCCTTGTTGCTTTACACGGACTTTTACTTCACGGGAAGCATACCACTCATTGCCAAGTCCGCACCAACCGAGGTTAACAGGCATAAATTTATATGTTTTATTCTGGGAATTAGTTACTTCCACAGGGGTTAAATCCCTATCCGTTATCCAGATGTGCCAGCTCCATAGGATCTCTCCATTATTATCCCTTACAGCAATGATAGCATTGCCGTTATGGATGGTCTCCTTCTTAATGGCAAACGATACATAATTATCTGCAAATTTAATATCACTTATTAGGTCCTTTGTATCCTGCCAGATAAGGCAAGCATCCTTAATACCTTCTATTTCGGGTTTAGTGATAGCAGTTCCATCTGCCTTAATGAAGTTTTTCAAAATATTTCCGGTGTTATATAAACTCTTAAAAGCACTCTCGTTTTTATTTCCTTTCTTCATTGCATTACCATAAATGGTAGGAAACTTATAAGTACCGGGATTGTGAATTACATAACAATTAGCTGTGGTTGTGCCTTTTCCGTGTGCCTTCCCGTGTACATCAACGGTAGACAAATCAAGGTTACTCTTTTCAGGACGTGCCTTCAAAATCATATCGCTTGTCTGTAAACTCTTTTTCTGAGGCTTGAATGTAGCCTTATAATTTTTAAACTCCAAATTCCCGCTATTTTCTTGTACAGTAAGCGTTAAGAACTCCGGTTTTTCTTGCTTCCAGGTCTTACCATTATCAGTAGAGAACTCCATTGTCCAAGGCATAAATTCCTCTTTATCTTTTACTTTTTTAGTACTTTTTACCGAGTAAACAATATTTTCTTTACCCTCATATTCTGCAATTCCCGTTGTACTTGCTTCTAAAAAATAGGTTGTCTCCTTTTGTGTTTCAGGAATTTCCGGTTTCTTGTCGTTTTCCGGAATATCTTTTTTACATGATAAAGTTAATACAGCAATAACGCTTAAAAGCATGTTTGCTTTGAATAAGTGTTTAAGCATAAATTCTAATAATTAAAAATGAGTGGCAAATATAATATTTATTACCCTTATTTGGTTGAAAAATATAATATTTAGGAGGAAAATGATGCCTTAATTGAAAATATATATATGGAAAAAGAGTGCTGCCAATTTTAGCAATGCACTCTTTTTGATTTTTTAGCGGAGAGGAGGAGATTCGAACTCCTGATACGCGTAATTACGTATGACGGTTTAGCAAACCGTTGGTTTCAGCCACTCACCCACCTCTCCTGAAACCATGGAAATTTATTTAATAGGACTGCAAATATACAACATATTTTATCAAAAGCAAATCCAAAACATAAAAAAGGGCTATTAAGAGTATTAATAGCCCTTCTGTAGATATTAATTAATCTAAATAATTCGCAAATTCAATATCATCTACGGCTCTTTCTGCGAAAGCTTTAACTACCCCTGCTGCTTTCAAATGCTCCTTCACACCTTCAGCATCACCTTTTCTTGCCGCTATAATTGCTTTTATATAAGAAGCTCGAGGACATTTATGATTCTTAATAGTATTTTCTGCCTTATCTAACTGATTTGTTAAAATATAAGCTAAAGCTTCATTATGACCGCCGGAGCCTTCCAACTCCAATGCTGCTTTCTCATAATTTCCAGATAGAATATTAAGAGTACCCATATTTATATTAGCCTCTACCGTTCCTGCTGTACTAAAATACTTCTCTGCTGTCTCAAAATCGCCTTTACGCAAAGCAATGACGCCCAAAGCATTTTCCAAATCCGCATCTTTTGTCTCTACCATAGAAAACGCTTTTTCTGCATCATCTATTTTGTTCTTCTTCAAATAAATTACTCCAATATTGAATTTAGCACGATCACTATTGAATTTTTCAACAGCCTTCTCATATATGGCAAGTTTCTTCGAAGAATTTTTTAGGATGCTTGCAACTTTTAATAATGCTTCTTCATCAAGTATATCGGAATTTTCCTGTGCGAGTTTTAAAAGTTCCTCTTCTGTATAATTTTTATGTTCTACATTAGCAATGAACCTTGCACGACGAAGTTCAGGAAGTACTTCTTTCTTCAAAACATTATATATTTCAGAAAGATTTTTGATTTCGATTTCTCTTAATTCAGGATCATTGTACATTGATATGATTCTCAAAATGAGATCTTTATCCTCTATATTAGAAGCAGCTACCAACTCTTCAAAACCCTCCCAGTCTTCACCGACAGATTTTATTTCAGGAGAAACTTCCGTTGTCCCTTTTGTTACCTTATTCCATACTTTATCTGCTGAAGAAGAGCGCTCATCTGAAAGAGTATTATTGAAATCCTTTTCTCCGTCAGGTGAAGCGTATGCTACTAATTCCATACTCTTTATTGTCTTACGGGAATCTTTTTTGATTTCATCCAAAGCCTTTTGAAAATTCTTGATTGATTTCGATTTAAGCGCTTTGTCGCTTACTTTTGCAGAATTAATATTGTATAGCAGTTGTCCTTCTTTGGTTTCCTTGAAAGACTCCATATAATTATCTTTTTTGAAAGATACATTGCCCGAAAACCTATGATCTACAAGCATATATGTGGTATTGCAACCATCTGCTATTTTTATTCTTTTAAGGTTAAAAGTCAAATCATTGTACTTAACAACACTTCTAAGTTCAAGGTATGCTAATTCCATCCCTTTTACGTAGTCAAATTGTAATTGTTCAGTTACGATTTTTCCTGACGAAGGAATCGTATTGTTGTTGTCTTTAACTCTTTTACCTTGATAGACAAGTGTCTCTCCTATTGCTTCTCCTCCATCGTAAACGAGTACCGGGATTATTTCCATTGTTGCTTCAGGATAAAAATAACCTGAAGGGAATGTTATAGAAAGCTCTGCATCTATTTTACCGGCAACTACTTCTAGAATTTCAGGCTCGCAAGCGAATTTGACTTTTCTAGCTTGATTTGCCATTTTTTCAGCTGAAGAACAACTTATAGCAGCCAATCCGATGACTATGCCTGCTAATAATTTAATTGCTTTTGTCATATTATGTTGATATTTTAAATAATCAAAAATGAGTTTATTAAAGACTAATTGCAAAGATAACCAAATTTCTGTTTTTTATTATTAAACAGGTTATTATTTCAACTTAGATTTACTAACTTTGCTAATATTTAGGGAGATTTAAAATATGGAAGAGCAGGAATTACAAAGACTTAAAAATAAATATGATATTATAGGGAATGATCCTTCTCTTAATAGAGCGTTGGAAATGTCTGTCTCCATCGCACCTACTGATCTTACTGTACTTATAATAGGGGAAAGCGGAGTGGGTAAAGATGTCCTTCCTAGAATAATACATCAAAACAGCCTTCGTAAAAATGGAAAATATTTTGCTGTAAACTGCGGAGCTATTCCTGAAGGTACTATAGATTCAGAATTATTCGGACACGAGAAAGGTTCTTTTACCGGTGCTACAGAGACAAGGAAAGGATATTTCGAAGAAGCGAACGGCGGAACTCTTTTCTTGGATGAAGTAGGAGAACTTCCTTTGGCTTCACAAGCAAAATTACTAAGGGTTTTGCAGAGCGGAGAGTTTATAAAAGTAGGTTCTTCGAAAGTGGAAAAAACAGATGTACGCGTAATAGCGGCTACAAATGTTAATCTTTTACACGCTGTCAGCCAAAGAAAATTCAGGGAAGACCTTTTTTATAGATTGAATGCAATACTTATAAATATGCCTTCTTTAAGAGACAGAAAAGACGATATCTACCTTCTTTTCAGAAAATTTACTTCGGATTTTTCTGAAAAATACGGAATGCAAAAAATTTCATTGTCTCATAATGCCATAGAAATGCTAAGAGAGTATCGTTGGCCCGGTAATATTAGACAACTGAAAAATGTCACTGAGACTATTACAGCCATTGAGTCGCGAAAAATAAACAGTTCCTCATCAAAGATAGAGCTTACGGCGAAAGAGTTATATCCTTATATTCCTAAAGAAGAAACTACTTTACTGCCGATAATATCGGAAGATGGTTCCACAGGCGAAAATATATCCGCCGGAGATAAACAAATGTTTATAAAAGCAATTCTGGAATTGAAACAAGATGTGGAAAAACTTAAGTCATATGTGTATTCAGGGAATAATGTTCATTCTTATCTTCCTCAATCAAATAAGCGAGATACACATGAATCCTTGGAGGCTGAGTGGCAGGAGTCGGAAGAACCTGTTAATACTGTTGAAAGAGGAGAAGCCATAATAGATAAGAATGAAAATAAAGAGGAAAATTTATCTTTGCAAAAGGCGGGTATTGATTTAATGAGAAAAGCTCTTGAAAAGAATGGAGGTAATAGAAAATTAGCTGCTGCAGAGTTAGGTATCTCTGAAAGAACATTATATAGGAGACTTTCCGAGAATAATGAAAATAAAAAATAATATGAAGATAAATCATATAAAAATAATCATAATATTCGGTTTTTTGGTATTTTTGACTTCTTGCGGAATTTACACTTTCTCCGGAACCTCTATTCAGCCGGATGTAAAAACCATAGATATAGGTTATTTTGAATATAAGGCTTTAAAAGTAAATCCGACCTTCAGTAACCAAATGACGGAATCTCTAAAAGAAAGGTTTAGAAAAATGACGAGATTGGATCAGGTGGATATGGATGGAGATTTGGAAATTACAGGAGCTGTTACTGATTATGATATAAGGGCAACCTCTATTACTGCAAATGAACAGGCTGCAAAAAACAGACTTACAGTTACTTTGAAAATAACTTTTAAAAATAAAAAGCATACTGAAGAAAATTTTGATAGAAATTTCTCCGCTTATTCCGAATATGATTCTACACAACCGTTGGATGCTGTCGAAGGAACTCTATGCGAAGAAATTATAGATAAATTAGTAGAAGATATTTTTAACGCTACGGTAGCTAATTGGTAAAAGGAAAACGTTATGAATATAGAAACTATGACTTTGGATGATCTCGCAGAAATCATTGAACAATACCCTTGGTACGGTATTGCAAGAAAAGAGCTTTGTCTTAAAATGTCTGAAATAGGAGGAACGGATTGGGGAATAGACCAATATGTAGATTGTGCCTTGTATGTGCGTTCTAGAAGCATAATATCAGATTTGATACGCTCTGCATCCAAACAGGATTACTCCGATAAAAACTTGGAGGCTTTGCTTAAATCCTATATTGCAAACGTCAATGCGGAAAAGGCAAAAGAACAGGCTAAACCGGAAGTAAGGGTCGTTGGGGGAGATTTTTTTACAAAAGAGCAATATGAAAAAGTAAAATTGACGGAGGATAATTTTTTATATTCGAAAGAGTTAAAAAACAAGCCTGTAATTAATGAAAATGAAGGTGTATATACTGAAACATTAGCTGAAATTTATGTAGAACAGGGCTATTATCAGGAGGCAGAAGAAATTTATTCGAAACTAATTTTGTTATATCCGGAAAAAAGTGCTTACTTTGCATCCCTTATTGAGAAAATAAAAAAGGAAATTTAAAATATAAAAGTATGAATGTATTTTTTACAATTCTCACTGTTTTGGTTATAATAGCCAGCATATTCTTGATTTTAGTTGTTTTGTTGCAGAATGGCAAAGGAGATGGACTCGCAAGTAATTTTGTTGCAGGTAACCAAACATTCGGCGTAAGACAAACCGCTGATATTTTAGAAAAGTTTACTTGGGGCTTGGTAGCGTTCATTTTGATTGTTTCTATTATTACATCATTTACACTTGGCTCCCAAAAATCAGGAATTGACATTACAGACAGTATTGAAAATGTCTCAACTGAACAGCCGCAGTTTCCTTCGGCATTATCTACTCAGGATACCCTTTCTACTGAAAAATAGTCAGTAAAAAACAGATATATTTTTATTTACTGTCATTCTGGCAGTCTTCTGCTAAAGGAATAGAATTTGATTTAGCCGTTATGTTCAAATGAACGTAACGGCTTTTTCGGTATGTGTTATTTGAGTTTATAAAACATTGAATAAAAGGAGAATATAATTATGGATAATGTAAAAAACAATAAATCGGAATTTTTAAGTCGTTTTGCAATAAATCTAAATGAACTTGCTAAAAACGGCAAACTCGATCCTGTTATAGGAAGAGATGATGAGATAAGGCGTGTGCTGCAAATCTTAAGTAGAAGGACGAAAAACAATCCTATCCTTGTCGGAGAACCGGGAGTGGGTAAAACCGCAATATCTGAAGGTATTGCTCAGAAAATAATTGACGGAGAAGTGCCTGAAAACCTTAAAACAAAGATGATTTATTCTTTGGATATGGGGGCATTAATAGCAGGAGCCAAATATCAAGGCGAATTTGAAGAAAGGCTTAAAGGAGTAGTAAAAGAGGTAATAGAGAGCGACGGTGAAATAATTCTGTTCATAGACGAGATACATACTCTTGTCGGTGCGGGCAGAAGTAGCGGGGCTATGGATGCTTCCAACATATTGAAGCCTGCATTGGCAAGAGGAGAGTTGCGTACTATTGGCTCTACGACTTTGGATGAGTATCAGAAATACTTTGAAGAAGATAAAGCATTAGAGCGTCGTTTCCAAAAAGTAATGGTGGATGAGCCTACTCCTGCCGAGTCGGTTGCAATCCTCAGGGGATTAAAAGAAAAATACGAAAACCATCACAGGGTGCGTATTGAAGATGATGCTTTGATAGCAGCCGTCAATTTATCCCACAGATATATTACTAACAGGTACCTTCCCGATAAAGCAATAGATTTGGTGGATGAAGCCGCATCTAAGTTGCGCTTGGAGATGAATTCCGTACCGGAGCCGATAGCGGAGTTGGATAGCGCCATACGCCAATTGGAAATAGAAAAGGAGGCTGTGAAAAGGGAGGGCGTTACGGCAAAATCCGATAAGATAAAGGCTGATTTGGCGGCCCTGAATGCGAAACGTGATGTCTTAATGCAAAGGTGGAACACTGAAAAGACGATACTCTCGGACTTACAGAACGCCCGTCAGGAGATGGAAAAAAGTAAGATAGATGCTCAAGCAGCCGAACGTGCAGGCGATTACGGCAAAGTGGCGGAGATACGCTACGGTAAGATGGCTGAATTGCAAAAAAAGATAGATGAACTATCTGCAAAGCAAGAGAAAATCGAAGAGCCAATCATTACGGAGGCAGTGACGCCTGAAGATATTGCGGACGTGGTTGCAAAATGGACAGGAGTACCTGTAAAGCGGATGTTGGAAAGCGAAAAAGAAAAGCTGCTTCGTATGGAAGACGAATTGCATCACAGAGTAGTCGGGCAACAAAAGGCTATCGAAGCTGTGGCTAATGCCGTAAGACGAAACAGAGCCGGTCTATCGAATGAGAAACGCCCGATCGGTTCTTTTCTCTTTATCGGTACGACGGGAGTGGGTAAGACAGAACTTGCAAAAGCGCTTGCCGAGTTTCTCTTCAATGACGAGAATATGATGACGCGAATCGATATGAGCGAATACCAGGAAAGGCATACTGTCAGCCGTCTTATAGGTGCGCCTCCGGGATATGTAGGCTACGATGAAGGCGGTCAGTTGACAGAGGCGGTAAGGAGAAAACCTTATTCCGTAGTGTTACTCGATGAAATCGAAAAAGCTCACCCTGATGTATTCAATATTCTTTTGCAGGTATTGGACGATGGAAGGCTTACCGACAACAAAGGCAGGACTGTGGACTTCAAAAACACGATCTTGATTATGACCTCTAACGCCGGCGCCGATATAATTCAAAGCTATATGGAACGTTTGCCGGAAGGTGACACGACTAAGCGTACAGAGATGCTTGAAGAATGCCGAAACAAGGTTATAGATGTACTTAAACAGACAGTCCGCCCGGAGTTCCTCAACCGTATAGATGAGATAATTATGTTTGAGCCGCTCACGAAAGACGATATGCGTGAAATTTTGGAAATACAGTTAAATGCACTGAAAGCCAAACTCCAAGAAGACGGCGTTAATATCACTTTCACGGAACCGTTCAAAGACTATATGGTCGAAAACGGATACGAACCGACTTACGGCGCAAGGCCGATCAAACGATTAGTCCAAAAAGAGTTGGTAAACAAACTTGCAACCGCTATATTGGAGGGGAAAATCAACAAAGACTCTACAATAGAAGTGACGCAGGAGGATAATAAAATTACATTGAAAAATCTTTGATTTTTCAATAAAATAATACCGGCTTTATGGAGCCGGTATTAAACCTATAATAGGTTAATAAATAGACCCACGTGGGTCTATTTATTTTTTGTCTTAAAATTTATTTTAAGACTTTAATTACTGAACCGTGATCGTTTGCGACAGCTTCTTTCCATTTTTCGGTGTATCCCGGTTGAGTTAATCCTCCGGGGATATGAGTTGAAAAGTCGCTGTGTTTGAATGTGCCGTCTTGATTTTGAGCCTTTACGTTGCCGTCAATGAATTTGATTAACAAGGTTTGCTCCAATGCCACCCATTCTTTGAATTGCTTGTCAGCGGTCTCCAAAGAGAAGTTCGTGAGACATTCTTTGACATCTTTGAACATATCCGCTTCTATCATCACTGTGCTGTGTTCGGCTTTTTTGAGTTTCTTTTGGATACGGACAGCTACTTCGTTGTAGATATCGATTGCTTTTTTGTCTGCCTCACGGATGCCTAAAATCATCATGTTGTTTTCGAAGTCATCAATGCGTTTCCTTACGAACGGAGCCATTTGGTTGTACATTTTGTAGCAGGCGTTGGATACCCTGTTGTTAATCCAAAAAGAGGAGGTCGCAGAATAGGTCAGCAAATCGCCGTTACCCTCTGCAAAGCACTCCGGAATTCGTGTGGAACATGTGTAGATAGGTGTAAGATACGATGTCGCTGCATCGTCCGTGCCGAACCAAAGTATACCTCCGATTACGTCAGGGTAATATCCGCGTGCTTGCCCGATGAACCAAAAACCTGTTTGCTGTGTGGCTATCGCTCTTTCATTCAAGTACTGTTTGCCATCGTATTCAAAGCCCATAGGACGCCATCTGTAAGGTAAGGCATTTCCTCCTGCACCGATATCTGCGGTCATATCCATAGGCGTTCCTTCATAATGGTCGCGCATAGCATCCGCTACGTTCTTCACACCGACTTTCCTGTTGGGCTTTACGAAAAGAGGCATCCTGTTGTCCATATCGTAACCCATTGCATAGTCCACGTAGTCGTAGGCATCCCTTGTCACGAAATTACCGCTATCGTTTACGAATGAAAACCAACCGTTGCAGAGCATATTAAATGCGCTCCACACCCTGGCATCACACGCTCGTACTGTTCCGAAATCGTAAGGAGCATATGCTTTACTGAAATCGAAATTCCTGTCCTCTCCCGTGAAGTAGCCTTTTCGTCTTGCAAAAGCAACCACGTCTTTTGAATACATACAGTTCTCAGGGTCGTTGAACGGAAATGTCGTGATTCGAGATTGGTTGGCATGTGCACAGATATATCCGTCAGGAATTCGTCTTGCCACCCACACTACACCTTTATCGAGATTTACCCCGTTCTCCATTCTGCTTCCTTTACCGATTAAATCCATCACCCACGCTTCTTCTTTGTCTGCGATGGAGAAAGATTCGCCTCCCGAACAGTAGCCGTATTCGTTTGCCAAGTCCGTCAAAACCTTAATGGCTTCACGTGCTGTCTTTGCTCTTTGCAGAGTGATATAAATCAAAGAGCCGTAATCGATACCGCCGTTTTTATCTACTAATTCAGGTCTTCCCCCGAAAGTCGTTTCCGCAATGATGAGTTGGTGCTCATTCATATTGCCTACGGTCTTGTAGGTGTGTTCTGCTTGAGGAATCTCTCCTATATATCTACCTGTATCCCACTCATTGATTTTTATCATTGCCCCTTTGTTCCAGTCGGCCTCCGGATGAAAATAAAGTTCACCGTATAGCCAGTGCGAGTCAGCAGCATAAGAAATCATACAGGAACCGTCTATGCTTGCTCCTTTTGTGACGATAATATTGGTACAAGCTTTTCCTGTGTTCCACGAAAATAGGGAAATAACTGTTGCAATAATGCAGAATATTGTTTTTCTTGCCATTGTGTGTATTTGTTATTTATTGATTATCTTTGTGTTTACGAGTATCTTATTTTACAAATCTAACTATTTTTTTATTCCAATGAAATTCTATTTCCGTTTAATTCTTTTAATAACCTCCTTTGTGTCTCTTTGCACATCTGTGTGCGCCCAAATCCGGCAAGATAGAGAGAAGCAGCGCTTGGATTATATAGAAAAAGAAACAGATAGGCTCACGAGTATGCTTTCGTTAGAGGATTGGCAAGTCTTTTACGTTGATTCCATATTGTCTTATAACACAGCTCAAATGGAATTTGAATTAGAAATGTTGAGGGAGCAAAAAGTAAGCAATGCCAATCTTTATATAGATATTAGGGATAAATGGGGACAAAATATATATAATGCTTATAAAAAGTTTTTCTCAAAAGAGCAATGGAAAAAATATTTGAAAACAGGGGCGCTGAAAGAGCAAAAAGAAAGGGAGAAAAGACGAAACGAAGCTGAAAAATCGAAATAGTTTTTTAATTTTGTAAGATATTCAATTTATATAGGATATGAAAGAACAGATAGAGCAAATAATTGCCGAATTGGAAAAGCTTAAATGCAAAACTTTAAAAGAAGTAGAAGAGGCGCGTGTTTATTTTTTAGGGAAAAAAGGAGAGATTACAAAACTGTTTGAAGAATTTAGAACGGTTTCGCCTGAGTTGAAAAGAGAGTTCGGTCAAAAACTTAATGTCTTAAAACAAGAGGCTGCTGCTAAAATACAAGAATTCAAAGATAAAATAAGCGTGACAGAAGAATCCGGTAAACCGAAAGAAGATCTGACTCTTCCCGGAGATCCTTTTGAATTAGGTTCTCGTCATCCTGTATCATTAGTGCGTCAGGAAATCGTGGAAATCTTCCGTAAATTCGGATATGATGTAGCGGAAGGTCCCGAAATAGAGGATGATTATCACGTATTCGAATCCCTTAATTTCCCTGCCAATCATCCGGCAAGAGATATGCAAGACACATTTTTCGTCTCATCCGGACATCCTAACCCATTACTTCTTCGTACCCACACTTCAAGTGTACAGGTAAGGGCAATGGAAAAAATGCAACTGCCAATACGTATTATATGCCCCGGCAGAGTATTCAGAAATGAGGCAATCTCTGCACGCGCACACTGCATTTTTCATCAGGTCGAAGGTCTTTATATAGACGAGAACGTCACATTCGCCGATTTGAAACAAGCTATTTTGTTATTTGTTCGCGAGATGTTCGGACAAGATGCACAAATCCGAATGAGACCATCATATTTCCCATTCACGGAACCATCATCGGAAGTCGACGTCAGTTGTAATATCTGCCATGGTAAAGGCTGCAATATTTGTAAAGGAACCGGCTGGCTTGAAATCATGGGTTGCGGTATGGTAGACCCTAATGTGCTCGAAGCATCGGGAATAGACAGCAAAAAATATAGCGGTTTCGCTTTCGGAATGGGTATCGAGCGTATAGCCATGCTCAAATGGCAAGTAAACGATCTGCGCCACTATTTTGAAAACGATGTACGCTTCCTCAAAGAATTCAGTACTGTGATTTAATTATTCTTGTACTCGAACTTTAACGAAACACCTATATTGAAAATATGGGTGTTTCGTTCGAATTCTCTGTAATACATAGTATGCACTCTTAAATATTTATGCGCCCAAGGAAAAATTTCAAATCCTCCTCCTGCATAGCTATAAATAATAGAGTTCTTCTCATACCCGCCTTTCAAACAGATGTTGAAGTTTTTGAACTCCACTGCCAAATTAGATACTAAACTATAGTTCCACGGAAAATTCTTATGACCCAAAGGCATCCTGTTAATAAAATCCAAATCAAGTTTCAGGCAGCCGTATTCCCAACGATTTCCCAAAGCAATAAAATTCATAATACTGTTGTTCTTATCCCCCATGAAATTTACGCTCCAAATTGTTTTCCAGAACGGTGCAAACCTTCCGTTCCAATACAAATTATACGCAATGGCAGAAAACCTTTCAGGAGAAACAGGCGACTCGCATATCTGAAAAGCCAATTTCTGGCTCTTACTAATATTATAATTCAAAATCGCCCCAACACCATATCCATGATAAAGGCTTCTGCAGAACGCACTCCAATAATACACATCAATTGGCATGGCATCGAACTCATACCCGCCAATCAACTCCGCATACTTCCCAACCGTGATGCTCGAATTCTCTGTCATCTTCAAATTCAGATAACAAAAATCCATTCTGACATAATAAGGAAATTTCGGTGCAAATTGCACTCTGAAATTATAATCGCAAAAATCCGAAAATGCCCCAGAAACGCCCAAATTCAGCATATCAAAACACTGTACATCTTTCCGACGCTCTTTTCCCAACTCCGCACTATAATACATTCTGCCATCAACATAAATATTTTTAATCAAAACCCTTTGCGCCCCTGCTACCGTTCCGCTCAATAACAAAATAGCGATTACAATAAATTTCCTCATCTTATAACAATATCTAATTGCATAAAAATAACAAAAAAATTTGCAAAGCGAAAAAATATCTCTATATTTGCAATCCAATATTCAAACGAAATGCGGAAATAGCTCAGTTGGTAGAGCACAACCTTGCCAAGGTTGGGGTCGC
>JBQMXN010000024.1:0-23184 GCA_052173975.1 Candidatus Cryptobacteroides sp. | reverse complement strand
TCACAGAAACTACCGTGCATATGGCTTTGCTATTCGCAGCGCAGAGGAGAAGTAATTAAAATGATGTGCGTTGGAGGGAGTTGCAACACCAAGCCTGAGATGGACGGTAGGTATTATAATTTGTGGAGTACGGATAATGATAGGACTGATGGAAATGATGAAGTGGTGATAAAGAGTGTGTATGACCCCAGTCCCGTAGGATATTCTCTCCCGGCATCCAATGCTTTCACTGGGTTTTCCATCACAGGAGGTTATACAGAAAATCATGCTGAATTTAATATAAAAAATAATTTTAATAAAGGATATTATTTCTATAGGCAACAAAATAAAAAAGAAGATACACGTTTCTTCTATGCTTCAGGATACCGATATTTCGGTTCAGGAGCATTGGATTATATTTATTCTGCAGGATGTTATTGGGTGGCAGGGCCATACTATACGGACACAGGAAGATACATGGGATTTGACTCAAACCGACTCGCTCCCGTAGATTATGCGCGTAGCAGTTCAGGCTTCGCTGTTCGCAGCGCAGAGGAGAAGTAAAGTTGATGTAGGTTGTAGAGATTTGCAATGTGCAGACTTCCGCTACGCTTCATCCTCCCCACGCACGGCGTGGGCCCCCTCCATTTATGATGTCATGGATGACACAGTCACACATTGCAACTCCTACAACACACAAGAAGATTAATGCTTTAAAGTTTATAAATTAAAGAAATATCAATCGTTGAGTATCACATTGTAATGATATTATTAAATAGCCTTTGATTGGAATCAACTCTACCATCAGAAAAGAAAATACTTTAAAGAATGGGGTATATAATGATAGTTTATACGTTTTTTATCTATGAAAACGTATATTTTACGTTTCAGGGGATATTTTATAGTTATGATGTTTGGTAACTTTGTTCCGTGGGAATATATAGAGTTGCGCAGGGATGGTTAAGATACCCGACTGACGATTGGGGAGATTAGAAGTGGAGGCTTAAGAGTCTGCTGTTCTGAGGAGCGAGAGCGAGGAAGAGCACGTGAGGGGTGCTAAGATGCATCCCCTCACGGTAGTGGGAGGGATTGGTCAGCGGCTGTGTCCGCTGCCAATCTTCCTATTGAAATCTCAGCAGGCGCGTTAGTCGGCTGCGGCTTTTCCCTGAACAGCCCGATGGAGGGCAGGGACTGCCGTCCGAAAGGGATGCGAAAGGGGGAATTTTAGAAGCGGAAGCCTATAGTAAAGCAAAAGTCCCAAAGGGTTCTTTGCAGCACAACTTCCGGCGAGTAGACCTTTATTTTGCCTTCTTTATCCCTTACGTAATCGTCATAAATGGCTTTATACTCTTTTTTGTAATTTGTGCATCTTGCGGCGAAATCCAAAAACAGCGATCTGCTTGAGTAGTAACCGATTCCGAATGAGTAGGTGTTGTTTGATGATTTGCTATATTCTTTATGATCGTTGATGAAACGTGGAGAAGTGGTGTAACCGTAACCGCCTCTTATTGCAAAGATTGGCAATGGTTTAATCTCCAATCCTGTCCTTATTTCGTGCATTATACCGAATGAGTTCCGGATTGCTTTATTTGTATCAGCAAATCGACTGTCATCAAAGGAGATGAATTTCATCGTACCGAAATCTGCCATTTCATAATCTAAACTGATAAAAGCATATTTACCATATCTGTAAGCAATACCTGCATTGATCCTGTATGGGGTAATAAATGAATATGAGTCTCTTCCAAGGAATGTCTTATCTGATGTTGTCGGAGCTTTATCATAGTGTACCTCTGCCTGAGATTGCCAGGATGTATTCAGGGAAATATTTTCAGGGGTTTGAATTGCAGCACCGATCCTCAATCCGCTTATTGGTTTAAAAATAAAACCGAATTTACCGAAAAAGCCTACTCCTGTTTCTCTAAAACTATCTCTATACGTTCCGTGCAAAAAATGATATTTAGTACCGTTTTTTAATTCAATTTCAAAGTTGGAAGGGTCTATGGCTTCTTCTCTTACATATTTTTCGTAATCATATTGATAAGATGTGATTCCGATGTTTCCTCCTATATACAATTTATTAGAGATATTTACGCTACCGTTTAAGATATATTGAAATTTGTCTCCTCTCGTTTTTTCTCCAAAACTCTGCTTGATAGGTCCTGACAAGTTTATGATTTCTTCCCCTAATGAGTTTTTGATATAACTTTCAGTAGTACCTATATATTTATCTTTATGCCCGGCATAATTGGAAATCATAGACGAACGGAATGCAAGAATACTATTCCAATCTTTGCCTAAACGATAGGATTCATATTTATCCAAGAAGTCTTTTTGTAATCCGTTTGCGGCAGCTGCAAATGCTCCCATAATAGAACTCGTAGTATTTTCTCCTCCTGTCAAAAAACTGTTGTTATAATTATTGACAGCATTCACTACAATTCCTCCTGTAACGTTTACTACACCATTTTTGTTTCCGGTATTAACATTGAAGGTTACTCCGAAATTAGGCATGGCAGAACTTGAGTATTTCGCACTTCCTCTATTTGTCATTTCTTTATTACCTGCGATAGGAAAGTAGGTGATATTATTATTCGAAGAAAAGAATGTAGGAGTTACAGAAAATTGGCTATACCTTGATACTGCCGATCCTGCAGGATTTATGGTTATTGAACCTAAATCACCACCTATAGCGGTCATCGCATTATTAAGACCGATAGACCTGGCTGTGCCATAGTATCTATGCTCCCCAATTCTAAATGCATCATTTATATCTTGTGCAAATAAATTTACACCGATAAAAGAAAACAATATAATAGTAAAATATAACTTTTTCATACTTCTTTAAAATTAAATTAACGTCTTTCCCTTGATGAACCGCCAGTTGAGCCTAAACTGCTACCGGATGAATAACTCGAACCGGAAGAAGAACTTCTTGACGAACTGCCATATGAACTTGATGAACTACGAGAGTAACCCGATGAACTACCGGCTCTTGAGTAGTCAGAGCTGCTGCCTGAATAATTTGAACTTCGTGAGTAGCTTGAACCTGAAGAAGAACTGCGCGAATAACCGCTACCGGATGAACTTGCCCTTGAATAATCGGAAGAACTACCGCTACGAGAATAATTATTGCCTGAATAAACTCTGCTTCTATCAGAAGAAGAACTGCGAGTTCCGTACGAACTATTACTATAAGCTCCGGCTCTTGTAACTCTGGAAGAATTGCTGCTTACTCTACTTCCTAAATTATTGCTTCTGGTACCCTCACGTGATCCGTGATAGACATTGTCTTTTACCTTTCCTCCAAAATGATCATATTCTTGATAGTACCAATTCGGATAATAGTAAGGCTCATAATACCAATAATAAGGGTAATGATACCTATAAGAATAGTTCCAATAACTTCTATTATGCCAAGGGTCGTAATACCAATAGTCATAGTACCAATAATCGTAATACCAACGATATCTATAATCATAATACCAAGGATCATAACTATATGAATATCTGTTATATGGATAGGAATAATAGTAATAATTATTCACTGAATATCCATTGTCCCACAGTCTGTAAGAATAGCCGTCATAATTATCATTATGACTATGATTGTTATTTACAGTATTCAAACCCAGTTTTCCTTTTGGACGGAAATTCTTTGAATAATATTTAATCTTACCAAGCGAATCCTTGTAGTAATATCCTGACTTACTGCCATTGACTCCGGCATAAGAAGTCTCAATCTCTACATCATCAGAATATATTCCATCTTCAAATTCTTGCCTGGTATTATAGGTATATTGCGAATAAATTCCGCAGGAACTTAAACCTATAAGCATCGAAACGATTGTAAGGATTTTCGTTTTCATAATAAAATCTCCTATAATATAGAATTATTATTCGTATCTTTGTGTCCTAAATTTGTTAAGGAACAATTGTAATTATTATTTATTACAATTTTTGTACCTTTTAATCGTAATCTAAGGTACGAAAGAAAAATATAAAAACAAAAAAACGAATTTTATGGCGGAGCAAATAACTAAAATAGAAGAAAATTATTCTCAATGGTATAACGATCTGGTTGTGAAAGCTGACCTTGCAGAACAATCTGCGGTAAGAGGCTGTATGGTAATAAAGCCTTACGGATACGCCATTTGGGAAAAGATGCAAAGCATTCTTGATAAAATGTTTAAAGAGACAGGGGTACAAAATGCTTATTTCCCGCTTTTCATACCGAAATCCTTTTTCAGCCGTGAAGCAGAACACGTTGCAGGTTTTGCTAAAGAATGTGCAGTAGTAACTCACCATCGTCTTATGAATGATCCTGATGGTAAAGGAGTCGTAGTCGATCCTGAAGCAAAATTAGAAGAAGAGTTAATAGTAAGACCTACATCTGAAACCATTATATGGAGTACTTATAAAAACTGGGTTAAATCTTGGAGAGATTTACCTATTTTATGTAATCAATGGTGTAATGTAGTAAGATGGGAAATGAGGACACGCCTTTTCTTAAGGACTGCCGAATTTTTATGGCAAGAAGGACATACGGCTCACGCTACTTCACAAGAAGCAGAAGAAGAAGCAATGAGAATGGTAAATGTGTATGCCCGCTTCGCAAGAGAATTTTTGGCATTACCTGTAATAGTAGGCCATAAGAGTCCTAATGAAAGATTTGCCGGAGCATTGGATACTCTTACCATTGAGGCTATGATGCAAGACGGAAAAGCATTGCAAGCCGGAACATCTCATTTCTTGGGGCAGAATTTCGCGAAATCTTTCGATGTTCAATTCGCCGATAAAGACGGGTCTTTGCAATATGTATGGGCTACTTCTTGGGGCGTATCCACACGTTTAATGGGAGCATTGATAATGGCACATGGAGATGACAATGGTCTTGTACTTCCTCCGACCCTTGCTCCAATCCAAGTAGTAATGGTACCTATCTTCAAAACAGAAGAAGAACACAGTGCGATTTTAGATAAAATGCACGAGTTGAAAAAAGCGTTGGAATCAGCAGGACACTCTGTAAATGTAGATGATAGAGATACCTTACGTCCCGGCTTCAAATTTGCAGAATGGGAATTAAAGGGAGTACCTGTACGCATTGCCATGGGACCTCGCGATTTGACTAACGGCACGGTAGAAGTACATAGACGCGATACTTTGGAAAAGAATGTAGTAGAATTGGAAGGATTAGATAAATATATTGATAATCTTCTCAACGATATACAGCAAAACATCTACAAAAAAGCACTTTCATTCAGAGAAAATCACATAGAAAAATGTGATTCATGGGAAGAATTCAAAGAAAAAATCAAAACAGGTAAATTTCTTCTTTGCCACTGGGATGGTACGGCTGAGACAGAACAAAAAATCAAAGATGAAACCAAAGCCACTATCAGATGTATTCCTGAAGATAGCTTCGTGATAAAGGAAGAAGGGAAAGATATTTATTCAGGCAAGCCATCTTCAAGAAGAGTAGTCTTTGCTATTTCTTACTAAAATTTTGAATAATTAATATAATATGAAAAATATAATTTTGCTTGCAGCATCAGTAGTATTTACATTTAATCTGTATGCACAGGAGAATGCTCAAACAGCTGCAGCAGAAGCAGCGCAAGCCATTGCTAATGCTCCCGAAGTGAAAGAACCGGCACCAAAACCGAATTACTGGTCTCATTCACTTATGACTAACTTGAATTTTCTTCAGAGCAGTTATGCCAATTGGGCAAAAGGAGGTTTCAACAACATAGCGATGAATGCCTATATTGACGGTAATTCCAACTATAAAAAAGAGAATTTATCTTGGAATAACAGACTTCAGTTGGACTATGGTTTTCTTTATTCTGAAGATAAGCCTATTTATCAAAAGACAAAAGACAGAATGCTTTTTGAAAGTACTTTCGGATATAAAGCAGCTAAAAGTCTGAATTATTCTGCAAAGTTTACTTTCCTCAATCAATTTACAAACGGATATACCTATCCTGTGCCTTCTGTACCGGCAGGTACTGAGCCTACTACAGAGCAATGGAAAGAGGCCCGTGTACTAAAATCAGGATTTTTCTCACCTGCCGTAGTAAACTTGGGATTTGGTATTGATTGGGTCCCTACCCAGTGGCTATCAATAAATTTTGCACCTCTGACAGGCGGTTTTACTATTGTCGCTACCGAAGTACTTAGAAAAGGTTACGGTATGAAACGTAAAAAAGAGTTTTCAGATGTAACGAAATACCCGGATCAAAAAGATTCAAAAGGTTTCTTAAAAAATGGCAATCAGTATAAAAGCTCAAGATTTGAATTCGGTGCACAGTTGACAATAGATGCAAAAATAAAAATCAATGATAATTTTGAGGGTTCCACTCATTTGATTTTATTCTCAGACTATTTGAATAAACCTCAAAATCTTCGTGTGAACTGGGATAACCGTTTAATGTGGAAAGTAGCAAAATATTTTTCTTTAAACTTAACAACTAATCTCATCTATGACGACACTATCCTTATCGTTCAGAATAAAGATAAAGATAAATATCCTGACGGTCGTCAAAGAGTACAGTTTTCAGAGGCTTTGCAGTTCGGATTTACTTATACTTTTGCGACAAAATAAATGATTCAAGAAAGATTCGATACAATACTTAAAGGACTGATTCCTTATGGGGAAACAGTCCTTCTTGCTATAAGCGGAGGTATCGATTCCATTTGTATGGGAGAACTGTTTGCTAATTCAAAATTAAAAATACATTTCGCAGTTGCCCACTGCAATTTTCATTTAAGAGACATTGATAGTGATGCAGATGAGGCATTGGTAAGGACTTGGACGGAGAAACATAATGCTGAATTTCATAAGATCGATTTCAATACATCAGAGTATGCCGAAGAACATTCATTGAGTATTGAAATGGCAGCAAGAGAATTGCGTTATAATTGGTTTTCAGAATTATGTAAAGTTAATGGATATTGCGGAGTAGCAGTAGCCCACAATGCAAACGACAACGCAGAAACATTGATTCTAAACTTATTACGAGGAACAGGGCTAAAAGGAATGTTAGGAATGTCCTCTATATCATCAATTCCTGTAAAAGATTCTGAAATCAGGCTTTTCCGCCCTGTCTTGGAATTCTCAAGAGAAGAAATCAGGTCATTTATAGCGCAAAACGGAGTAAATTACAGAGATGACAAAACCAATTTTGAAAATATTTATAAACGCAATAAAATAAGGAATCAGGTGTTCCCTCTTTTCGAGGAGATAAATCCTTCATTCTTAAAGACTTTCAATAGGAATATGAAGTTTTTTGCTCAGCGATATGAGATTTCGGAAGAATATTTTCAAACCTGTTGTAAATCATTAATATTAAAGCCGTCAGGGCACGAAATATTAAAAGTATATATTGCCAATATAACTCATATAAAGCATCACGACTTTATCCTTTACAAATTATTGTACCAATATGGATTTTCAGGAATTATCGCCTCTTTAATTTCTCTATTGAATTCAGACAGGACAACATCAGGAAAAAGGTTTGAATCAGAAAACGGATATACGCTGTTTTTATCAAAAAATTATTTATCTGTTTATCCTTCAAAGACTTTAAAAAACAGTGTAAAACCTGCCTATTTGAGTATAAATGGAGAAGGTATATATGAATTCGGTGATACTAAATTTCTGGTTGAAATTATAGATCTGACTTCTGAAATACCATTCAAACAACCCAACGGAATAATAATGTTCGATGCAGAAAAACTTAATTTTCCGTTTTTTGTAAGACACTGGCAACAAGGAGATTGGATTACTCCATTAGGGCTAAAAGGCAAATCTTCCGCCTTAGGCAAAAAAAAGATCAGCGACCTATTTACAGATTTGAAATTCAATTGGATAGCAAAACAAAATGCCGCATTTATCGTTAAGCAATATCATGATAATGAGATTGGCAGTCACGTATATGCAATGCTTGGCATGAGAATCGATGATTCAATAAAATTAACGAATTCAAGCAGTAAAGCGATACGTATAACAATCTTATAGTTCGTCTTCTTCAGTAATACCGAAATGTAAAGCTATATCGTCAGGTATATCTTCATAATCAGGCATTTCCATTTCACTATAAAGTTCATCTATCTCTCTCCTGTCTTTCTTGGTAGGACGCCCGGCTCCTCTATCTCTTTTGATAAATATTGTTTCCAGAGGAGAGCGCAGTTTATCTATTTCGCTTTGCGGAGTAAGATTTTCTGCATACTCGCTTACAAGCGCTGCCCCAACCCTGTTTTCAAGCAATTTGATTACCTTATATGTAAATTGCGAAGCGCCTTTTCTTATGGAAATTACATCTCCGATTTTTATTACTTTCGAAGACTTTGCCGTAATTCCATTGATTTTTACTTTGTTTCCTTTACAAGCAACAGAAGCATCTGTCCTCGTTTTATAAACTCTTATAGACCAAAGATATTTGTCTATTCTTCCGGTGTCTGCCATAACTTAATTTTCGTGTTTATCATGACAATGGCAATCCTCGTGGCAATCCTCTTCAACATAAGAATCTTTTTCCTCTCTCGGCTCAATCATTGTTTCAAGCAAAATCGTGCTTCTATCCATAGGCGCTATGAAAAAATCCTCGATTTCTGCCGGAACTAGTATGGTCTCACCTACCGTAATCGTATAATTATCAGTATTTTGCTTCCCGGAAGCACTTGTAGTAGGAACTTGAATCGAAGCAGCTCCCTCTATACAAGTATATATAATGAAACTATCGAATTGCTTTGCATAAATATGGAGAGCATCCGATAAACGTATTTTCGTAACAGTAAATTCATCTGAAGCAACTAACTTATCAGTCAACCTATCCTCCGGATGAATATCGTGATGGTGATGCTCATGATGAATTTTCGAATAACTGTTTTTCAAATTGTGATCATAAGCGTTAAAGTCAATAAAATCAAAAGCTTCCACCAATGTAAGCGGCTCATTTCCATCATTTTCAGTAGGCAAACCATAATTATACAGCTTGAAATCCAGGTCTGATGATTCGGAAATTTCAACAATTACAACACCCGAACAAGCAGCGTGTACAAGTCCCGGATTGATAATGAAGACATCTCCCTTATTTGGCGTAATCACATTCAGTAAGCCCTCAACGCTGTTATTATTACAACTATTATAAAATATTTCAGGCGAAGTCTTCTCTTTAAAACCCATATACAATTTTGCATCAGGCTCAGCATCCATTATGTACCACAGTTTCTTTTTTCCCAATGTATCATAACGTTGAGCCGCTATATCATCACTCGGATGGACTAAAAGAGGAGTTTTTCCACGCACATCCAATATTTTGACCATGACCGGAAACTGCCTCCCGAAATAAGAAAACGGCATCTCCCCCACCAACCCGTCAAGATACATCTCCATCAGTTCGCTTATAGTATTGCCGGCCAACCATCCGTTCCGCACCACCGAATCACGAAATCCCATATCCGCCACACACCAACTCTCACCCACCTTCTCCTCGCAATCCAACTTATACTCATTTCCCCTCGCATCCGACTCGTAAAATTCCTGATTATACACCTTTGCCAAAGCCGTACCGCCCCAACTCGCCCTCTCCGCAAAAGGCAAAAACTTAACAGGATACAATCTTTTATTCTCTTCCATCTCTTTTTTCCGTTTTAGAAACATCCTCAAATATAAATCAAATAATACTTTCCGCCAATTTTTTGAGATAAACGATCGAATCCGGACCCTCATTAAACAACAAATCCATTATCGATAAATTAGGGATAAATCCAAATTTCCTTTCGAAAATTTGGAAATAAGGGCTCTGCAAGCCCAAAGTCAAATTTGAAATTTTAGGAGTGCAATACCTCCTAAAATCCTCCCCATAAATATCAGGAATTTTTCCTGATGGGAAAAATTCCTCCGTAAATCGCAACTCAGCAGAAAGATGGGTCTTATCCAGGAAAAAATTGATAACAGCCAAATCCAACTCCCACAAAGTAACCGGTTTGCTATCAAGGATAGCAAAAAGTTGATCCTTATAATAATCAAAATAAGCAGATTGCTTATAAGCAGAAACTATTGCACGCTCTGCCTTAATCACCCAATCGGTAGAATAATCCACTTCTATTTCTCTTATAGGGATACGGAAAGTACCGTTTCTATGAACAATCGGTACACGTAACTCTTCCATACCGTTTGAAGAATAAAATCTGCAACGGTTACGATAAGACTGCTTCTGATAATTCTCACACGCTTCAAGATAGACAATAGAAGGAATTACCTTGTCCGGAGACAAGGTAAAATTCTTTGCTATCAAAGCAAAATACTCTATAGGAGGAAAAAAAGCAATGGTAAGAAGCACTTAATCTATCTCCCCGCCTTTTTCGTGAGACTCATTCGCCTTAATGATACCTCTCTTGGAATTACGTATGAAATTAAGGATTGTATCTCTTTCTTCTGATTGAGGAAAACCTGCCTCAACCTTTGCACAGCCATCCGTAATATTATAACCCTGATAATAAATCGTATCATAGATATCGCGAATATTACGAATCACATCAGAATCAAAACCGCGACGACGCAATCCTACGAGGTTTACGCCTGCATAACTGATAGGCTCTCTTCCGCAAAGAGTATAAGGAGGAATATCTTTATTGATCTTTGCACCGCCGCCAACCATTGCGTGGCATCCTATTTTTGAAAACTGATGAGCCTTTGCTCCACCTCCGAGTATAGCCCAATCATCCACATCGGTTTCTCCAGCAATCCCGACATAACTTACAAGTATACAATGATTACCTACTGTACAATCGTGGGCAATATGCACATAAGACATTATCAAAGTATCATTGCCGACTTTTGTAACACCTTTACCGCTGGCTTTAGTACCTCTATTGATGGTAGCACACTCGCGTATAGTTACGTTATTTCCTATCTCAACCGATGTAATCTCTCCATCGAATTTCAAATCTTGAGGTACCGCTCCGATAACAGCTCCCGGAAATACCTGACAATTATTTCCGATAGTGACATAAGGGAAAATAACGGCATTAGGATAAATCTTACAATTATCACCTATCTTAACGTTCTCATCTATAAATACATAGGGTCCTATTTCTATATTATCACCAAGTACAGCCTTAGGGCTGACAGTGGCAAGCGGACTGATTTTATTCATATGCTATTCTATTTATTAACAGTTTTTCTTATTAGTTTTGCTATTTCGGAATTAATTGTATGTCCCGGCTTGAAAGCAGTTATTTTTCCCTTCAAAAAGCCTCCTGACAATCTTAAATCCCCTATTAAATCCAACAATTTATGTCTTCCGCATTCATTAGGAAAATGAAGAGTAAGGTTATTCAAATAACCGCTTTCATTCACCTCGATACCTGTCTTACCTATATGGGCCGCAACATTATCTACCTGTTCCTTAGTCACAGGATGCTCTACAATTACGATAGCATTATCAACATCTCCTCCTTTGATGAGGTTGTTATTGAATAAAAACTCTATTTCGTGAAAAAATACAAAAGTACGACATTTGCCAATCTCAAAAGCATAGTCTGTATTCTCATCATAATGAGCAGTTTGTACACCTAAAACTTTGGAGTTAAAATCTACCGTAAGGTCATAGGACGTATTTTCTGCAGGCTCTATTTTCACCCAAGAACCTGTTTTTTCATCTTTTAATTCTATTTTTTCTTTTATTTCCACATACGTTTTTTCCGCATTTTGCAGATTTAAACCATCCGGAACGATGGCGTCCAAATAAAATTTTGCACTTCCATCGAGAATAGGAACTTCTTCATTGTCAATTTCTACGATTGCATTATCTACTCCCAATCCGGTAAGGGCTGACATAAGATGTTCGATTGTGGAAACTGACGCACCGCTTTTAGAAATAGTCGTACTGCGCGCCGTACTGGTCACATTCTCGGCTACAGCTTCTATTTGTACCCCTAAATCAGTCCTTACGAATACAATTCCTGTATTTTCCGGAGCAGGCTTAAGCGTCATTTTGGAAATTTTCCCCGTATGTAAACCCTTCCCCTCAAATGTGTAGTTATTTATAAGCGTTTGCTGCTGCATAATACATTATTTATCTGTTTCTGTTTGCGAATCCTCAAGTGCTGAAGCTTTGAATTTGGCATATGCCCTTAAATAAGTTTTGTAAGGTATTGCAGGCGTACCAAGTATGATTTGTCCTGACTTTCGTACATTGCCAAGTACCCCTGCCTGTGCGCCTATTTTGGTATTATCCGCAATTGTAAGGTGCCCTGCAATGCCTACCTGCCCGCCTATAATGCAGTTTTTACCAATTTTAGTAGATCCGGCAATGCCGCATTGTGCAGCCATTACCGTATTGTCACCTATTTGTACATTATGAGCAATCTGGCAAAGATTATCAATTTTCACACCGTTTCCGATAATAGTAGATTCCATTTCAGAACGATCAATGGTCGTTCCGGCGCCGATTTCTACGTTATTGCCTATCACGACATTACCAAGATGCTCGATTTTAGACCATGTCCCGTCAGGCTGTGGGGCATTTCCGAATCCATCAGAGCCTATAACGGCATTTGAATGAATAATCACGTTATCCCCTATTACCATACCCGGATAAATACTAACTCCGGGATATATTATACAATGCTTGCCTATCTTGGTATTATCTCCAACATATACGTTTTCATATATTTTAGTATAATCCCCTACCTCAGCGTGATGACCGACATAAGAATGGCTTCCCAAATAGACTTTTTTGCCGAACTTTGTGGTAAAGAACCAGGAAGAACGGAATCCTCTATGCCTGCGGTCTGTACGTTTTTGAGTAGCCACATATTTAAGTATCTCTGCAAGAGCCGTATAAGCATTTTCCACACGCACCAAAGTAGGTACGACAGGAGCTTTTGGTTGAAAATCATTATTTACCAACAGCACGCTTGCCTTACACTTATATACATATTGCTCATATTTAGGATTAGCAAAGAAACAAAGTTGTCCTTCTTTACCATGTTCTATTCGCGCAAATTCCGTAAAAGTAGCATCAGGATTTCCATCAACACTACCTTTCAACAATTGGGCCAACTTTTGGGCTGATAATTCCATAATTTAAGTTTCTAAATAAGTTCCTTTCAAACAGGAACGCAAAGTTAGAATATTTATTAATAATATAAAATTAATTTGTTATTCATTATAATTCTTCGTACATTTGCAACAGTGTAGAAGATAGAGGCCGTAGGGCTTCTATTTTTCTTTTTATCCAATTGAAAATTATGGATGTTGAAAAAATAAAATCAGCAATACTTCCTGCAGTGGAAGATCGTAAATGCTTTATCGTAAACACAACGATAAATAAAGATAACGAAATAGAACTCACGATAGAGAGAGAAGAGGGTACAGCGGATTTAGAAGACTGTATCTTTATCAGCAATGCTTTTACCGAACTTTTCGACAGGGATAAAGAAGATTATGCTCTTACAGTTACATCGGCAGGATTAGACCAACCATTCAAAGTACTTAAACAATATATAAAAGCGATAGGCACTAAGGTAACTGTACTATGCAAGGGAGGTAAAAAATTAACGGGAATACTCAATAACGCAGATGCTCAAAAAATAGAATTGAAATATACAGTTAAAGAAGCAGTTGAAGGAAAGAAAAAGAAAGAAGCAGTTGAGCATAACGATATCTTCAAAATGGAAGAAATCAATGCTGTAATCCCTTATATTGAATTCGAATAAAGAATATTAGAAAATAAAAATAATTGAAATGGAAAAAGAAAGTTTGATTACTCTTATCGACGCCTTCAAGGATTTCAAGGATGAGAAAAATATCGACAGACCTGTAATGATGGGCGTTCTGAAAGACGTGTTTATGACACAAATTACCAAGACGTTCGGTTCGGCTGATAATTTCGATGTAATTATCAATGTAGATAAAGGAGATTGCGAAATTTATCAAAATTTCGACATTGTAGAAAATGTAGAAAACCCTAATACTCAAATCACTTTAGAAGAAGTTGAAAAAGAAACCGGTGATGACGACTACGAAATAGGAGACGTTTACACAAAGAAAATCAGCCTTCAATCTTTCGGAAGACGTGCAATTCTCAATATACGCCAAAATCTTCAAGGCCGTATAATGGATATCGAAAAGGCTAATGTATTCAAAAAATACACAGATCGAATCGGTGAGATTTTTACAGGAGAAGTATATCAGACCTGGTCTAAAGAAGTTCTTATTCTCGATGAAGACGGTAATGAATTAAGATTGCCTAAGAGTGAACAAATTCCGGGAGAACACTTCAAGAAAAACGATACGGTACGCGCTATTATAAAGACCGTTGAGATGAAAAATAACACGACTCCTCATATTGTACTTTCCAGAATCACACCTGAATTTTTGGAAAAATTATTCGAGCAAGAAGTTCCTGAAATTTTCGATGGCCTGATCACTATCAAAAAGGTAGTACGTGTTCCCGGAGAACGTGCTAAAGTAGCAGTAGAATCTTATGATGAGCGTATTGATCCTATAGGAGCTTGCATAGGTGTAAAAGGGTCCAGAATTATAGGAATCGTTCGTGAATTAAGAAATGAGAATATAGATGTTTTGCAATGGACTTCAAATACATCTCTACTTATTACAAGAGCCTTGAATCCTGCTAAAATCTCATCTATAGATCTTGGATCTAATGAAGAAGAAAAAATTAAAGTATATATGCAGCCCGATGAAGTCAAAAAAGGAATCGGCAAAGGCGGATGCAATATAAAACTTGCAGGTATGCTTGTCGGGAGAGAGATCGAAGTATGGAGAGAATCTCCGAAAGAAGAAGAAATTGAGGAAGAAGATGTATTGCTAAGTGAATTCAGCAATGAAATTGACCAATGGATAATAGATAAACTCGAATCAATAGGGTGCGATACGGCAAAGAGTGTCCTTTCTTGCACTCCTGAAGATATAGCTCAAAGAGCAGACTTGGAAGACGAAACCGTAGCAGAAATATTCAGAATTCTTAGAGCTGAATTTGAAGAATAATTAATTTTAAAGGGGGTATATTTATGGCAGAAATCAGATTAAACAAAATAATAAAAGAATTTAATATAGGAATTCAAAGTCTCGTAAGTTTCCTTAAGAGCAAAGGTGTAGACGTTGAAGAAAACAATCCTAACGCTAAAATTTCAGACACATATCTTCCGGCTATAAAGCAGCAATTCGGGAAAGATCTCGCAATGAAGCAAGAAGCAGAAAAGGTTGATATTCATCTGAATGAAATTTTAGAAAAGACTTCAAAAAAACAACAAGAAGAGCCTACAGAAGAGGAAGACTATGAACCTGTAAAGGAGACCATAATCAAGCAAACCACTTTTGTTCAGGAAAAAGTTGAGCCAAAAGCAATAGAAGCGCCTCAACCTGCGGCACCTGCGGAAACACCAAAACCTAAAGCAGAGGAGAAAAAGGCAGAAGAGCCAAAACCTGTTGTAAAACAAGAAGAAAAAATTGAGAAAAAAGCAGAGCCTGTACCTGTCATTAAACGAACAGTTTCCGTAAGTACCCCTACGGAAGTAAAAACCAAAATAGAGGAAAAACGCCCTGCTCCTGTTCAAAAAGAATTTGTAAAAAAGCAAGAGAAAAAACAGGAAAAAACAGTCGAAGCAACACCCTTGCAAACGACAAATTCCGAAAATGCAACTTCAGGACTTAAAGTTTTGGGTAAAATTGATATGTCCCAATTCGAGACAAGAAAAAAGAATAAAAAGAGAGAGAGAATTACAAAAGGGACACAGAAAGTAGATGTTGACAAAGTAGGAAAAGAAGCTGATAACAATCATAAAAATGTTAAAGGGGGAAAACCCGGCAACAATAATAACGGAAAGGATAACAGCCAGCGTAACAACGGTAAAGGAAAGAAGAAAGGAGATCGCAATGATCGCTTCAAACCGGCAATGACTGCCGAAGAAGAAGAGGCAATGCAGAGAGAAATCCAAAAGCAAGTCAAAGAGACTTATGCGAGGATGAACGATAACAAAAAAGGCAACTTCGGGGCAAAATACAGAAAAGAAAAAAGAGAGGCGGCTGCTAATAAGGCTCAAGAAGAAATGCAGCAGGAATTAGCAGAGAAGAAAATTCTTAAAGTAACCGAATTTGTTACAGTTAATGACTTGGCTACACTGATGAACAATACACCGGTTATCAAAGTCATCTCTGCTTGTATGAGCCTTGGACTTATGGTATCAATAAACCAAAGATTGGATGCGGAAGCACTTGTATTGGTGGCAGAAGAATTCGGCTACAAAATAGAATTCGTAACGGCTGAATTGACAGAAGAAGTAAACCAAAGTACGGAAACCTCCGAATCAGAAGAGAATCTTGTTTCAAGACCTCCTATTATTACGGTAATGGGACACGTAGACCACGGTAAGACTTCTCTATTGGACTATATCAGAAAATCCAATGTAATTGCAGGTGAAGCCGGCGGCATTACACAACATATCGGCGCATATAACGTAATCCTCCCTGATGGCAAGAAAATTACATTCTTGGATACTCCGGGACACGAAGCATTCACAGCAATGCGTGCCAGAGGAGCGCAATTGACAGACCTTGCAATCATTATTATCGCAGCAGACGATGCCGTGATGCCTCAAACTGTAGAAGCAATCAATCACGCACAGGCAGCAGGCGTGCCTATGGTATTTGCCATAAATAAGATTGATAAAACAGGAGCGCAGCCTGAAAAGATATACCAGCAACTTTCGCAAATGAATATTTTGACGGAAGCATGGGGAGGTAAATACCAATGCCAGGAGATTGCTGCGAAAAAAGGACTAAATGTAGACAAACTTTTGGACAAAGTACTTTTGGAATCAGACTTGCTCGATTTGAAGGCGAACCCTAATAAACTCGGAGTAGGTACAGTGATCGAATCTTCTTTGGATAAAGGTAGAGGTTTCCTTGCTACCGTACTTGTACAAGACGGTACATTAAAGACAGGTGATATGGTACTGAGCGGAACATTTTTCGGTCGTATCAAAGCTATGTTTAACGAAAGAGGACAAAAGGTAGAATCAGCAGGACCTTCCACTCCGGTATCAATTTTGGGTCTTAACGGAGCGCCAAGTGCCGGAGATAAATTCAATGTAATGGCTGACGAAAAAGAAGCCAAATCAATTGCAAACAAACGAGAGCAACTAATTCGTATCCAAGGCATAAAGACACAAAAACATATGACATTGGAAGAAATCGGAAGACGTATTGCCATAGGCAACTTCAAAGAGCTTAATGTAATCGTTAAAGCCGATGTAGACGGTTCAGTGGAAGCGCTATCAGACTCACTTATCAAATTATCTACAGAGCAGGTAAGAGTAAATGTTATACATAAAGCCGTGGGAGGTATTTCAGAATCCGACGTACTTTTGGCAGAAGCTTCCGATGCCGTAATTATCGGTTTCCAGGTACGTCCTACTGCTGAAGCAAGAAAAGCGGCAGAGAAAGAAGGAATAGAAATTCGTCTGTACTCTGTAATCTATGATGCTTTGGATGAAGTTAAAGACGGTATAGAGGGTATGCTTGAGCCTGAAAAGAAAGAAGAAGTTACTTCAACAGTAGAAGTAAAACAGATTTTCAAAATTTCCAAAGTCGGAACTATTGCAGGTTGCTTGGTAAAAGACGGTAAAATCACCAAGAACTCAAAAGTACGCCTTATTCGTGATGGTATAGTAATCTATACCGGAGAGTTGGGTTCACTGCAACGCGGCAAAGATTCTGTCAAAGAAGTAGGGAATGGTATGGAATGCGGTCTTTCTATCGAGAATTATAATGATATGAAAGTCGGAGATATTATTGAATCTTTCCACATTATAGAAATCAAACAAACTCTTTAATACATAAAACCAATAAATGCCGGTCGTTATATCCATTTAGCGACCGGTTTTATTATATTTAGAGATAATCACACCATCTTCCAATATGGTTAATCCTCCGTTTGAACGATTCAATGTAATTAAAGTCTTATAGTCAGAATAATATGTGTTATCTAAAAGTCTCATAATCTCCTCCTCGCTGAAATCGAACTTTTCAATAAAAGACAAGAAATCATAATACTCGACTGCAACCAATATCAAAATATTCTCCGATGTACGTATTTGATTTATAGCATTTTGCCAGAAAATCTTATTTGCATATTTCAAATCATAAACAGATATTATTCTGTATTTTCCTTGTTCTAAAACATCATCTTTATAAATACCTGAAGAATCCTTAAAAGAGAGTACGGATACGTTTCTGTTGGAATTTTTCGTAGTCAATTCCGTACGCACATAATGCCACGTTGAGTCAGGGAGATTTTGCAAATCAAAAGCAGTTTCTTTCCCGGCTTTCTCATAAATAAATCTAGCACTATAATCATTCCCTATCTTTATTGATTTCCCTTTTGCAAAATCTGTAAATTCTACAACCGGTCCGCAAATAAAAGAATATATAGAAAACAGAATAACGAAAATAAGACTCATTCCATATATATATATGCTTCCTTTGCCTTCAAAATCTCCGAAATACAAATAAGAAATAATCAAAAACATCAAGACTATATTCTTAATAAAACTCTGAAAATGAGATAAATGCAAAGCCTCACCAAAACAACCGCAATCAAATACAGGATTATAAACAATTAAAATTATTGTTATAATGGTAAAAAAAGAGAGCAAAACAAAAGCAAACCATATGAAGAAACGCTTAAATACTCCACATAGCATTGCAAGCCCTGTACTCACCTCAATATAAGATAACAAGAGACTCGCAATCCTCGAAATAGGGATAAGGACACCTATATTGAAGAACTTAAAATACTCTTCAAATATCAACCCGGTACCTACAGGATCTATTATTTTCAATATACCTGATACGGTAAAAACAATCCCTACTAAAATAGAAGAAATTTTTCCTAAAAGAGGAAATCTCTTTATCATATTCTTACAAAGACTTGATAATTACAGACTTAATCCTACGGAAAATCTCATCGGGAGGCAACATCTCAGCCTCCGAATCCGAACAATCTATTCTTATAAATTTCTCATCAATGGTTGTCTGCTCCAAATAAATACTTCTGACAGTCTTTTGAAACTCAATATCCGCTTCATGAATATCTTGATTACCGGAAAGATAGTTACGTTCATCACCGATTCTTGAAGCAGAAAGTTTCTTTTCCACAAACCCGATCGGAACATCCAAAAAGAGATTTAAATCCGGTTTAGGCAACCCGAAAATATTATATTCAGTATTAAAAATCCAATCCCTTAATGCTCTTCTTTCTTCAACATCTTTAAGTTTTGCGCATTGATAAGCAATATTTGAATAGACATATCTATCCAACAATATGGAACCTCCTTCATTTAATATAGATTTCATAAGAGGAGTTGCATCGTGCCTGTCTTCTGCAAACAGCAAAGCAACCAATTGGGGATGAACGCTTTCCAATGCCCCGAAATCACCTCTTAAGAATTTACTTATAAGATCTCCATAAAGAGGAGCATCATATCTTGGGAAATGTACATATTTAAGATTTTCGGTAATGGTTTCCAAATATTTTTTCAACTTTTTTACCTGTGTGGACTTCCCTGCCCCATCCAAACCTTCTATGACTACAAACATTTTTCTAAAAGAATGGTTTAATTCTGTAAAGATAGAAAAATAAGAGCAAAGTCTATAATAAAAGCGTATCTTTGCACACTATGAAGACAAGAAAAGGACTACTCCCATTTGAATGGATCATTCTGGCATACAGTGCATTAACATTGTTATTCGCCATCTATATGAATGTACCAAACATTCTAAATATAACGGCATTACGCTTTTCTTATCTTGCAGTGACTCTTATTCTTTGGAAAATAGATTGGCGCTTTAATACCAAAACAACATTATTTATAAGAGTCTTTACACAAATTGCCTTTTTAAGTTTTTGGTATCCGGATATATTTGAGTTAAACCGAGTTTTGCCTTGTTATGATGATTTATTTGCTCTGGCTGACGAAAAAATTTTCGGCTTCCAGCCGGCATTATCTTTCTCTTTGAGTTGTAATTCCCTATTTTTCAATGAATTGATGAGCTTCTGCTACATTGCATATTTCCCTATGATCGTAGGAGTTCTGTTGTACTATTTTTTCAAAAAACCTGAAGAGTTCGAGAGAAGCGCATTTATTATTTTAGCCGGATTTTTTGCTTTCTACACTATTTTTATCCTGTTTCCAGTAGGCGGTCCTCAATTTTATTATAGCGCAATAGGATTGGATAATGCAGCTAACGGGATATTTCCCAATATCGGAGACTATTACAATACATGCCAAGATTCTCTAACATTCGCAGGCAGCCATGAAGGGCCATTTACTGCAATTTTGACATTGATACGCAATTTCGGCGAGAAACCGACAGCTTCTTTTCCAAGCAGTCACGTGGCAATAAGCACAATCATAACCTTTCTATGCTTAAGGACAGGTAATAAAAAATTAATATTTATTATCTTGCCGTTTTACATACTCCTATGCTGTGCAACAGTTTACACCCTTGCACATTACCTCGTAGATACGATAGCTGGATTGATTTCAGGAGGCGTTTCCTATCTGTTCTTATCTTTCTTTGCAGAAAAATTCTACCGAAACCGGAACGCTTAAAACCTCGCTGTCTCAGATGCTACTTGTGCTGCCTTTTCAGCAAAATCACTACCTGAAGAAGCATAAAGTATGGCACGAGAAGAATTAATCAGCAAACCGCCCAAATCATTTGAGCCGTATTTCATAACATCCTCCGCAGAACCGCCTTGTGCTCCTACTCCGGGAACAAGTAAGAAATTGTCAGGACAGAATTGCCTTATCTCGGAAAGCTTTTCAGCCTTAGTCGCCCCTACGACAAACATCATATTTTCAGGTGTAGAAATGCTCATCATTTTCTCCATAACGACTTGATAAAGAGGTTTACCATCTTGATTGATATTCTGAAAATCCACCGAAGAAGGATTAGAAGACAAAGCTACTACGATAGCAAATTTCCCGTCATATTTCAGAAAAGGAGTTACTGTTTCGCTTCCCATATAAGGCGACAAAGTGACAGCATCGAAATCCATAGTCTCAAAATAAGCTTTTGCATACATTTGAGCAGTATTGCCAATATCTCCCCTTTTTGCATCTGCTATAATAAACATCTCAGGATAGCGAGATCTGATATAGTCCACAGTTCTGTCCAAGACAAGCATTCCATCATATCCATAATACTCATAAAATGCAAAATTAGGCTTATATGCTATGCAATACGGAGCAGTAGCATTAATAATTTCTTTATTAAAATTCAATAATGCCTCGAATTTACCGGCCCCTGCTTTCATCTCTACCGGAAGTTTCTCATAATCGGTATCCAAACCGACACAAAGCATAGAGCGTTTAGCCTGTATTTGAGAATGTAACTGTCCTAAATTCATAAACTAATAATATTTATAGAACAATGCAATAGACTCCATTCCTGCAAAAAACTGCTTCAACAAATAACTCTCATTAGGGGAATGTATCGTATCCCTCTCCAAACCGAACCCCATCAAAAGAGGATCTATGCCCAAAATCCTTTGCATTTCCGCCAAAACAGGAATACTTCCTCCACCTCGGCTCGGCACAGGCTCAATACCGTACACCTCTCCGATAGCCTTAGAAGCCGCTTTATACGCATCAGAAGTAATAGGTATAAGGAAACCGTTACCACCATCATACACTTTCACTTCCACTCTAACATACTCAGGAGCGATAGCCAAGAAATGCTCTTTGAATAACTTACTTATCGTAGCGCTATCCTGATTCGGCACAAGTCTCATAGAAATTTTCGCGTGCGCCTCTGATGGCAGCACTGTCTTTGACCCTACACCTGTATAACCTCCCCAAATACCGCAAACATCCAAGCAAGGGCGTATACCTATCCTCTCTTTCGTTGAATACCCCTTTTCACCTTTTACTTCCTTGATTTTCAGAAATTCCTTAAATTCCTCCTCATCGTGCGGAGCCCGAGCCAATTGAGTTCTATCCGCCTCCGAAAGTTCCACCACATCATCATAAAATCCTTTAACAGTGATTCTTCCGTCCTTATCGATGAGCGAAGAAACCATATCGCAAAGCACGTTAATCGGGTTAGCAATCGAACCGCCGTAATGCCCAGAATGCAGATCCTTATCAGGTCCCGTCACCTTCACCTCCACATACGCCAACCCACGCATTCCGCAATTAATCGAAGGCACATTTTCCCCAATCATCGTCGTATCCGATACCAAAATAATATCCGCAGCCAACATCTCCTTATGCGCCTCCACCCACTCCGGCAACGATGGACTGCCTACTTCCTCCTCCCCCTCGAAAATAAACTTCACATTATGCTTCAACTCCCCCGAAGCCAACACATACTCAAACGCCTTCAAATGCATAAAAAGCTGTCCCTTATCATCGTTCGCACCCCTCGCCCAAATAGCTCTATCATGGATTTCAGGCTCAAACGGATCCGAATGCCACTTTTCCAAAGGCTCAGCCGGTTGCACATCATAATGTCCGTAAATCAGTATCGTCTTATACGACGGATCCAAAATTTTCTTTCCGAAAACCACCGGATTGCCATTCGTCTCAAACACCCCGCACTCATCCGCTCCTGCCTCCAACAGAAGTGTCTTCAAACGCTCTGCACAGCGCAACATATCCCCTTTATGCTCCGGTTTCGCACTCACCGACGGAATACGCAACAACGAAAATAACTCCTCAAAAAACCTCTCACGGTTCTGTTCAATATAAGCTTTCATGGCAAAAAAATTATCAATACCGCAATATACAAAATAAATTTCATAACTCCGCCTTTTAGCAGCCATTCTCGGTCGGCACTTACATGCCCTCCCTATGGCTGCTAAGGCAAAACCGCAGACGCTCACGCGTCTGCTGAAATCACAAGAAGAATTGTGACAGCGGGCACAAGCCGCTGCTCACAATACTCTCACCACTGCGGAGCGATACTCGCTCTCCGCAGACTTTTCCTCCGCTTCGCTCCGTAACCCTCATAAGTTCAATATCAATAGTTATATGGACGGTAAGTACTATAACCTGTGGAGTACGGATAATGATAGGACTGATAATAATGATGAATTGGTGATAAAAACTGTATATGACCCCAGTCCCGTAGGATATTCTCTCCCGGCATCTAATGCCTTCACG
>JBQMXN010000023.1:0-27257 GCA_052173975.1 Candidatus Cryptobacteroides sp. | reverse complement strand
GCTGCCGCATTTAGTATAAGGAGTCCTGATACAGAGTAAACAACACACTCTTATCTGGACTCCTTTTTTATGTTTCCATTCTAAACTTTTATTTGTCACATTTCATATTGTTCAGACTGTCTTGTAATAATTATGATTGTGTTTGTTTGCGTTGGTATGGTTTGTAGGGAGTTGCAAGGAGTCGACTTCCGCTGCGCTCCATCCTCCCCACGCATGGCGTGGGTCCCCTCCATTTATGGTGTCATGGCTGACACAGTCTTTCCTTGCAACTCCCTACAAACTATCCTCCAATTGCAATTTTTCCTAACTCACACACACTTCCTCTTCAACCATCTCCAACGTACACGTTCTATTTTCAAAATGAATTATTCCTACAAACATGTTCCATTTTATTTCAAACTCAGAATCTAATTGCAACTCTAATAACCACATACCTTCTCTCGCTCTAATAAATATTTCCAACAACGTACTCTCTATTTGTAAACGCCAACAGTATACACTCCATTTACAACTATTTCAAACCTACAATCTAATTATAACTACCTTCTAACACACATTGTCCTTGAAACGAGACTACTCCTTTCGCATAAACCTTTCATTGTAATCATATTCAATTCCATACTCCATTTGCAACTCTCTCCAATCTACATATCATAAACCTCCCTTAACCTAAACATCATTTGTAATTTTCTCCAACCCGCATACCTCCATTTCTTCTCCTCTGCGCTGCGAACAACCAAGCCGTAACTACGGTACGTGTAATCCAGTAGGGTGACATAGCCCGAGTGTAAGTACAAGAAGCGACCAAAGTTAGTATTGTTAGGACCTGCAACCCAATAGTCGCCGTACGCCGTTACATTGGTCAACGAACCGGCATAGTCATAGCGATAGCCGGAAGCCGGGAAGAAAACTGTGCTACCTTGTTTATTTGGTTTAGTGTAGAAATACCATCCTTTATCAAAGCCGCCTTTAACATTGAATAAACCAATATTGCCATTACCTACATTCTGTCCTGTTGTGGTGAATCCCGTGAACGCATTAGAAGCCGGAAGAGAATACCCTACGGGGCTGGGGTCATACACACTCTTGATCACCTTATCATCATTATTATCAGTCTTATCATTATCCGTACTCCACAGGTTATAGTACTTACCGTCCATCTCCTGCTTGGTATTGAATTTATGAGGGTTACGGATATAATCCTTAATATCAGCAGTATTCAAGCCTGTGTGTTGGAAAGCATATTGTGTATCCGTAGTGAAGCAAGTCTTATCTTTACCATTACCCACAGTAATGCCATCACCCGGCAGCATAGGGTCCTTCCTACCCCACTGGTAGTATGGGTTATTACCGTTCTTGAGATCATAGTCGCTATCCAATACTTTCTCAGTCTGGTTAAAATTCAAAGCAACCACTTTACCGCCAGCCTGTTTCAAGCGGGCTCTCACCTCACGAGGAGCGTACCATTCATTACCGAAGCCGCACCAGCCCAAATTAACGGGTAAAAACTTATACGTCACATTCTGGAAGTTTGTAACCTCTACACTGCTCAAGTCACGCTCCGTGACCCATATGTGCCAACTCCAAAGAATAGTGTTGGAAGCATCCCTTACAGCAATGATAGCATTTCCGTTATGAATGTTTTCTTTCTTAACTTCAAACGACACATATTTAGTTGCCGCATCGTACTTAATCTCACTAATCAAGTCTTTCGTGTCTTGCCAGATAAGACACGCGTTAGCAATGTTATCTATCTGCGGCTTTGTAATAGGGTTGCCATCAGCTTTAATGAAGTTCTCCAAGATATTGGGATTACCGGTCTTTGAACTCTTATAGGCTTTCTCATTAGTTGCTCCGTTCTTAATAGAGTTACCGTACACCGTAGGGAACTTATATGTTCCCGGGTTATGGATTACGTAACAGTTAGCTGTACTTTGACCATTTGTAAGTGCATTACCCTTTACATCCACCATTGACAAGTCTACGTTGCTCAACACAGGTTTTGCTTTCAAGATAATATCGCTCGTCTGCAAGGTCTTTTCCTGGGCAGCAAAGGTCGCAGTGAGGTTGTATAATTTCCAGAGTGGAAGAGATTGTTAGGAGGGGAGTGATCGGCGGCAGTGTCCGCCGTCACTCTTCTTCTTGGAATTTCAGCAGTCGCGGTGAGCGGCTGCGGCTTTTCCCTGAGCAGACCGATGGAGGGCAGGGACTGCCGTCCGAAAGGGATGCGAACGGGGGAATCTTTTGATTAGAGTCTGTCTTTGATGTTGTAGCGGTTGCGTTCGGTGGAGTTACGGCTGATCATTTCGCAGATGAAACCGGCGAGGAAAAGCATTACTCCTATGATGACGGCGATTAGGGCTATGTAAAAGAGCGGTTGGTCGGTTACTTGCCTGTAGGGGAGGGCGTTAGCTTGGTGTGTGATTTTTATGATGATTAGGCGGCAGGCGATAATCAGTCCGATTAGGAACATAAGAATGCCTGAGAAGCCGAAAAAGTGCATTGGCTTTTTCCCAAATGTGCTTAGAAACCAAAGGGATAGGAGGTCTAATACTCCGTTGATGAAGCGCTCAATACCGAATTTGCTTGTACCGTATTTTCTTTTTTGATGGTGTACCGGTTTTTCTCCGATTTTGTTGAATCCGGCGTTTTTGGCTAAGTAGGGTATGTAGCGGTGCATTTCTCCGTAGACTTCTATGTTCTTGATTACTTCGTTTTTATATGCTTTGAGACCGCAGTTCATATCGTGCAGTTTGATGCCTGTTACCCATCTTGCGGTGGCGTTGTACAGTTTTGAGGGAATATTTTTTGTTATTTTGTTGTCTTGGCGGTTTTGCTTCCATCCGGATACGACATCGTAGTCCTGCTCTGTGATCATTTTATATAGTTCGGGGATTTCGTCCGGTGAGTCTTGCAGGTCTGCATCCATTGTGATTACGACTTTGCCTTCTGCTTGTTCGAATCCGTGGTAGAGTGCAGCAGATTTGCCGTAATTGCGTCTGAAGGAGATGCCTTTGATGTTTTTGTTCTCTATTGATAAAGAGCGAATTGTACTCCAGGAGTTGTCGTTGCTGCCATCATCTATTAGTATGATTTCGTATAGATATTTATTTTGCTCGACCACTTTTTGAATCCAAGTTATTAGTTCTGGCAAGGATTCTTCTTCGTTGAAGAGTGGTATGATGATAGATAAGTCTTTTTTGTATTCCATCAGTAGTGCTTTTAGCGTTAGTCTGCAAATGGTGTATTGTTCTTAAATATTAAGTTGGTCAGAATGAATGATAAGACTGTGCCGTAGATAAAGCAATAAATCAAATTTGATATGAATGTGATTTGGGGTAAATATCTTAATGTTTTGCTTATGGTTGCTTTTGTATTGGAGTCCATCATTGTGTACATTTGCGCAATAGAGGTATTGATGGCTTTCAGCATTTCTTCGTTTGAGATGAAAAGGATGTTTACAAGCTGGGCTGCTGCGTAAATCAATGCGGAAAAGAAAGCAATCATTGTGCCGTATAACAATAAGTTATTCTTGTTTATTTGATCGTATTTGGTATATGCTTTCGTTAAAAAGTATTGCATTAGTTTTATACAAAACCAAAATTTGACAGCCCACAGTATAAGTACGAATATTCTTGAAACAACGGCAGGCATAGAAATTTTGGGAATAAGCATTCCGGTAAATAAAAAAGCAGTTGTTACCGCCCCTAATATTAGACCTGCAACACCTGCATCATTTATAAATGATTTTATATCTTTATTATTCATTACGGATTATATGGCTGTTGGTTATATCAATATGCTTACAAAGATATAAAAATATTTCGTATCTTTGTGGTTGCGACTATAAATATGAAAGATTAAGTTATGGTTAAAATTACATTTCCGGATGGTAGTATTAAGGCTTTTGAAAAAGGTATTACAAGCTATGAAATAGCTCAAACGATAAGCCCTAAACTTGCGGCTGAGGCACTTGCAGCTGAAATCAAAAAAGTAACCGATAGCCCTGATGATAAAGGGACTATTTATGATTTGTCTCGTCCGATTAATGAGGATGTTACTATAAAATTCCTTAAATGGGAAGATGATGGTGGAAAGAAGGTGTTTTGGCATTCTTCTTCTCATCTTATGGCAGAAGCTCTTGAGTTGTTGTTCCCGGGAGTGAAATTCGGTATAGGACCTGCTATTGAGAACGGCTTTTATTATGATGTGGATTTTGGAGAGAATCAAATTACCGAAGCGGATTTGGCTAAAATTGAAGCTAAGATGCTTGAATTGGCAAAAACAAAAGAGGCATTTAAGCGTATAGATGTTTCTAAAGCAGATGCTTTGAAATATTTTAAGGATAAGGGTGATTTGTATAAGTGCGAACTTATTGATGAGCTGGAAGACGGTACAATTACATATTATACTAATGGCAGTTTTACCGATTTGTGTAGGGGGCCTCATTTGATGTTTACTGATGTAATTAAGGCGGTTAAATTGACTTCTATAGCAGGTGCATATTGGAGAGGGGATGAAAAACGTCAGCAACTTACTCGTATATATGGTATAACTTTCCCTAAAAAATCTATGTTGGATGAGTATATCGTCCTTATGGAAGAGGCTAAAAAGAGAGATCATCGTAAGTTGGGTAAAGATATGGCTCTGTTTACTTTCTCTCAAAGAGTAGGACTTGGATTGCCTCTGTGGCTACCAAGAGGCGCCGTAATGAGAATGGAACTTGAAAACTTCTTGAGAAAAAAACTTAATGAGTATGGTTATCTTCCGGTGGTTACTCCTCATATAGGAAGCAAGCAACTTTATGTTACTTCCGGTCATTATGCTAAGTATGGACAGGATTCTTTCAAACCTATAAAGACCCCTCAGGAAGGTGAGGAGTATATGTTGAAGCCGATGAACTGTCCTCATCATTGTGAAATATATCGTTCTTCTCCTCGATCTTATAAAGATTTACCTTTGAGATTGGCAGAATTCGGTACAGTGTATCGTTATGAGCAAAGTGGTGAACTTCATGGACTTACGAGGGTTAGAAGTTTTACACAGGATGATGCTCATATGTTCGTTCGTCCGGAGCAACTTAAAGATGAATTTAAAAAAGTCATAGATCTTATTCTTTATGTGTTTAAAGTATTTAAGTTTGATAATTATACTGCTCAAATTTCATTGAGAGATAAAGTTAATAGAGATAAATATATAGGTACGGAGGAAAATTGGGAGAGAGCTGAAAATGCAATTATAGAGTCTGCTAAAGAGAAAGGGCTTCCTGCTGTTATAGAGTATGGCGAAGCTGCTTTTTATGGTCCTAAATTGGACTTTATGGTAAAGGATGCTATTGGTAGAAAATGGCAGCTCGGTACTATTCAGGTGGATTATAATCTTCCTGAAAGGTTTGAATTGGAGTACACTGATGCTGATGGTAGTAAGAAAAGACCTGTAATGATACATCGCGCACCTTTTGGATCTTTGGAAAGGTTTACTGCTGTGCTTTTGGAACATACTGCTGGACATTTGCCTATATGGTTGGCGCCTGAGCAGGTCAAAGTGCTGCCTGTAAGCGAAAAATATGCGGACTATGCAAAAAAAGTTTGCAGTTTGCTGAATAATTCCGATATTCGCACTTCATTGGATGATAGGAATGAAACTTTAGGTAAGAGAATACGTGAAATTGCTCAATTTAAAGTTCCTGTTATTGTGATTGTCGGTGAAAAAGAGGTAACTGACAATGTTATTTCCGTTAGAGTCAAAGGAGAGGATTTAGGCTCAATGGCAGTAGAAGAATTTATAAGCCGATTCAAAACCAAGACGGCAGAGGAATTGGCATAAATATAGTAATTAACTAATTAAGGAGGATTAATTTATCGCAACGCCTTTAAAATCTGTTGCGCATAGCGGTCCAAGACCGGGAAATGCGCCGAAACCATTTACAGGAAATAAGCCTGCCGGAACGAAGCCGAATTCGTATTCTGATCGTAACGCTTATCAGAAAAAGGATGAGAATGAGCTTAGAATCAATGGTGAAATTACAGCTCCTCGTGTGAGACTTGTAGGTGATAATATCACAGAGCAGGGCATTTATTCGATTTCTGATGCAAAGAAAATGGCGGATGAACAAGGATTGGATTTAGTGGAAATTACGGCGAAATCCGACCCTCCCGTATGTAAAATTTTAGACTATCAGAAGTATCTCTATCAGCAGAAAAAAAAGGCTAAGGAGATGAAACAAAATGCTTCTAAAGTCGTTATTAAGGAAATACGTTTTGGCCCTAATACCGATGAGCATGATTTTCAGTTTAAGTTGAAGCATGCTCAGGAATTTTTGCAGGAAGGGGCAAAGGTTAAGGCTACTATATTTTTTAAAGGGCGCTCGATTCAATTTGCAGATCAAGGAGAAAAACAATTATTAAGGTTTGCAGTTGAATTGGAAGAGTTCGGCAGGGCAGAGCATATGCCGGTACTGGAGGGAAAGAGGATGAATATGATGATAGCTCCTGTAAAAAAGAAATAAGCAAGCAAAATCTTCCGCAGATGCGGATGAATATATTATTAACATAAATAAGTTTAACAACAATGGCAAAGCTTAAAACCAACTCCGGTGCCAAAAAGCGTTTCACGCTTACCGGAACGGGAAAAATTAAGAGGAAACACGCTTTTCATAGCCATATCCTCACAAAAAAGACCAAAAAGCAAAAAAGAAATCTTGACCATTTCACTCTTGTGCATAGCACGGATGTGAATAGAGTAAAAGAGCTTTTGGTAATGTAATTATTATTTTATTGTAAAACTTGGATTGCAGTTAGAAGCGTTGAAGTAATATTCAGCCACTGCCTCCATAAAAAAGAAAAAACATGCCAAGATCAGTAAATTCAGTTGCCTCAAGGGCACGCCGCAAGAAGATTCTTAAAAGAACACGCGGTAACTTCCTATCAAGGAAAAATGTTTGGACGGTAGCAAAGAATACCTATGAAAAAGGTCTTACTTATGCTTACCGCGATCGCAAAGCTAAAAAACGTGAATTCCGCGCTTTGTGGATTCAGAGAATAAATGCTGCTGCTCGTCAGTACGGTATTTCTTATTCTCAGTTTATGGGCAAATTAGCAAAACAGAATATAGGTCTCAATCGTAAAGTATTGGCAGACCTCGCTATGAATAATCCTCAGGCATTTGAGGCTATTGTTAATTCTGTAAAATAGTTTTATAAGTGAATTTGAAGGAATTATACCATAATAAATGGATAAGGCTGGCTTTTTGGTCAATCTTATATTTCTTATGGGTAATTTGGCTTGGAAATTTTTGGTGGCTCTTTGGACTTATAGTTATTTTCGATCATCATATTACAAAAAAAGTAAAATGGTTGTTTTGGAAAAAGGATTATAAAGAAGGAGAAAAAAGAAGAGTTTTACTCGATTGGTTAGATGCATTAATTTTTGCAGTAGTCGTTGTAACATTTATCAATACTTTCTTTTTTCAGGCATTTAAAATTCCTTCTTCATCAATGGAGAGTTCTCTTTATACAGGAGATCATCTCTTTGTGAGCAAGATTACTTATGGACCGAGAATCCCTCAAACACCTCTTACTATTCCATTTACTCATAATGTAATATTGGGACATAAATCTTATTCTACTTTGTTGAAAAACGATTATAGAAGATTGAAAGGTTTAAGAAAGGTTGAGAGAGGAGATTATGTGGTTTTTGGATTTCCCAATGGTGATACGGTACTTACAAAAGCTCCTGCTGAAGATTACTATACCATAGTAAGACATGTAGGACGACAGTTCGCTATTGATAACTATGGACCTATAATCGTTCGTCCTTCAGATAAGAAAGACCATTATGTAAAAAGGTGTGTCGCTATAGCAGGAGATACTCTTGAAGTAAAAGACGGAAGAGTATTTGTCAATTCACAACTGCAAGAAGTGTTTGCCGGAATTCAGATGACTTACACTGTAAAGACTTCAGGTAGTGCAATCAATAGCAAGCTTCTTGATAAATTTGGTATTAATATATCTGAATTGTATTTTGATAGTAACCTTCCGGGATATGTATCTATGCCTTTGACAGCTTCTATGCTTAAAAAAGTAAAGGAATTACCGAATGTTGTATCCGTGGAATCGGAGGTGGATGTGTACCCTCCTGATTATCCTGACTCTTATCTTACATTATTTCCGTTTAATCGTGATTATAAGTGGACAAGAGATAATTACGGACCAATATTGATACCAAAGAAAGGTATGGAAGTGGAATTATCACCGGAGACATTACCGTTATACGAAAGAATAATTTCTTCTTATGAGGGTAATACTGTTAAGGTAAATGGTGATGGTACTATAATGATAAATGGTAAAGCAGCTCGCAGTTATATTATAAAACAGGATTACTATTTTATGATGGGAGATAATAGGCATAATTCTCTTGATTCAAGATATTGGGGATTTGTACCTGAAGATCATATTGTCGGAAGACCGGCAGTGATTTGGCTCTCAACAGACAAAGGGAAAGCTTTCCCTAATAATATCAGGTGGGGTAGATTTTTAAAATTTGTTTAGAATTCTTGCAATTACGGATTTTTAATGCGAACTTTGCAGTCTCCCTACAGTGTTTAGAATTTAAAAATTAAAGAATAATTATGGCAAAGGTTTGTCAAATAACAGGAAGAAAAAGAATGATAGGCAATAATGTCTCTCATTCTAAGTTGCACACAAAGCGCACTTTCGATATTAACCTTAAGACTAAAAAATTCTGGTCAGAGGAAGAGCAGAGATTTATAACATTGAAGGTTTCGTGTAAAGGAATCAGAACTATTGAGAAAAATGGTTTGGATGCTACTATTAGAGAAGCTAAGAAAAAAGGATTAATTAACCTTGTTTAATTTTCATAGATATGGCAAAGAAAGCAAAAGGTAACAGGGTGCAAGTCATCTTGGAGTGCACAGAGCAAAAAGAAAGCGGTGTGCCGGGAATCTCAAGGTATATTACAACAAAAAACAAGAAGAATACTACCGAACGTCTTGAGCGTAGAAAATACAATCCGTATCTTCATAAGGTAACTCTTCATAGGGAGATTAAATAATAGGAGAATAGAAATATGGCAAAAAAAGCAGTTGCAACATTCGCAGCAAAAGCCGGCGCTAAAAGCATGGTTAAATGTATTCGTATGGACAAGTCTCCTAAAACCGGAGCATATATGTTCAATGAGCAGCTTGTAGAAGCTGATAAGACAAAAGACTTTTTCAATAAAAAGTAATTAATTGAAATATATTATTTTATTTGAGCAGCTAAAACTATTAGCTGCTCTCTTTATTTATTCTCCTTTTTTGATTACATTTGTAGATGTCTTTAAATGGCGAATTTTATGACAAATTTTGATAGCGGTGTAAAGAAAACCAAAGAAAATTTTTTTCAACGACTTTCAAGGGCTGTGGTTGGGAAATCAGTTGTAAAAGATGAAATTTTGGATTCGATTGAGGAGGCTTTGGTAAGTTCCGATGTTGGGGTTGAAACTACACTAAAAATCATAGAAGGCTTAGAGGATAGAGTCGAGAGAGATAAGTATATGTCTTTCGATGAATTGGTATATATGCTAAGAGATGAAATTTTAGGTATTATAGAGTTAGGTGATATAGAGGAGAATAATGTCATTTTTGATTTTTCTAAGAAGCCTTATGTGATTTTGATTGTTGGAGTGAATGGTGTAGGAAAGACTACTACAATCGGGAAGTTGGCTCGTATGCTTAAAGGAATGGGTAAGAAGGTGATGCTTGGAGCTGCCGATACTTTTCGGGCGGCAGCGGTAGAACAACTTTCTTTATGGGCAGACAGGATAGGAGTTGATATCGTAAAACAGGAGATGGGATCGGATCCTGCTTCAGTTGCTTATGATACTGTAAAGTCTGCTGTGGCAAAAAATTATGATGTGGTTTTGATAGATACGGCAGGGCGTCTTCACAATAGAGTGGATTTGATGAATGAATTAGGAAAAATTAAAAATGTTATTGGAAAAGTTATCCCTGATGCTCCTCACGATGTATTGTTAGTTTTGGATGGTTCTACCGGTCAAAATGCTTTTCAGCAGGCTAAGGAATTTTCTAAAGCTACGGAAATCAGTTCTTTGGCTATTACAAAGTTAGACGGTACAGCTAAGGGCGGAGTTGTGTTAGGAATAGTGGATAAGTTTAAAATACCGGTTAAATTTATCGGAGTAGGAGAGGGAGAGGATGATTTGAAGATATTTGATAAAAGGGAATTTGTGAACTCATTGTTTAGTGTGGATGATTTAAAGAAATAATTTGATTTATGAAACTTTCTTATACTTGGCTCAAGGATTATCTTGATTTTGATATGACACCTCAGGAGGTGGCAAAAGCAATGACTTCAATAGGTATTGAGGTTGATTCTGTTAGTGAACAAGAGGAAATACCAGGGGGGCTTGCCGGTGTAGTAGTAGCAAAGGTTGTAGAATGTGAGGCACATCCTGATTCTGATCATCTCCATATAACTAAGGTTGATGCCGGAATGGGTGAATTGTTGACTGTTGTTTGTGGCGCTCCTAATGTCGCTGCCGGTCAAAAAGTTCTATTTGCAAGTATCGGTTCTGTGTTACCGGGAGATTTCAAAATAAAGAAATCCAAAATACGTGGAGTTGAATCTTTCGGTATGATTTGCGCTGAAGATGAGTTGGGGATAGGCAATGCTCATAATGGCATAATGGTGCTTCCTGAAGATGCAATTGTAGGTACAAGCGCAAAAGATTTTCTTCACTTGAAAACAGAGGCTGTAATCGAGTACGAAATTACAGCAAATAGAGTGGATGCCGCTTCTCATTTTGGAGTGGCAAGAGATTTATATGCTTATTTGAAATTGAATAATAAGCCTTGTCATTTGCAATTGCCTGAGATTAAATCTATTAAAATTAGTGATGGTAATCCTGTAAAGGTAAGTGTGGACGATGTTATTGGAGTTCCTCGTTATAACGGAATAACGATTAGAGGTGTTCAAGTGAAACATTCTCCGGAATGGTTACAGAAAAAATTACTTTCAATTGGTCTTAAACCGGTAAATAGTATTGTTGATATTTCTAATTTCGTATTGTTTGAATTAGGTCAACCCTTACACATTTTTGATGCTGATAAAATTTCTGGTAATAGTATAAGTTTGCGTAGGGCATTAGTAGGGGAATCTCTTGTTACTTTGGATGGTATTGAGAGAAAGTTGGATGTTAATGATATAGTGATTGCTGATGATAAGGGAGCAATTTGTCTTGCCGGCATATTAGGAGGGAAAGAATCCGGTGTTACTGAAAATACTAAAAATATATTTATTGAAGGTGCTTATTTTGATTCTGTTTCTATTCGGAAAACTTCTAAACGTCTTGGTATTCAGACAGATGCGTCTTTCCGTTATGAAAGAGGGGCAGATCCTGAAATGGCTGAATTTGCATTGAAGCGAGCTGCAACATTAGTTTTAGAACTTGCCGGAGGTGCTGTTTCCGGTAAAATTCAAGAGTTTTATCCTAACAAAATAGAGAAAAAAGTAATAGAACTTAATTATGATAGGATTGAAAAATTTATAGGTAAGAGTATCGGGAGAGAGGTAATTGAGAATATTTTGACTGATTTGCATTATGAGTTCATTCATAAAAATGGAGCAAATGTAGTCGTAGCTGCTCCTTCATATATGATAGATGTTACAAGGGAATGTGATGTCGTTGAAGAAATCTTAAGGATTTATGGGTATGATAATATAGACTTGCCTAATAGAATGAGTATGTCTGTGAATCCGACTCCTTTCCCAGATCCGGAATCTGTCAGAAATGATATATCGGATTTTTTTGCTGCAAACGGCTTTTGCGAAATGATGAATAATTCTTTGACAAAAAGGGATTATTATGAAGGATTTAGCACTTTTCCGAGTGAAAAATGTGTGCAGATTGTCAATCCTTTAAGTTCTGATTTGAATGTGATGAGGCAAAGTTTGATACCAGGAGGTTTGGAAGTGATTGAGTATAACATTAATAGGCAGAGTCAGAATCTGAAATTATTTGAATATGGCTCTGTTTATTCTAGATTGATTGATAAGGATCCTACAAAGTTGGAAGGTTATGAGGAGCATAGTTGTTTTACTTTATTTGTGTCAGGAGTATCTGATAAATCTTGGAGAGTAGGTGATGAGAAGAGTAGCTATTTTATGTTGAAAGGGTATGTGGAATTATTGCTTAAGCGTTATTCTGCAGATTTATGTCAAATGGAAATTGATGTCGCTCCTTCAGACCTTTACAGTGAGGGAATTGTGTATAAATTGCCGGGGCAAAATAAGACTTTATTGACTCTCGGTACTATAAACCCTGTATTTGCAAAAAAAATCAATGTTAAGCAGGCTGTATTTGTGGCAGAAATAGATTGGAATGTTCTGTTTGAGTTGGTTAAGAGGGATAAAGTCAGATTTGAAGAAATGCCTAAATTTCCTGGAGTTAAAAGGGATTTGGCTATTTTGTTGGATGAGAGTATTCGCTATGTTGATTTGTATAAGGCGGCATTTAAATCAGGTAAAAAGTTGTTAAAACAAATAGTATTATTTGATGTTTATAGAGGAGATAAAATTCCTGATGGCAAGAAACAGTATGCTATGAGTTTTATTATTCAGGATATAGAGAAGACTTTAACTGATAATGATGTTGAAAGAGTAATGGAAAAAATTATGTCTTCTTTTACATCTCAATTCGGAGCAGTTTTAAGGTAGAATGTCAATAGAACGTCTTTTAAATAGTTTAATTGCTGCTCTTATTATTGTGGCTTTCTTTTCTTGCGGGAAAAATGGAAGAGTTATTTCTCGTAAGAAATTTGCTTATATTTATGCAGATATGTTAGTTGCAGATCAGTGGCTTGATAGGCATTACTCTGAAAGAGAGATTGCAGATACATCTGCTTTTTATGAAACCATATTTAATAAATATGGTTATACCTCCGGAGATTATATTGTTAGTGCAGCGTATTATTTGAATGATCCCGAAAGGTATGCTAAGATTTTGGAACGCTCTGTAACTATAATTGATGAAAGACTTAGAGATGCTGTAGAGAGGGAAAAAAAATTAAGAAAGGCTGAGGAAGATTATAAGTGTCGTAAATCATACGATGCCGGATTTTTGGATTATTTTTCGGTGTTTAATGATTTTGTAAGGTTAGATACGATAGATATATATAAGGATAGTGTTTCTATTTATAGGTTGAGATTGTATTATTATAAAAGTACATTTTTAGGTCCTAAAAAGGTGATGAAATGCGTAGAATAGCGGCTAAATATCTTTATACTTTGGAAAATTTTGAACCATTGATAAATGGTTTTGTGGAGATTGATGATTGCGGTAAGGTGGTTCGTATCGGTATTTGTGATGATATTAATAATGAAAATGAATATATTGATGGGGCTGTTATACCAGGATTTGTAAATTCTCATTGCCATATTGAGTTATCTTCTATGTGGAAGTTGTTTAAGAAAGGAACCGGTATGGCTGGTTTTATTGATCAGATTAATGCCTTGAGAGATACTAAATCAAAGCAGGAAAAACTGAAAGATATAGAACTCTGGATGGATAGATTGTGGAAGCAAGGTGTTTCAGCAATGTGCGATATAAGTAATTGTGATGATTCTTTTAAAATAAAGGCTATTTCTCCTATTTATACAAGGACTTTTCTGGAAGTATTCGGTACGGAACCGAAGGATTGCAATGATGTTATGAATAATGTTATTGCTTTAAAGAATTTGGCTGATGAAATTGGGATTGATGCTGCTCCTACACCGCATTCTTGTTATACGATGAGTCCTGAATTATTGAGTGCATCAAGTAAAGAGGGATTGAAATCCGGTTATTTGTCTTTTCATTGCGAGGAAACGGATGAAGAGGAACAAATGATGATATATGGAAGAGGACCTATGTATGAAAACAGACAACGTTCCGGTATGAGTGTACCTCCTGCAGTAGGTAAATCTTCTTTGCTCTATTTTATAGATAGATTGAATTCTATTCAGAAGCCTCCTTTTGCTGAACATATTCTTTTAGTACACGAGTGTTGTTTGAATCAAGAGGGAATAGATGGTATTAATAAGTCAATGATTAATCCTTTTATTGCTCTTTGCCCTTTGTCTAATATCTTTATTCATAATACTTTGCCACCTGTTGATTTGATGAGAAACAATGGGCTGAAATTGACAATCGGTACAGATTCTCTTTCGAGTAACGATGATTTAAATATGGTAAAAGAGATATTTTCTTTGCAAGAAAATTTTACTAATATACCATTAGGGGAATTATTAACTTGGGCAAGTAAGAATGGAGCGGAATTTCTTAACAAACAGGATACTTTTGGCAGTATAGAAGTCGGAAAAACTCCAGGAATAGTTGCAGTTACAAATTTGGATATTCAAGGAAAACTTACTTCTGCAAGTTATTCATATCGAGTTGTTTGAGCTTATGATGAGAGAAGATTTGGTCTTTGGACCAATATATAGTCGGAGATTGGGTTCTTCTCTTGGCATAAATATTTTGCCAAAGAGAGGAAAATTGTGTAATTTTGACTGCATTTATTGTGAGTGCGGTTGGAATAAAGATGGGGAGAAGGATAGACTTTTGCCAAGTGCAGCCGATTTAAAGGTGTATTTGGAAAAGAAATTGCAAGAATGTGCGCGTAATAGTATTAAAATTGATTCTATTACATTTTCCGGGGATGGAGAACCTACGTTAAATAATGATTTCCCGGAAATGGTAGATTTGACTTTGGCTTTGAGGAATAAGTATTATCCTGATGCGAAAGTCTCTGTCCTTTCTAATGCGACAATGTTAGGAAGGAAGAGCATTTTTGAGGCTTTGCTTAAAGTGGATAATCCGATTTTGAAAATAGATGCTCCGACGGACGAGGCAATAGATATAATAAATAAGCCTGTTGGGCTTTATAAGATAGAAGATGTAGTTAAAAATTTGGAAAAATTTAAAGGAAATTTTGTTTTGCAAACAATGTTTTTGAAAAATAAGAATTTTGATTCTTCTTCGTCTAAGATATTGAATCCTTGGATGGATATTGTTAGGAGATTGCATCCAAGGGAGATTATGATATATACTGTTGATAGAGAAACACCGGAAAAAGGTATTGAAAAATTTACAGAAGAAGAAATGAAAGAACTGGTGAAGCCTTTAATACAGGAGAAGTTCAATATTAGAATAAACGGATAATTGATAATAAAATTTTGATATAATATGGTAGATATTTTTACAAATTATGGTTATACTCCAGATAAAACGAGTATTGATAGCACTTTAAACAATATTGCTGCAAATGTTTCTAATGTGGTTTCAGAACAGGCAATTTTGGATTGCTTCTCTTGTATGGATTTAACAACACTTCAGACATCTGATACAAATGAGTCGGTAGTTAAACTTGTAGAGAAAGTAAATACATTGGCAGTGGATTACCCTTCTTATCCAAGTCCTGCTTCTATTTGTGTATACCCCAATTTCGCTTCTGTTGTGAAATCTCATAAGAAAAATGCTGAACTTAATGTTACGACAGTTGCAAGTTGTTTTCCTTCTGCTCAAAGTTTTCTTGAAGTGAAGATTAGGGAATGCGAACTTGCAGTGGAGAATGGTGCAGATGAGATTGATATAGTTTTGGCTTTGAATTCGTTCCTTGCAGGAGATTATGATACTGCACGTAGTGAGATTCGATTAATGAAAGAGGCCATAGATAAAGCTGCAGCTAAACAGAATAGAAAAGTCATTTTGAAAGTTATTCTTGAGACAGGATTGCTAGTTACTCCTGAGAATATTGCAAATGCTTCATTCTTGGCAATGGAAGAAGGAGCAGATTTTATTAAAACTTCTACAGGTAAAGTTGAGGTAAATGCAACTCCTATGTCGGCATATATTATGTGTGAGTGTATTAAGAAATTTTATGAAAAAACCGGTAGAAAGGTAGGATTTAAAGCTGCCGGTGGAGTTTCTTCTACAATGGATGCTATAGTGTATTATTCTATTGTATCATATATACTTGGTAAAGAATGGTTAGTTAAGGCTTTGTTCCGTTTAGGAGTAAGCCGTCTTGCAAACTCTTTGATGTCTTCAATTGAGCAGAAAACCATTGTTTATTTTTAGTTATTTATATTAATTATTTAATATTGGCGTGATGCGGTTTTCGCATCACGTTTTTTTCTTTTTTTTAATTCCGATGTTTTTAGGAGTGTTTATAAAACACTCCTTTTTCGTTTTTGAAAAAAACGGATAATTAATACTTTTATTGTATTCACAGCCTTAAATCTTAATTTTGCCGTTACTTTTTAAATCTTACTTCTCCCTTTTTTTATTTTAACAGAAAGGCATAAATCGATAATCTATGACGTTATAAAGTCGATTTTGTAATAAATTTTCCAAAGCTTTAATAACACGGTTAGGGTATTTTACATTTGCCGAAGAAAAATTTAATAATATGGTTATGAAAAATTACTTTAAAATGTTATTAGCCCTAATATTATTGTCGGCTTGCGGTAAGGATGATGTTACTATTCGTAAAAACAATGTTACAGAGAATGGCGATATGCAGGCTATTGTACTGGGTGAGCAACTTCGTAATCCTTATTCAGTAGAAAATGTAAATGAGGCATTGAAAAAACTCTATCCCACAAGAACTGAGAGAGAAGGTGTGGATGCTACAGATTTGTATGTCAGGTTCTTGCCGGAAAATGAAAAAGAATTGGATATTTTGACTTCTATGGGAGTGGAGCTAATAGATCATCCTGTTGATTATAGGATTATCAGAGAGGGAGATTATTATCATGATCCTGCAATTGATAAAGGTAAAATCACTTGGCAGTATGCTATAGTTCCACAGAATTTTAAGTTTCCGGAAAGTATAAAATATGAGAAGCTGAATGAATGCTATATTGCAGAACACGATCCGAATACTCGTAGCGGTGGAAATATTGATTGGGAACTTGTGGAGCAAGAGGCTTTTCGTATTACAGGTAATGAGGATATGCTTGTACCTCAGACAAGAGGAGGACAAGTGGAACCTGAAGGAAGAATAACCATTGTGGATGATAAATTGAATGGAGGAAAACCTTTTGGAGTTGCAGGTGTAAAAGTATCTTGTAACTGTTTTGTAAGGTTTAGTTCAGCTTATACCGATAGGGATGGTTATTATAAGATGGGAAGATCTTTTTCGTCAAAACCTCGTTACAGATTAATTTTCTCTAATGAAAAGGGGTTTGATATAGGTCTTAATTTAATTTTGGTCAAAGGCTCTATATCTTCTTTAGGTAAAGCAGGTCCGGAAGGCATAAGTTTAGAAATTACAAAAAAATCAGATAGAACTTTATTTACCAGAGCCGTAGTTAATAATACTGTTTATGAGTATATAAATCATTGCGGCGAGGAAGACCTTAATATTCCTGCACCACCGAAAGGACTTAGAATATGGATATTTAAGAATCTTAAATTAAGCAGTTCTATTATGATGCATCAAGGTGCGATATTGGATAATAACCTGGTTTCAACTTTCCTTGGAAAATATAAATGGATTGTTAGGATTTTTGCTCCGGATATCCTTTTAGGCTTAAAAGATAAAAGTGATTATTCTTCAATTTATTCTGCAACCTGTCACGAACTTGCCCACGCGAGTCATTTCTCTCAAGTTGGTATAGAATATTGGGATAAATTCATTAAATATATGTTGACTTCTTTCGTGAAGAGCGGAGGACAGACTTATGGTAATGGAGAGGAGGAAAATGCAGGATATTGTGAAGTTGGGGAAATGTGGGCTTATTATATGGAGAGCCGTATGTATAAAGAAAGATATGGTGGTCCACTTTTACAATTTGGTACTTCTTATTGGTTTAAACCTCAGATTTTTAGAAATTTTGATGAGAGGGGAGTTGAACCTTATGAAATTTTCAGCGTGTTGACTAAAGATGTAACCTCTAAAGAATTATTAAAGGAAAAGATTAAAAAGACCTATCCTCGGAAAAAGAAAATGGTAGATCAGGTATTTAATCGTTATAACAATTAAGTATGAAGAAAAGTATTTTGGTAATTGTCTGTTTATTTTTTAGTTTGTTTTCATATGCGCAGAAATTTTCATTTTCAACAAATTTTGTGGATTATATAAATTTGGGTACTTTGAATTTTGAAGCTTCGTATGCTTTATCCAGGCATTTTACTATTGACTCGGGTGTGAAATATAATCCTTTTTCTTTTGGAAATAAGAAAAAACGAATGCAAAATAAACAACAGACATATTATGTCGGTACTAAGTTTTGGCCTTGGTATGTTTATTCAGGCTGGTGGTTTTCTTCTGATATTAGATATCAGGAATATAGTAAAGGTGGCATATGTTGCCCGAAAACAACTGAAGGAGATAGATTCGGTATTGGTTTGGGCGCTGGCTATTCTTATATGTTAACAACTCATCTTAATATAACGTTCGGTTTTTCCGTATGGACAGGATATGATAAGTTTAAAAGATATGATTGCCCTGTATGTGGGATTACTTTAGTAAAAGGCAGGAGATTGTTCTTTCTTCCAGAGGATATAATAATTTCATTGGTTTATGTTTTTTAAATTTCGTTATATATTGATTATTGCTTTGTTATCTTCTTGTATTAAAGAGGGTAGAAAGGAGTGCCGTTGCAGGGCTATAATGGACTTATCTTATGTGATGAAAGCAGGCCATTTACCTTTATTATTAAGTGTAGAGGGACGTGATGGGTATTTGTTCCAAGATACTATTAGTAAAGTCAATTATGATGAAAATTATTATGTATATGTCCCAAAAGGAAAAATTCGAGTGAATGCTATAAGTTGTGAGGATGGATTCTTTACTTACAATAAAGGTGTTGTGATCGATAAAGGAAATCAATGCCCTCAATTATATAGTTACAGTTCTATTTTGAATTCAAGGAAAGAGGAAATAAGAGAGAAGATTATTACCAGAAAAAATTTTTGTTTACTGAACATTAAGTTAAAGGGAGATGAAAATATTGATTATAAACCATTTTCTGTTGAGGTAGTAGGCAATGTTGGAGGATATGATCTAAATGGAGAGCCTTTTCAGAGCGAATTTTTTGTTGAAATAGATCCTAATATGAACAATAAGTTAAGTGTAAGTCTGCCACGTCAAATAGATAATTCTCTTGTTTTGAATATAAAAGACAAATCAGGGATAGTAAGAACTTTTGCTTTAGGACAATATATTGTAGAAAGTGGGTATGATTGGAACAGAAATGATTTGGAGGATATAGATATTGAATTAGATTATGTTTATAATACTTTTTCTCTAAAAAGTAAAGTTTGGGATGAGGAATTTAATTATAATATCGAGATATAAGTATTGCTGGACAAGTAATATCGCTATTTGTATTTAGAATGGATTTTTGTATCTTTGCCATCGCTTTGAGCGCGGGTGGCGAAATTGGTAGACGCGCTACTCTCAGAAGGTAGTGCCTATTACTGGCATGACAGTTCGACTCTGTTCCCGCGCACTCTGAAAAACAAAACTGATAACTAATTTTTAGTTATCAGTTTTGTTATCTAAAATATCCTGTTGTAGACATTATAGCCTTGTTTCCCCTTGATTATCTGGGAGTTGTAGACTTTAAGTCGGGATGATGCGACTCGAACGCACGACCCCTACGTCCCGAACGTAGTGCGCTAGCCAACTGCGCCACATCCCGTTTACCTTATTGGCTTCACGATTTCTCGTATAAGGTATGTATTGAAAAAAGAGCTACACTAATAATGCAGCTCTAAATTTCAAAAATTATGAAAGTTTGTTAATATAAACTGCGATACCACTCTTGAGGTTTGCAGCTTTATTTTTGTGAATTACGCCGATTTTTGCGAGTTTGTCAATCATTGCGTAAACTTTTGGTGCTCCTGCTTCAGCCTCTTTCTTGTCAGAGGTATTTCTTATGGCGCGAATTGCATTTCTAGTAGTCTTTGCATAGTATCTATTGTGCAATCTGTGCCTTTCGTTTTGACGAGCACGCTTCTCTGCTGATGCGTTATTTGCCATTGTTTTTATTTTTTAATATTTGTAGTGGGTAGGAGAATCGAACTCCTATTGCGAGAATGAAAATCTCGAGTACTAGCCGTTATACGAACCCACCGCTAAGTGAAGTTTGAAAACTTCATTGATTAGGAGTACAAAGGTATGTAATATTTTTTTTAAGACAAAATATTTTTCGGTTATTTTTTTACTCTTTTTTACTTTTCCACTCAAAAGAATAAAGCAAGGCTTCAACTTGTCTTAAATATTGCCTTTTATCAAATTTGGGGGCATAAACCCACGCCTCTATTACAATGATTTCTTTACCGTCTTCGCTATAAAATGAATGCGAAACGAAAGGTCCCCCCATATAATCATTATAAACTTCCCATAGCCCTCTTGTCTCGGCAAATGCTCTCTTTTTATATTTTAAGTACCTTACTTCAGGTTGAATAAATTCCCCTGTTGTCATATATGTATTATCAAACATTCCGGGAACATATTTCTTGAGAATTTCATTGCGTCTCTTTATAATTTTATCTACAGTGAAATTATCGCCTTTACCTGCAGGGTATCGGTATATGAATATACCCTGAATCGTATATTGTTTCTCATCTGCAATCCAAACAAAATTTTTAGTCTTTTTCTTTAATTTATATCCTACGGGGAATATAGGAGAGCCATTAAAAATATCATCTACTTCCTCACTGATCTTAGCTACTCTATATTGTTTAGCATTTTTAATAACCCTTTCTCTTTCTGCCTGTTCTATCGTATTAACGATTAGATCTCCATTATTCTCTAAGAGTTGGATTGCATCTTCCGAGTCTTTTGCACTAAGTTGTATAATGCACTGTGTATTAGCCCAAATATCTTTTCTTAATATAATTTGAGGCTTTTGGACTTCAGAATCTATTCTGAAAATCACAATATTACGATGAATCTTAAAAAGTTTCGTAAATTCTGAAGGTATCACATTTATTAAAGAATAAAGTGGTTCCCTTTGAGGTAAAAAAAGGCAATCTGAAGCTAATATGTTTCTTACTGCACTACCTAAATCCCCATCCCAATCCGTTCTGTTTAGCACGATTATTACTTCCCCGGCTTTTCCACTTACATTAGGCAGAATAGATTTCTTGTTTTTGCAAGAAGGAGTTATCAATAAAATGATAACAAATAATAAAAAATAAGTAAGACGTTTCATAATTATAACAAAAATCGGAAAATATCATTCCCAAAAGCGAAAATCATAAGTATAAATAAGAATATCATTCCTATAATCTGTGTTGTAATTAAAAAATTATCACTTGGTTTGCGTCCTGAAACTATTTCATATAAAATAAAAATTATATGTCCTCCATCTAAACCGGGTATAGGAATAAGATTCATCACTCCTAGCATTATTGATAGTAGCGCCAATAGATTTATAAATGTCAACCAATCCCATTTAGCAGGAAAAATTTGCCCGATAGAGATAAAACTTCCTACTGATTTATATGCTTGAGTTTTTGGAGTTACTACAAGTTTCAGATCCCTTAAATATCCACCAATTGTTTGGAATGTATAACGCATCCCTGCAGGAATAGCTGTAAACCAATTGTAGCGCTTTGTAATTATTGGAGGCATTTTTAAATAGATACCGATTCTTCCGGTAGAATCTATTTGCACTTCCTTTGTCAGTGTATCATTTCCTCTCAAAATTGTAGCCAATGCCTTTGTTCCGGCAAATTTTTCTAAAATGCTTCGGGAATCTTGTACATATTCTATTTTTTCCCCATTTAGAGATGTTAAAATATCTCCTTTTTTAAATTCTGATGTGAAATTTACAGAATTCGATGGAATTGAATCAATTATAAATGGTATAGCGGGTTCAAACATATATGGCGAATTTATTACTTTACTGACCATTCGCTTATCCATATAAATATTTACTGTGTCATCACCCCTTAGAACTACGATTTTATGAGCTGTACGGCGTACCAAATCAGCTTGCAGCATACCAAAATTTTCAGGTGTAAAATCATCAAATTTCAAAATCTGATCTCCGGTTTTAAAACCTATTTCTTTTCCTACTTCATTTACATAAATTTTGCTATCCTTATTTGATATATAACTCTCTCCGAAAATTGCCATAATGCAGATATATATCACAATAGCAAAAATAAAATTATAAAGAACGCCTCCTGCCATTGTCAATAATCGTTGCCAAGCCGGTTTTGTCCTGAATTCCCACGCTTTAGGCTCTTCTTTTAGATTTTTAATATCAAGAGATTCATCAATCATCCCATTGATTTTACAGTATCCTCCCAGTGGGAGCCATCCTATGCCGTATTCTGTTTCCTTATTTTTCAGGCTTGGGAAAAGTTTTGAAAACCATCCCTTTTTGGTACTAAGAAGACAGAATCCATTTACATCAAAAAATAAAAAGAATTTATCTACTTTTATTTTGAAAAGTCTGGCAAAAGTAAAATGCCCTAATTCGTGTACGAATATTAATGTTGAAAGCGCAATCACTAATTGCGCAATTTTTATTAAAATGATCATTATTTTTTGTCAATCAGTTTGTCAGCCAAAGCTAACGTATTGTTATGTGTTTCGAAAATTTCCTCAATTGTAGGTTTTTCTATATATGTAATATCGTTTATACATTTTTCGACTATATCGGAAATATCATAAAAATGAATTTTATCTTTTAAGAATGCTGCAACTGCCGCCTCATTAGCAGCATTCAGAGCACAAGGAATATTTCCTCCTTTGGCAATGGCTTTGAATGATAATCCTAATGCCGGAAATTTTTCATTATCCGGTGCAAAGAAACTAAGTTTCCCGAGTTCACTGAAATTTATCTTTTTATTATTTAGTGGAAGTCTATTAGGAAAGTTTATAGCAAATTGTATAGACTCTCTCATATCAGGATGCCCCATTTGAGCTATAATCGCTCCATCCTCGTATTCTATCATAGAATGAATAATGGACTCAGGGTGCACTACAATATTGATGTTTTCAGGAGCAACATCGAATAGCCACTTTGCTTCTATCATCTCAAAGCCTTTATTCATCATTGTAGCTGAATCTATAGTGATTTTTGCCCCCATATTCCAATTAGGGTGTTTCAGCGCCATATCTTTAGTCGCTTTCGCAATTTCAGGGCGATCCATTGTCCTGAATGGTCCTCCTGAAGCAGTCAGATGTATTTTACTGATTTTATTGTTTCCGGCACCTAAAAGACATTGGAATATTGCAGAATGCTCTGAATCCACAGGCAAAATAGGAGAATGATATTTTAACGCCAAATCCATAATAATAGAACCTGCTGCAACCAAGGTCTCTTTATTTGCAAGCGCTATCGCTTTCCCTGCTTTTACCGCTTCAATAGCGGGGGCTAATCCGCTAAATCCTACCATTGCGGCAACTACTATATCTATGTTATCCCCCGATAATAAATCGCACACAGACTTGATCCCTGCAAAGACTTTGATATCATACTTTTGCAAAGCTTCTGATACTTCTTTATATTTATTCTCATTACAAATTACAACAGTATTGCAGTCAAATTCGATGGCTTGTGTTATGAGAAGGTCGCTGCTATTATTCGCTGTAAGTAGCTCTACTTCAAACAAATCTCTGTGTTGTCTTATTACATCAAGCGTTTGCTTTCCGATAGAACCGGTAGAACCCAATATGGCGATACGACGTTTTTCCATATCAGAAATTTATATATTTAGTAGGATCTACGGCTTCTCCCTTGTACCAAAGCTCAAAATGCAAATGATCTCCGATTGCCAAAGCGCCATTATTGGCAATCAGAGCAATAGGAGCGCCTGCTTTAACTTTGTCTCCGGCTTTTTTCAGTAGTTTTTCAGTATGAGAATAAATTGAAATAATATCGTTAGGATGTTGTATTTGTATCGTATATCCGGAATCATCATTCCATCCTGCGAAGACGATAGTGCCATCCAATACAGCCATCACGACTGAATTTGCAGGAGCGGTAATATCTATATAAGGGTGAGCAGCAGTATCGAACTCCTGCGAAATCACGCCTTTAAGAGGGGTAAAGAAGTGCATACCTTCGAGAGGCAGTTTTCTTCTTTCTGTACCGATATTGAATTTTTCCTCCTTTTGCACGTTTTGCCTAAGTAGAGAATCCCTGCTTGCAAGATATTTGGGATCAGAACTTTGCCCCATAGGAATAGAAGTGGCTTTGATAATACTGTCTATTTTTACAGGCTCCTGACCGTCTATTATTTTTACTAAATTTTCAGAATACAAATCCCAACGTTTGATTATCCTTTCAAGCGAATCTATTTTGATCGCATTCTGTATCGCAGCTCTTTTTGTATGATCATCAGGAAAGCCGGGTATGAATGTCTTTACCGGAGTATATGCAATAATTGCAAAAATTGCGACGCAAACAAAAACGACAACTGAAATTATGCTGACTAAAAAACCGATTCTTGTAAAACGCACAACCCACAATTGTTTATGTGTCTTATCATCTACAAGTGAAATTCTGAAATTCTCTACTTTGTTATCTTTATTTTGTCTTGACATACTTTATCGTTAAATTTGCAAATTATTATGGACAGAATCATAGGCATAGATTATGGGCGTAAACGCGTTGGGGTCGCAGTAAGCGATCCTTTACGAATTTTCGCATCTGCACTTGATACTGTGTTTTCTGCAAAGATAATAGAATATCTTAAAAGTTATTCTACAAAGGAGACGATAACGCGATTTGTAGTAGGGTATCCCATTAATATGAACGGAAAACCTTCCGAAGCGGCAAAAGATGTGGACGCATTTTTAAAACTTATTGCAAAAGAATTTAAGGATGTGCCTATTACTTTGGAAGACGAACGCTTTACCTCTGTCTTGGCTCATAGAGCAATGATAGATGGAGGAATGAAAATGGCTGATCGTAAAGATAAAGAGAATGTGGACAAGATAAGTGCGGCTATTATATTGCAAAGTTATTTGGACAGAGAAAATGCGGCAACTAATACTATAATGCCTGATTGTATCCCGGAATCCCGCTCAACAAAAGTCACAAAAAGAAGAAGAAAAATATGATATTACCTATTTATTTATATGGCTCCGAAGTACTTAGAGAAAAGGCAACGGAAGCGGACATTCAAGATAAAGAATATCTGGAAAAACTCATTTCCGATATGAAAGAAACTCTTAAACACGCAGACGGGTGCGGTTTGGCAGCTCCGCAGGTCGGGGTGCGCAAACGTGTCTTGATTGTGGACGGAACGGATATGGCCGATGTGTATGACTATTTGAAAGACTTCAAACGCGTAATGATAAATCCTGTGCTATTGGAAGAGAGCGCCGAGCGCAGAGAATATAGCGAAGGCTGCCTTAGTATTCCTGGTGTTTATGCCGATGTGGTACGTCCGGCATCTATTACCGTTGAATATTTTAATGAAAAATTAGAAAAAGTAACGGAAAAATTCGATAAATTCGCTTGTCGGATGGTTCAGCATGAAATGTCGCATTTGGATGGCGATATGTTTGTAGACCACGTAGCACCGATAAGAAAGAAAATAATATCTAAAAAATTGAGCAATATCTCACAAGGTAAAGTTTCAGCACATTATAACACAAAATTAAAATAATACAAATATGGGAGCATTTCACGCCTATGATATTCGAGGTATTTACAATGTAGATTTCGATAAAGAGACAGTTTATAAAATAGGGTATTTTATCCCTCAATTGCTTTCTGCCGATAAAGTATTGGTGGGACGCGATTGCAGAGTATCTTCAGAAGAAATACACGAATACCTTCTTAAAGGAATAACAGATGCAGGAGCCGATGTCTATGATGTAGGGCTGAGCACCACCCCGATGGTGTATTTCGGTACTGCCAACTACGGCTTTAAAGCATCTGTTCAGATTACAGCCTCACACAATCCTGCGGAATACAACGGGTTGAAAGTCTCTAAAGAAAACGCCCTTCCCGTCGGCTTGGAAACAGGTTTGGGTACAATAAAAGAGTGGATAGAGACTTCCAAGCCTATGCCTGTTGCAGAAAAACGCGGACAGGTGCATCTGAAAGATATTCATAAAGATTATTTGAATTTCCTGTTGAAATACAAAGGTGATTATTCGGATCTGAATATCGCCTTTGACCTCTCCAACGGTATGTCTACGCTTTACGCTCATGAAATTTTCGGAGAAAAGCCTGCTTATATTTATGACAATATGGACGGTCGTTTTCCAAACCATGAACCGAACCCGTTAAATCCCAAAAATATTGTTGCATTGCAAGAACTCGTAAAAGCAAAACATGCAGATGTAGGTGTAATATATGATGGAGATGCCGACAGGGTGATGTTTGTAGATGAGCATTCGCAATTCGTATCTCCTGACTTGCTTATCGCTGTTTTGGGGCACTATTTCATCGATAAGAGAGGCGAGAAAGGAGCCGTTCTACAGGATATTAGAAGTTCAAAAGCCATTGGAGAGTACTTGGCGCCTATGGGGGGCGAAATCAACACTTGGAAAGTAGGACGTGCCAATGCTGCATTAAAACTTCGCGAATTGGACGGTGTGTGGGGCGGAGAACTTGCCGGGCATTACTATTTCCGTGATTTCTTCTACTCTGACAGCGGTATAATGGCATCCCTCATCATACTCGGAATTATCGCTGACTTCAAAAAACAAGGCGTATCGTTCAGCCAACTTGTCGCAAAAGTCGCAAAATACCAAAATTCCGGCGAAATCAACTTCAAACTCGAAGATAAACAAGGTGCAATGGATGCCGTCAGAGAGCATTTTCTTGCCCAAGAAAAGCCGATTCGGATGATGGACTTCGACGGTTACAGAGTAGAATTTCCGCAATGGTGGTTCAACATCCGCCCGTCCAATACCGAACCGTACCTGCGCTTCCTTTGCGAAGCCTCCACCAAAGAGCTTCTCGACAAGAAAATCAACGAAACCGAGACGATCTTGAAAGAAAAATTCGGAGCGCAAAGATAAGGATAACAAATAATTATGCGTCGGCAATTATCCTGACGGATAAAGCGACAAAAATAGGACTGCCAAAATCGTTTTGGCAGTCCTATTAAAATTCAAATGTAGGGAAGCATTCGCTTCCGAAAGGTCATATCGCTTGGTGCGCCGCTAATGCTGTCGCACCAAGTTTTTTAAAACGCCCAAAACCGGTAATTTACGCATTCATGTACAAAAAGAAGAAAAGAAACGTAAAAAGTACGTTTCTT
>JBQMXN010000022.1:0-27480 GCA_052173975.1 Candidatus Cryptobacteroides sp. | reverse complement strand
AATCTACTTGCTGCGCTATGTCCGAAGGAACAGAATAGGTAAGTAGAAGCGAAGGAGGAGAGAGTATAGGGTTCGGATTCGGATTAGAAGCAGAAGAGAGCGTCGAGTAAGAAGCAGAGAATGGATGATATGCGAAGAAAGAGCAATATCCTTGGGAACGCCACTTTAGAGGTTTAGAACTCTTCCAGTACCCCCCCCATTGGGTTAATAGAGTGGTTATCAGCCAGTTGCGTAGCTGATGCGTCAATGTTAGCCGAAGAGTGATTATATGCGAATAGCCCTACTGTGCTGTTCAGCTTGGTGGTGGGAGCAGCCTTGGTGGTAGTGGTAATCCCTGTACTCATCGTTTCTTCTTCCGAGATAAGGTATAGCGAATCAGAGGAAGAGAGAAGGAATACTTGTTTGTTAGTCTCGGACTCTGCTTTCGTATTTAAAGCATTGTTTTCATTGCAAACGAACGCGATAGCAGAATCGTTTATTAGATAATTTTCAATGATTTCTTTTTTACAGGAAAGAGCCGCGGCTATTGAAAACAATAGAAGTGCCGTACTTCCTTTCCATTTAATATTGTTTAGCTTCATAATATGTATTATATTAAATGTTATATACTATTTTTTCTCCTTGGCCCCATATTTTACCGCTTAAAGATTTAGTCAATGTACTTTCCGAACCGTTTACTATCATCTTTACTTCCAATTCTGCATCAGACGGGAGGGCCTGCGGCAATAAAAAGAACGTCTGTTCCGGAGTCGTAATCTCTTTGTTTGCATATCCGTCTGTCACATAATTAAGAGGCATGGTAAAACTTTTCTTTGAGTAAGTATATACCATCCATGCATTACTGCCTGTTGAGCCGAAATTATGTCTTCCTTTAGAATAGATATTTTTTAAGGAAATTGATTTGATCGTTATTCCTGCCGGTAATTTAGCGCCGGTCTTAAATTGTATGGCAGTGAGCGTATGGTTAAATACCAATCTCACGATCGGCAACGGATAAGTGTGTAAGTATTCGTGTGCAGAAGAGGTGAGCAGGTCAACATGTTTTGAAACGTCTTCAGGAACAGTGTAAGTAAGAGACGGAGTTCCTAAAATATTAGGTGCAGACAACTGAATCATTGAATTGCTGTATTGAGGATGTCCTATTGTAGCAGACTCTAAATAAGGGTAGTAAGCCAAGAATGAGACATAGCCTGAAGATGGCCAGGTCAGATTATCGGGGCTTTTCCAAAATTGATTTCCTATCGGATGTAGCGGTTTGTTGTATGATAGCTGCGGTAAGGCAGAGGTAAAACCTCCGGTGGCCGTATGCATATAAGCGAAAAGTCCTACATCTTCGGTCAGGGCAGTGATAGGAGCTGTTTTAGTAATATTTTCCTGACATAGAAATGTAATTGTGTCGTCTTTGCTATAGTATTGTTCAGCTTCTTCTTTTTTACAGCTATTCAGCGTGTTAGTCGTCATAAGTACCATACAGGCTGCTATAGTTCTCAAAGCATAGTTGCAAATGCGGTCAATAAAATTTTGTTTCATTTTTTACTTAATTATCTCCTATAATTTTATATTGCATTGCAAATATGATACCATAAATTAAATTGCATTTTTATATTCCGGTTTTTGCATTTTTGAAGGAGGGATGTGATCGGCGGCTGTGTCCGCCGGCACATTTCCTATTGATTTTTTCAGCAGGCGCGTTAGTCGTCTGCGGCTTTGCCTTAGCAGCCATAGGGAGGCTCTTATAGTGCCGACCGGGAAGGGCTGCTAAAAGGCGGAGTAAATTATTTGGGTTTATTTTTGGTTTGTTGGGGTTTTATTTGTAATTTGTAAAAATTTTATTTTAGGTTATGAGAAAGCATGTTAAGAGTAATGTAAGTTGGGTGGGATATATTGATTGGGCGTTGCAGACGTTCCATGGTGATGATTATTCGATTTTTAACGGGTCGAGCCAGAATGCGTATTTGATTGAGGAGGGGAAGACGGTGCTGGTGGATACGGTTTGGGCGCCGCACAGGTTTGAGTTCGTGGAGAATTTGAAGCGAGAGATAGACCTTAAGAAAATTGATTTGATTGTGGCAAATCACGGGGAGGTGGATCATTCGGGGTCGTTGACGGCTTTGTTGGAGGAAATTCCGGGGACGCCGATTTATTGTACGGCTAATGCGGTGAAAAGCATTGAGGGCCAGTATGGTAAGAGGGGGTGGAATTTTCGTGTGGTGAAGACGGGGGATGAGATTGAGGTAGGGAATGGTAAGAAGTTGATTTTTATAGAGATGCCGATGTTGCATTGGCCTGATTCGATGGCTACTTATCTGACGGGAGATAATATTTTGTTTTCGATGGATGCGTTCGGTCAGCATTTCGCTGTGGAGGAGATGTTTGCGGATAAGGCGGACAGGTGTTTGCTGTGGAAAGAGGCGATGAAGTATTTCGTGAATATTATTAATCCGTTTGCTCCTTTTGTGACGAGAAAGCTTGGGGAGATTGCTAAGATGAATTTGCAGTTGGATATGATTGCGCCGTCGCATGGGGCTATTTGGAGGGAGAATCCGATGGAGATTGTGGAGAGGTATGCAGAGTGGGCGAATGCTTATAAGGAGAATCAGGTGACGGTGGTGTATGATACGATGTGGGAGGGGACTGAGAAATTTGCACATGGGATCGCCGAGGAGATTCATAGGCAGGCTCCGGATACGGTGGTGAAGGTGTTCAGTATTGCGAAGTCGGATAAGAATGATGTGATGACGGAGATTTTCAAGTCTAAGGCTATTGCTGTGGGATCGCCTACGGTGATGAATGATGCTTTGTCGTCTGTGGTAGGGTGGATTTCGTTTTTGCGTTCGTTGAAGTTTAAGAATAAGAAGGCTGCGGCTTTCGGGTGTTATGGCTGGAGCGGGGAGAGCGTTAAAATAATTCAGGAAGGGCTTAGGGGTGCCGGATTTGATGTTGTTGAGACCGGTATTCGTGCTAATTGGAATCCTTCTGCGGAGGATTTGGCTAAAATTCCCGATATGGTGAGAGAATTGCTAGATTAGTCTGTGTTGTTTTAGCTCTTTTTCGAGAGTTCGGATGATAGGGTAGCGCGATTGCGTTTTGGCGATTGCGAGTGCCTGAAAGTGTTGAGAACAAAGAGATTCTAACAGTGTGTGGAATTGTTCTCCGTGGTCGTGGTGTTTGAGGTGGCAGAGTTCGTGCAGGAGAACGTAATCACAGAGGTGTTCCGGTATTTTTATAAGGTTGAGATTGAGGTTGATGTTGTTTTTGGATGAGCAACTGCCCCAATTAGATGAGTTATGCTTTATGGTTATTTTATTGTAAGTAAATCCGTAACGCTGTGCTAATTGTGCTATCTTGATGGGCAATATAGATTTTGCCTGAGATCGCAGTACTTCAATTTCGTATTTAGGAATGGTTATTTTTTGCAGGCGGTCTTGTATCCATTGCTTGTGTTCTTCTATGAATTGGACGGCAGTGCTGTATGGAGTGAAAAAAGGCATAGTGAGGGTTGTGCCTTTTGTGGGATGTATTTTCAGTGTAATACGCCGGGTACGTAAATCTTTCTTTATCAGTACGTCTCCGATGATAGGGTCGTTGTAGATTTTTTTACGAGTGAATGCCATTATTATATGTGCAGTTTATTGATGGCTTCATCCATTGAGAGTGCATTCTCTATATGAAAGCTTCCGGTTTTAGTCCTTTGAAGTCCTTCTAAGTATGCTCCTGAATGTAATGCTTCTCCGAAATCTCTGGCTAAAGCTCTTATATATGTGCCTTTGGAGCAAGCAATACGTATTTGTGCCATAGGTAAGTGAAGTTCTGAATTATCTTCTACATTTATTCGGCTGTTGATTCCTTTTGTGTCTAATTCTGTTGTCTTTTTATTAAGACCTGTCGGGTAGAAAGCTAAAAGTTCTAAATCCGTGATATTTATTATTTGTTTATTCAACAGTTCTGCCGCTGAATGGTCAAAATCGCTACCGTCTTGGGTGGATTTTTTATATTGTTTTCTTGCTAATTCATAGGCTCTTATTCCGTCTATGGACTTTGCAGAGAATATTGGCGCTATTTGTTCTTGTTTACCTAAAAAATTAGGCAAGATGGCTTTTATGGCTTCTTCTAAAATTCCGTCAGTCGGGTATTTGGCATCGATGGCTTTTTCTAAATCGAATGAAGGAGTTGTTGCACCGAAACTTATATCTGCAATGTATTCTTTGTCATGTTTTTGCAGTTCTTCTGCTAATTTGGTGGCTTTACCTATGCACACAAGAAGTACTCCGGTAGCAAGGGGATCTAATGTACCGGCGTGCCCTACTTTTAGGTTTCTTTTACCGAAATATTTACAGGCGGCAAATTTTATTTTTCTTATTACATCTGCGGAAGTCCATCTGTAAGGTTTATTGACAGGAATAATAATGCCTTCAGGGTATGCATCAATATGATGCTCTAAGCGTAATGATAATGAATCTTTGTCTAAGATTATCGGCATGCTATTTTGTCTATTCTTTTTTGATGTCTTCCTCCCTCAAATCCTGTTTCAAGCCATGCTTTTATAATGCTTTTTGCCATTCTGAGAGAGATAAAACGTGCAGGCATTACTAAAATATTGGCATCGTTGTGGGCTTTTACAAGTCTACCTATTTCAGTATTCCATGCAAGACCGGCTCGTATTCCTTTATGGTGGTTTAAGGTCATAGCCATACCGTTTCCTGTTCCGCATAATGCGATACCGCATTGTACTTTCCCGCTTTCTACCGCAGTGGCAAGAGGGTGCGCTACGTCAGGATAATCCATACTTTCTGTGGAATGCGTGCCAAAATCTTCTACTTCAAATCTCTTTTTTGATAAATATTTAATAAGATCACTTTTATATTCATATCCGGCGTGATCTGATGCAATCCCTATTTTCATATTATAAATTTTAAAAGTTTATAAGATTTGTTTTTAAAGCTTCTTTAAGTTGATTGTCATATTTAATCCTTACTTCTATACCTGCCTCTTGGTAGAAATATCTGGAAACTATTTCTTCTTCTATGAAAGGTATGATCTCTGCTTTTTTAAGCAAAAGAAATTTCTCTTTATCCATTTCTAATGCCTTATTCATTGCTTCCAATTGGTCTTTCATAGATTCAGCCAATCCGTCTTTTTCCAATTCTTTTTTCATTTGGTCGAAAATTGCTTTTGCTGAAGAACGGAAATCGAATTCTTTCGTTTTGGCGAAGGCTATAAAATCTGCATAGTCTTTATCATTGAAATTGAAATTTCGATCTATGGAGTTATGCTCTTTTACATATTTTAAAGTGTATTGCTCTATTATTCCGTTTAGTACTAAAGAATAGGTTAGCCTGCTGTAATTTTTGTCGTTTAATTTTATATCAGGTGTGATTCCGCCTCCGTCTCTTACGATTCTTCCTTTCATTGTCTTGAATTCTTTTGTAAGGGAATCAGGAATTTGTACAGCATCTCCGTCTTTATTTTTGTGTGCATAGTCTATTGCTTGTACACATCTTCCGCTCGGAGTGTAGTATTTTGCCGTTGTTATTTTGAGTTTATTGTTATAAGGGAGCGGTCTGATGCTTTGTACCAAACCTTTCCCGAATGTCCTTGTACCCATAATCGTGGCACGGTCTAAATCCTGCATTGCTCCTGCTACAATTTCAGAAGAAGATGCACTGCCTCCGTTTACTAATATCAATATTGGGATTTCGCTGTCTATTGGCTCTTTTGATGTTCTGTATTCTTGTGTGGATTCTGCAGAATTCCCTTTTTGGCTTACAACCAATGAGCCTTTCGGGACGAATAGTGATACTATTTCGATGGCTTCATTCATAAGTCCTCCTCCGTTTCCTCTTAAATCCAAGACTAATTTTTTCATACCTTGCGATTTGAGTTTTAAGTAGGCTGCTTTTACTGTTGATGAGACGTTTTCGGTAAAACCTGTTTGTAGAATATAGCCTGTGGTATCGTTTAGCATACCTGAATATTCTATATCAGGAAGATGTATCCTTTCTCTGGTTACTGCTACTTCCAATGTGTCACCGCCGCGTACTTTTTTGACTTTGAAGATTACTTTTGTCCCCGGTTTGCCTTTCATCCTGTCGCTGCATTGTTTAGCATCAAGACCATTGGTGCTTATACCGTCTATCGATATTATTTCATCTCCGCAAACCAATCCTTGTTTGTCTGCGGGTGAGTTTTTGTACGGCTCGTTGATGATCAAGTTTCCGTTTTTCTCCGGTTTATAGATAATCGCTCCTATTCCTCCATAGGTCTTGTTCAGCATCATTTGCAAGTCTTCGTCGTTTTCTTCAGGTATAAAGACCGTATATGGGTCTAAATCCGCTAACATTGCCGTGATACCTGCTTTTTCTATTCTATCGATAGGCAGACTGTCTACATATGAGCGGTTGAGTTCGGATAAAATGGATGTTTGCAGTTCTACCCATTTGCCGAGTTTGAATCCTTTGCTTTGCGCAAGGCTCTTTTCTGCATTTGCATAAGCAAATGCAAAGGCAAGAATTGTCGCTATTATTATTTTCTTTTTCATATTCCTATGTTTTTTTATTTTATTTGCACGTTAGTGCAAATGTAAGAAATTATATATAATTTTGGAGCGTCGATTATCGGTGTTAATTTTTATTTTTATGGGTGATAATGTTTTGAAATTGGTTTTTGCAACTTCTAATAAGGGAAAATTACGTGAGGCTGCAGAGATTTTGGGCTCTGGATTTGAATTGGTGACGCCTGAGGATATGGGGTTGAAAGAGGAGATTGCCGAGACTGGTAATTCTTTGAGAGCCAATTCATTGATAAAGGCTCAATATGTTTATGACAGATGTGAATGTGATTGTTTTGCTGATGATACAGGACTTGAGGTGGAGGTGTTGAATGGTGCGCCCGGTGTTCATACTGCGAGGTATGCCGGTGATAATCACGATTTCAAGGCTAATATGAAAAAGCTGTTGGAGGAGATGGCGAAGTACGAGAATGAGGCTTCTATGGCGAGAGCTGCCGGTATTAAAGTTAGTCATATTTCGAGAAAGGCTCAGTTTAGAAGTGTTATTACGTTGATTTTTGGTGGGGAGAAGCATTATTTTGAAGGTGTTTTGACAGGCAGGATTGCTTTGACTGAGGTAGGAGATGGAGGTTTCGGTTATGATCCGATTTTTGTTCCGGATGAAATTCCTAATGCTAAAGGCGTATTGGTCTCTAATATTGATGGGCTTACATTATCGCAAATAAGTGAAGATGATAAAAATGCTATTTCTCATAGGGGAATGGCATTGAGGGCTATGGCTAAATACTTGAATGATAAATGATTGTAGATGGGAACGTCTGCGGAGTTGGTTGTCCTGAACTTTACTAAGTTCGGTGAAAATTCGATAGTTTTGCATACTTTGAGCAGAGAGTACGGGCGCAGAGGATTTTTGATTCGTGGAGTGGGGAAGAAAACGTCCATGTCTCTCTTTTTGCCTTTAAATATTGTTGAGGCAGATATTACTGAAAATCCTAAATCTACTTTGTGGTTCGCTAAAAACGTTATGGTACGTTATCCTCTTATAGGAATTAGAAATAATATGTATAAGAATTCGATGACAATGTTTATGAGCGAAGTGCTTTATCGTGTCATTAGGGAGGGGAGTAATGAAGAGGGACTTTTTGATTGGTGTGTTCGTTCTATTTTGACTTTAGATGCTATAGAAAGCGATTTCGGTAATTATCATATCAGATTTTTGCTTGAGTTCGCAAATGCTTTGGGTTTCAGCCCTAATTTTGATGGCTTAATGCCTTTCCTATCTAAATCGCAATTTGTGGATAAAAATTTGATTGATAGGTTTTTGCAAAGCTCATTTTCGGAAACGATGTTGATAAAACTCAATGGTGAGCAGAGAAATGAACTTGCAGGTCATTTGATTAAATATATTGAGTTTCACACCGAATCGGCAGTAAATGTGAAATCATTAGCCGTTTTAAGAGAGTTATATATATGAGAAAATCGTTGTTTTACATATTACTTTGCCTGCTTGCAGGTAATTTTATATCATCTGCTCAACCTTATGATACGTATAAAGAGTTGGTGGAAGATAGTAATAAGGCAGGAGGAGTCTATTATATGTATGATTTTTTACAGAATAAGTCGGTTAATGCACCTGAAGGATATGTCCCTTTTTATATAAGTTATTTTGGGAGACATGGGGCAAGGTATGCTTTGCCGAATACTGTTTATGAAGATTTTTTAGTCCTATTGCAAAGGGCTTATAAGGATGGAAAATTGACTAATTGGGGGGAGAGATTGTTCAGAAATTATAAGGATTTTTATCGTATTGTTTCAGGGAAAGGTGGTATGCTTACTGATAAAGGGGCAACGCAGTTAAAAGATATTGCAGCGAAGATTTTCATTGATTACCCTGAAGTATTCAAAGGTAAGACTTATGCGGAAGCTATTTCTACTGATGTGAAAAGGGTGATTTTAAGTATGGATTCTTTTTTATCTGAATTGAAGTCTTTGGATATTGATTTTGAGGTAAAAACAGAGTCTGATGTTCGTTTTTTATCGACTTTAGATCCCAATAGTCATAGAAATCCCAAATTTATTAAGTCCAAGCCTAAAAATGCAGAAGCAGAAAAAGAATATTATGATTTTTTACATTCTAAAATAGATTTAGATGCTATATCGCTTCGCTTTTTTAATGATTTGGATTACCTCGAAGAATATTATGGGAAATTTGATTTTGTATTCTCTTTAAGAAATATCATCGTGGATATCCAATGTCTTGATAAAAAGTTTGATGGATTTAAGGATATGCTTAGTAAAGAGGAACTTATTAATATATGGGAGGTAAGAAATTTCGGCGGTTATATGTTTATGGGGCTTTATCCTTTGACAGACAATAAAGGATGCTATTCTATGGCTCCTGCTTTGAAAGAAATTATTGAAGATGCAGATAAAGATATGGCTACTAATACATTGCAACTTAGATTACGCTTTTCGCATGATACCGGTTTGCTGCCTTTGCTTTCTTTTATGAATGTTAATTCTTTTGGGGTTGAAATTTCTGATCCGGAATCTGTAAAAGATTATTGGAGGTGTTTTGACATCCCTATGGCTGCTAATTTACAGATAATCTTTTACCGAAACTATCAATCAAAAGATATTCTGATTAAGGTCTTGTTGAATGGAAAGGAGGCTTTTCTGCCTATTGAGCCTGTTACTTCTTGTTTTTATTCTTGGGAAGAAGTTAAAAAGTATTACGAACCTTTAATTGAAAAGGCTCTGGATTATTTGAAACGTTATTCTTCTTAATTGTTTTCCTGCCAAATATATATTTTATCCCCTCTTCGGAGGCGAATATTTTGTAAATTATTCTTTTCTCTTTCGCCTGGATCTATAATATTTTCGGCTCTTACTGCTACCGAACATTTTACTCCCTTCTCCGCAACATCTGCATCTTTTAAGTCCACTCTTAAATCATTGATCTTAAACTCGGTAACACCTGTTGTAGCACCTATCGCCATTGCTTCATCTCCTATATGTAGTGTTGCCGACTCTACTGCTATTTCAGCCACTCCTATTTTGTCAAACCAATTAGTAACCTTACCGCAGTACACTTTCTTTCGTGTGGAACAACTTCCATAGACTTTACTCCATTCTCCCAATTTTGCTCCTTGATAATAGCCGTCCCAAAAGCCTCTGTTAAAGACTGTAGAAAGTTCGTTTTTTAGTTCTCCTGCCAATTCTTCCGTGTATCTACCTTCGCAAACTGCATCGGCTGCCTTTCTATAACAAGAGACGCATTTTTTTACATATTCAGCCGAACGCGCACGCCCCTCGATTTTGAACACTTTCACTCCCGCCTCAATGATTTTATCCATAAAATCTATGGTACACAAATCTTTAGGCGACATTATATATTTATTATCGATATTCAATTGAGTCCCTGTTTCCAAATCCGTAACCTCATATCCTCTCCTGCAAAGCTGATAACATGCCCCCCTGTTCGCCGAAGCTCCATACGTATGCAGACTCAGATAACATTTTCCAGAAATCGCCATGCAGAAAGCTCCATGCGCAAACATTTCTATCCTCACAAGTTTACCCGACGGTCCGCAAATCCTTTCCCTTAAAATAGTATCATATATCGTCTTGACTTGACGTAGGTTAAGCTCCCTTGCTAACACGATCACATCTGCAAATCCCGCATAAAACCTCAAAGCCTCCTCATTCGAAATGCTCAACTGCGTAGAAATGTGCACCTCCAAACCAATGCTCCTGCAATACGCAATCGCCGCCATATCCGACGCAATCACAGCCGTAATTCCTGCATTTTTGGCCGCATCCAACGCCTCCCTCATCGCAATCAAGTCCTCAGGATAAAGCACTATATTCAACGTCAAATACGTCTTTACACCATGTTCATTGCAGATTTTTACAATCTCATCCAAATCATCCGGTTTGAAATTATTAGCCGAGTGTGAGCGCATATTTAAATTCCCTATTCCGAAATAGACGGAATCCGCTCCTCCTTGAATTGCCGCATTCAGACACTCAAAATTCCCTGCCGGCGCCATTATTTCTAGTTCTTTTTTCTCCATATTTTACAAAAATACAACAATAAATGACAAGAAGTAAAAATTTAAATTATTAAATTTGCAAAAATGCCGCGGCGGGGGACGCCGCAAAAAGAAGCCACAGGCTTCTTAAAAAACATAGGAATTTAAAAAGTAAATAATTTTAAAAATCATGAAAAAAATTCTATCAATCCTTGCGTTGGCATTGTGTATGTCTTTCGCAGTTAAGGCTCAACCTAAAGCAGTCGGTGTACGTTTCGGTTATGGTTGGGAGGCGAGTTATCAGCATTATTTTGGAAGACCTCATTTCTTGGAGGCAAACCTTGGTTTTGTAGGAGCAAATTACGGTATAGGACTTAATTTAGATGCAAGTTATAATTTTACATTTGCCAGGCCTCGTTGGACATCAAGAGGACGTTGGGGGTGCTATGCCGGTCCCGGATTTTCTATGGGAGCATATAATGGCGCTTCAAGAACTTTCTTTAATTTCGGAATATTCGGACAATTCGGTATAGAGTATAAGTTTTGGTTTCCTTTACAACTTTCTGTAGATATACGTCCGACTTTCTCTTTCTATAGCGGAGGTTTGTATATGAATTATTATTCATTGTGTCCTATGTTAGGCGTACGCTACTATTTTTAAGAAAAAATAACTAATTTTGTTTGTTTCGCCATTGAGGCGTCGCACTAATCAATTTAATAACATAAAATTAACAAGATGGAAAAGAAAAACGGTAATATCGTTGCGATAGTGATTATGTTCTTCCTGTTTGCAATGATTTCATTCGTTACTGGATTGCAAAATCCTTTCGGTGTTATTGTAAAACAGCAATTTTCTGCTACTAACTTAATGTCTCAACTCGGTAATGCTGCCAATTTTATAGCCTATGCTTTTATGGGATTGCCGGCAGGATTTATTCTTTCAAAGAAGGGATATAAATTTACAGCCTTGGCTGCTGTTGCCGTTGGCTTTATCGGAGTAGGCATTACATTCCTTTCCGGAATTTTTGAGAGTTTCCTTGTATATTTGTTAGGAGCGTTCATTTCAGGTTTCTCAATGTGTATGTTGAATACAGTTGTAAACCCAATGCTTAACAGTTTGGGCGGTGGCGGTAATAAAGGTAACCAGCTTATTCAATTCGGAGGTTCTTTCAATTCTTTGAGCGCAACAATTGCTCCGGTATTTGTGGGTTATCTTATAGGTACTGTTTCTTCAACGACTAAAATTGCCGATGCCAATATGGCGCTTTATATTGCAATGGGAGTATTCGCACTTGCGTTTGTTGTGATTTTATTCTCTGCTATTCCTGAACCTGAATTGGAAATGCAGAAAGAGAGAAAATCAGACGATAAAAATGATACCGTAAAATTGGTAGAAGGTGCGCTTGAATTCCGCCATTTTTTATTCGGTATCATTGCTATTTTTATATATGTTGGAGTTGAGGTAGGTATTCCGAACTTTGTGAACCTATATATGACTTCAGAAGCTTTAGGTATAAGTGCTGCCGTAGCAGGATCTGTAGTAGGTATGTATTGGTTCTTGATGCTATGCGGTCGTTTCTTGGGAGGTTTGGTAGGAGCAAGAGTATCAAGCCGTTCTATGATGGTTATCGTGAGTTGTACGGCTCTATGTCTTTTACTTTTAGGTATTTATTTCGGTAATAGTTTTCAAGTTGAATTTCCTGCAATAACTTCTGAATTGGAATTTTCTATGGCATCTATTCCTGTAGGAGTGATGTTCTTCATTCTTTGCGGTCTTTGTACTTCAGTTATGTGGGGAGCCATATTTAACCTTGCCGTTGAAGGGCTTGGCAAATATACTTCTATCGCTTCAGGTCTGTTTATGATTATGGTGTGCGGAGGTGGTATTCTTCCTCTTATTCAAGGTGCTGTTGCTGATAAATTCGGCTATTTGCCAAGTTATTTCGTAGCATTTGCAGGTGTTGCTTATATCCTTTGGTATGCACTTATCGGTTCTAAACCTGTAAAGAAAAACGCTTAACGGATGGCAGCACAGGATTTAGTAATAGGAATAGATGTAGGCGGACAAACTACCAAATGCGGAGTTGTGGACGCAAGGGGTACTGTGCTTGCACAGACGGTACTTCGTTCTGATACTTATACTGAAGTAGAGCCTTTTATAGCATCTCTTGCCGAGGCATTGAATAGAATTATAGCGGAGGCTAAGGCAGAAGGTCGTATCAGAGGTATAGGTGTAGGTGCGCCTAACGGTAATTATTATACAGGAGATATTGAAAATGCAGTCAATGTAGTTTGGGCTAATAATAGGACCATACATTTTGCAAAACTTCTTTCAGAGCAGATGAACGGTATTCCCGTATCGCTTACCAATGATGCCAATGCAGCCGCTATGGGTGAAATGACCTACGGAGCTGCAAGAGGTATGAAAAACTTTATAATGATTACCCTCGGAACGGGTGTGGGGAGCGGTATTGTTGTGAATGGCGAGGTCGTGTACGGACACGATGGATTTGCCGGCGAACTCGGTCATACTTGCGCTGTTCGCCATAACGGACGTCATTGCAACTGCGGTAAAAACGGTTGTTTGGAGACTTACGCTTCAGCTACAGGTGTTGCACGTACTGCACGCGAATGGCTTGAGATGAGCGATGAGCCTACATTGTTGCGTAGTCTTGACAATATTACTTCCCGTGATGTTTTCGAGGCTGCAAAAGAAGGAGATAAATTTGCAATTCGTATTTTTGAATTTACCGGTCGTATTTTAGGCGAAATGCTCTCTGATTTTATTGCATTCTCATCTCCTGAAGCAATAGTTCTTTTCGGGGGACTTGCCAGAGCTAAAAAATTCTTATTGGAGCCGATAGAAAAGGCAATGAATGCTAATGTACTTTCTCATTGGAAAAACAAAGTAGAAATAGTCTTTTCTGTATTGAAAGAATCGGATGCTGCTATTTTAGGAGCCTCTGCATTGGCTTGGGAACTTTAAGTTGCTTTCCAATAGTGTATGATTTAAAAATTACCTGATGCGGATTCGCATCAGGTTTTTTTACTTTTTTAGAATTCCTATTTTTTTAGCGCATCTGCGCTTTTGGTGGCTAATCAGCCACCGTATTAATAGTCTCAGATAGTTTCTTTGCGAGTTCGATAAAGGCTATTCCTTTTGGTCCTGTTGAAAGAGCTGCCGGTTCGCCGTTGTCTCCATCTTCTCTGATACTTTGTACAAGCGGAATTTGTCCCAAAAGCGGAATATTATATTTGCAAGCAATTTCTGCTCCGCCATTTTTCCCGAAGATATAGTATTTATTGTCAGGTAGTTCTTCCGGAGTAAACCAAGCCATATTTTCTACAATTCCGAAAAGTTTTTTCTTGATATTCTCATTCCTGAACATATCTACGCCTTTTTCTACATCCGATAGAGCTACACTCTGAGGAGTTGTTACTATTATTGCTCCTTCCATAGGTATATCTTGAACAAGACTTATGTGTATATCGCCCGTTCCCGGAGGCATATCTATCAGAAGATAATCCAAATTGCCCCAATTGACCTGCAAAATCATTTGTTTAAGAGCATTACACGCCATAGGACCTTTCCAAATGAGTGCTTGACCCGGTTTGGCGAAGTACCCTATGGACATCCATTTAACGCCGTATTTCTCAATAGGCAAAATCAAGTCTCTACCGTTTTCCTCTACAGCTTCAGGCATCATACCTTCCGTAGCTGTCATAATAGGAATAGACGGACCGTAAACATCCGCATCTGCAAGTCCCACTTTATATCCTAAACGTGTTAAAGCGACAGCCAAATTAACAGAAACCGTAGATTTGCCTACTCCGCCTTTACCTGAAGCAATGCCGATTATGTGCCTGACATTGTTTACTTGATCTAAACCTAACTCATTTACATTAGGTTTCTTTTTAGCCGAAACTTCTTCTTTCACGATTGTTTTTACTTCCACCTCTGCTGTTCCGGGTATGTGTCTGAAAATAGCAGCCCTTACACTACCTGCAATATATTCTGTAAGGGGATCACGATGCTTTGGGAATGAAAGAGTAACAATGATTTTAGATGATGATATTTCTATATCCTCCACCATCCCTAACTCCACAATATTTTTATTCCCTTTGCCCGGATGCGCTATATCTTCTAAAAATTTTAATATATCTACTTTATCCATCTTATTTGGATATATTTATTTCTTCAAGTAGATGTTTTGCTCCTCCGAATTTTTCCATCATAAATAATACATAACGTATATCTACGCAAATACATCTTTGCAATTCAGGCTCGAACATCACATCGCTTGACATAGATTCCCAGTTACCGTCAAAAGCCAATCCGATAAGTTCCCCCTTTGCATTAAGCACCGGGCTTCCTGAATTTCCTCCTGTAATATCATTATTTGTAAGGAAGCAGGTAGGCAATTCACCGTTTTTATCCGCATACATTCCGAAATCCTTTAAATTATAAAGTTCTTTTAACTTAGCAGGAACTCTGAACTCATATTTTGTAGGATCCTCTTTTTCCATAACGCCTTTCAACGTTGTATAATAGTTGAAAATAACGCCATCTTTAGGAGAATACGGTTTAACTGTGCCATATGTCAATCTCATAGTGAAATTCGCATCAGGATAAGACGGTTGTCCCTTTTTCCATTCCATCAAACCTGCTCCGAAAGCCTTACTGCCGCGGTTCAATTTATCATTTTGTGCTATAATACGCATATAATTATTCAAGATAACTCTTGACATTGAATTATAAAGTACATACGAAGGGTCATTTGTAATAAAATCAATATCGCTGTTCAATGCTTCATTAAGTTTTTCTTTTGATACGAAAACACTGTTGTCAAATAAATTATCCACATACTCATCTATATTGAGATTTTCAAAATCCGTAAAGAGGTAATTCTCTACAGTTGCCCTTTCTCTGTAAAATTTCAATAATGCTTTAGCCTCTTCTCTATCTAACGGCTCATAATAATCTTCATACTCCCTACCCAAAGACTTGTAAGCCTCATTCATTGCACTTACACTATCTTTACCTGCCATCAAAGCATCTTGAAATACTTTTTTGAAAACAATAGCCATACCGATAACCTCTATCCTGCCCACAGATTCTGAAAGTAAAAAATATGCTTTCTCTGCTGATAGTGATTTATGTGTAGCAGAATCTATTAAAGACAAAGCATTACTGTACTTCTGAACTCTATCTTCTTTTTGGTTTACCCAATTTAAGAAATCCGCCTCTTTCTGCTCCTCTCTGCCTATAATATTCAATTTCTCGAAAGCAAGGATTTGTCCCTGCCATTTTTTCCAGCCATTAGCAGAACTTGCATATTTGTTAGCATATTTAAGACGTATTACAGGAGATTCCTCCATAAATTGGCGCATCACGTTCTGTCTTAAAGTACGCGCTTCTATTTTAATATCATTTACATCCAACATCTTATGGAGTTGAGTCGCTGTTTGGAAACGCTGCGTCCTGCCGGGATAACCCATAATAAATGTGAAATCGCCATTCTTAACTCCTTTCAAAGATATTTTCAACGAACGTCTCGGAGTGAAAGGTTTGTTATCTTCAGAATACTCTGCCGGTTCATTATCCTTATTTGCATACACACGGAACATAGAAAAATCTCCTGTATGTCTCGGCCACATCCAGTTATCCGTTTCTCCTCCGAATTTACCTACTGAAGCAGGAGGTGCGCCTACAAATCTTATATCCTTATATTCCTTATAAACAATAAGATAATACACATTATCATTATAGAAATTTTGTATGCTTACTTTACAATTTCTGTTGGCTTTGCGCTCTGAATCAACAAGTTCTTTTGCCTTTTCAGATTTCATTTTCAAAGCAAACTCATCTCTCTTTGTCTCTATACTATCCTTATAAGCCTCCAAAGCCTCTGAATAAGCCTTATTTAAAATATCGGTCACATCGACCATGTGCTGTAAAAAACTTACCGATAACCCTTTAACAGGCAACTCTTTGCTTCGATCCATTGCCCAATAACCATCTTCAAGATAATTATGCTCAGGAGTAGATAATTTCTGAATAGAACCATATCCGCAATGATGATTAGTTACCAACAACCCCTCATTCGATATAATCTCACCCGTACAACCGCCTCCGAACTGCACGATAGCATCCTTCAAAGACGCATTATTAATATCATAAATCTGTTTTGGAGTGAGTTTCAGCCCCAACTCCTTCATCGATTTGCCATTCATCTGCTCGATAAGCGGCAAAAGCCACATACCCTCATCTGCTCTTCCTGCAAACACAGAAGCGCAAAAAGCGACAACACTTAAAATAAACTTTTTCATTTAAATATAGTTTTACATTATTATTCAAAACAAAACCGGCTCCAACTCCTTCGGATGAAAACTTCTTCTGTGCCACTTCGTGTAGCCGTACCTCCTAATAGCCTCAATATGCTCTTTCGTAGGATAACCCATATTTCTTTCCCATCCGTACATCGGGAACTCCTCCGCCAATCTTATCATAAACTCATCTCTGTACGTTTTCGCAAGCACCGAAGCCGCAGCAATAGAAGTATATATCGCATCTCCATGCACTACGGTGGCATATTTAAACTCATCAAACGGCTTAAACCTATTCCCGTCTATCAACAAAAAATCAGGTTTCACTGCCAATTTCCTTACAGCCCTCTGCATTCCGGCAATAGAAGCATTCAAAATATTAATCTCATCAATCTCCGCTGCCGATACTGCCTCCACAGCCCATGCCAGCGCCTCTTTCTCAATAATCGGCCGCAACTCATCTCTCTGCTTCTCCGTCATTTTTTTTGAATCATTCAGCACCGGATGACAAAAATTCTTTGGCAATACTACCGCGGCAGCAAAAACAGGGCCTGCAAGCGGTCCTCTTCCGGCTTCATCACACCCGGCCTCCACCAAATCCTCGTGCATAAACCTCAAAAGTTCTCTTTTCTCTCTCATCAACTTAACTTTAATTCACAAAAATAAAAAAATTATGCCTTAACGGCAAAAAGCAGACGTTAAAACGTCTGCTAAAAACCGAATTCGAACATTGAGGCGGCGCAATATCCGCCTCAATTCCCCTCAAAAACTGATGAGAGGGTATCTTCACCCTCTCATCAGAATTTACACATTTTTGCGACTTTTCCCCATACGGGTGAGTAGCTCTATATAATTATTATATTAATGGATAATTATATATACTTTTATATTTGCTATCGATAAAAAAGCAAATATCTGTATAAAAGAGCAAATTATCAATTACTTATGGATAGACTGAAAGAGCAAAGAAAGTTCATTCAGGTGGTTATGGGAGCATGGCAAATGGGTAAATCAACTGTTGTTAAACAGTTTTTGGTTGGATCCGGCATCGGCGCTTATTGTGTGGGGAGAGAGGTATTAGTGTAGACGGTTTTCTTTCAATTGATTTGCAAAAGTTATTTTAAATAAAATTTATCCTTTTGTTATATGAGTTGCTTCGTTCTCCCTTAATCTTGTTAAATATTCCTGCCCACTGCATCCTAACTCCTCTATAAGATAATTATCCATTTCAATAGCGTCTGCATCAATTTTCTCGCAAAGCTGTTCAAAAGTAATTTCTGGATTACGATAAAGTTTCTGACCCTCGATTAAATCCCATAAAAGTTCTAATTTGTTGTCCATAGATTAAAATAATTTAACATTGTTGTGTGCAAATATCCGTATATGTAAATTTAAAAGCAAATTTCCTTTTAAAATAAGGAAGTGTTTATAGTAGAAAAATACGTTTTTTATCTTTTTAAGATGTTTTTTATCAGAAAAAGAATAAAAACTATATGCTTTGATGAAAGAATTTGTATGTAAAGTTGCGGTTTTCATATTAGCATATTAGTCAAATTTATGAAATCTTCTACTGAAAGACGTTCCGGACGCAAATCAAAAACAGGTTCAGCATTAAATGCGGAAAGCCTCTCGATAGACATTTCCTCTTTTTCTGCTTTTGCCTGAATGATTTGTTTAAGAGAATTTCTTAAGGTCTTACGCCTTTGACCAAAAGATGTTTTTACGATTTTCCTAAACATTTCACTATCACATCCCAAGTCTTCTCGTTTATTTCTTGTAAGTCTTATAACTGCAGATTGGACCTTTGGAGGGGGAGCGAAAGCACCTGACCCAACAGTGAATAGATACTCAATATCATACCAGGCTTGTAAAAATACAGATAATATTCCGTAAGTCTTACTACCGGGTTTCTCCGCAATTCTCTCTGCAACCTCTTTTTGTATCATACAGACAACCTGCGGTATAGTATCGATATTCTCCAAAATCTTAAAGAAAATCTGAGAAGATATATTATATGGGAAATTTCCGATTATGCAAAAATCCTTTGTAAAGTATCTTTTCAAATCCATTTTTAAAAAGTCCTGTTGTATCAAACGGTTTTGCATATTATGAAAATGATTGTAGAGATATTCTACTGATTCCCCATCTATTTCCACCAGTTTTAAGTCGATTTCAGGCCTTTCTACTAAGTATGAAGTCAAAACTCCCATTCCAGGACCTATTTCCAATACATCACAAGGATTAGTATTATCATACGATCCGTCTATCTTCAAAGCCTCTACAATCGCTTTTGCTATACTTTGGTCTGTTAAAAAATGTTGACCCAGAGATTTTTTTGCTTTTACATACATAAAAGAAATTTGCCTTACGTAGTATGGCAAAAATAATCATTTGTGCTTGAAAATTATTATTTTTGTAAATTATATTATTAAACTAACATTTATAAAACAGACCTATATATGTACAGGACACATACTTGCGGAGAATTAAGACTTAATGATACCGGCAAAAAAGTAACTCTCGCCGGCTGGGTACAACGCTCGAGAAAGCTTGGAGGAATGACCTTTATAGATTTACGAGATCGTTATGGTATTACTCAACTTGTAGTAGATGCTAATGCTCCGGAAGAATTGGTGGATATTGCAAATTCTCTTGGACGCGAATTTGTAATACAGGCAGAAGGAGTGGTCTTAGAAAGACAAAGTAAAAATTCAAAGATTTCGACAGGAGAGATAGAAATTAAGTTAAATGGGATTACGGTATTAAATAAATCCATAACTCCTCCTTTTACTATTGAAGATGAAAGCGATGGCGGAGATGATATTAGAGCAAAATACCGTTATTTGGATTTAAGAAGAAATCCTCTTAAAAATGCTTTAATCCTAAGGCACAAGATCGCTCACGAGGTGCGCAATTATTTGGATGCTCAAAATTTCATGGAAATAGAAACTCCCTATTTGATTAAGTCTACCCCGGAAGGAGCAAGAGATTTTGTTGTCCCGTCAAGAATGAATCCCGGACAATTCTATGCATTGCCTCAATCACCGCAGACTTTCAAGCAATTGCTTATGGTGGCAGGCTATGATCGTTATTTTCAGATAGTAAGATGCTTCCGTGATGAAGATTTGCGTGCAGACAGGCAGCCGGAGTTTACTCAGATAGACTGTGAAATGTCTTTTGTGCAGCAGGAAGATGTACTTAACACATTTGAGGGTATGATGAGGTCCCTCTTTAAAAATATCCTCAATGTGGAAATAGCCAATCCTATTCCTCGTATGAGTTGGTATGAAGCTATGGATAAATACGGCTCTGACAAACCTGATATTAGATTTGGGATGACGATCCATAATATTACGGATACGGTAAAAGGTCACGGATTCTCTGTTTTGGATGCTGCTGCATATGTCGGATCCATATCTGTTCCCGGCGCTTCCGAATATACGAGAAAGCAGTTGGATGAACTTACCGAGTGGGTAAAACGTCCGCAAATAGGGGCAAAAGGATTGATATACATAAAATTAAACAATGACGGTACAATTAAATCTTCTATTGATAAATTTTATACTCAAGAAGATTTACTTAAAATAGCAAAGGAGGCTGAAGCTAACACAGGAGAGCTTATGCTGATTTTGAGCGGCGATAATGCGCGAAAAGTGCAAAATATGCTTGGTACTCTACGTTTGGAAATGGGCGGTCGTATGGGATTGCGTGATCCTAAAATATTTGCTCCTCTTTGGGTTGTGGATTTCCCGCTTTTGGAATGGGATGACGAAACTTCAAGATTTTATGCAATGCATCATCCTTTCACGGCTCCGAAACCTGAACACATGGATTTGTTCTATAGTGATAGAAAAGAAGATTTGGCTAAGGTTTGTGCCAATGCGTACGACTTCGTGCTGAATGGTACGGAGTTAGGTGGCGGTTCTATTCGTATTCACGGTGCAAAAGACCAAAAAAGGATGTTCGAAGTCTTGGGTATAACCGGTGAAGAAGCTGAATATAAATTCGGTTTTATTATAAATGCGTTCCAATATGGAGCGCCGCCTCACGGAGGGCTTGCTTTCGGATTTGATAGAATTTGTTCTCTATTCGGTGGTTGTGATTCTATTCGTGATTTTATTGCTTTTCCTAAAAATAATCAGGGACGCGATGTAATGATAGACTCTCCTTCAATAATAGATGATACCCAACTTGAGGAACTTCAAATTAAAACTGTTGTTAAATAATATAAAAAAAAGAAAGGCTTAACCTCATAGAGGATTAAGCCTTTCTTAAAATAAATAATTTATATTGATTATTTTTTCATTGAAGGAGTAGCTTCAGGAGTAAAATCATTAGTAGAATTGTCTGTATCTACCAATTTTCCGTTTTTCTTGTTACGAATTACTGATTTCCCTACAATTTTATCTTTATCAGTCTTACCGCAATAAGTCCATCCGGCATCCAATTTAGGACCCCAAGGTAATTTGTAAAGCAATTCCTGACGGCTTAAATTCACAGCATCCAATACCCAGTTTTCAGGAACTTTATATGCAGATACTTTTTGCTTATAGACTTTACCATTAAAACTAAAGTTTTTTTGACCTTCCCATTTGTAATCTGCAAGGAATTTCTCGGAAGTCACACTTGCAGGATGGCAAGCTATGGCATAACTTTTATATCCTCTATTATGCAATGTAGTGAAAGTTTTAGAGTCTTTTACCCAAACATCAAGATTTTTCACATCAGGATTGTCTGTATCTTTATTTTTATCGCTAGAAGATACATCATAGAACTCAAAATCCGCTTTACTCAGGTCAAAACCGTGAGGATTATCCTTATGGAAATCCTGTGCTGAAAGAGCGATTATTAAAGAACCTCCTTTTTCAATTGGCACTTCCGTACCTTTTCCAGGAATTAAATAAACATCGGATACTCCGATATGTCCGGGTAATTCAGGATAATCAGTTGTTGCTCCTGTCGCAGTTTTAGTTGAATTTATTTCAGCAAATAAAATCATCACGCCGTCAGCATAAATTTTTCTGTCCGAGTTATTCGTTAATTTAAAATACTGATCACCTAAGCTGCTGTCGTTTCCTTTTTTCCCTTCAACAAAGTTTCCCGTAAAGAAAACCTCCTCGATAAGCAAATCGCCTTTTGTAAGATTGCTCCATTTCTGAACAAGTTTAAGCGTTTTCAATACCTTATCATCCTTCGTACTCTTGATAGTAACATCTGCTGTTCTGTCATTTTCAGTCTCGTTAGGCTCAAATTCAAAGTTAATAACATCCTTATTTGTGCCTGCAACTTTCACCCAAGTAACGGAAGCAGGGATCTCGACCTTATAATCGGAGGTTACAGGAGACTGAACAAGGACATTCTTACTCCCTGTAGCCAATGCCGTTACAGTATTTTTATCTGATTTCTGTAAAGGAAGCTCTTGAACAAGCGTTAGAGTAGTTTTCTTTCCCTCACCGTATGCAATGGTCAATACAGCCGAACGTCCTGTAACTTCAGTGTATTTCTCTACTGTAATTGTAAGAGTTCCATTGTCCTTTCCGCTCTCAGGAGTTACTGAATACCAAGTTTGAGCGTCTTTCGTAACGGCCCAAGTGGTATTAGATGTGATTTCCACTGTGGTTTTTCCGCCATCATTGTCGAACTCCACCTTAGATTTAGATAATGTCAATTTGGCATTGTCAATAGGTTGGCAACCGATTAACGCCAATGCAGCAAGTGCTGCAAGAATGATTTTGTTCTTCATATTATTAATATTAAAATAATTTAAAAAATAAGTCCTGTCGATAATTGTAGACACACGGCCTTTTCTCTATTTGCAAAATAAATGCCTTTAACAGAAGATTTCAAAAAAAACGCAAAATTATTTTTTATTTCTCTTTGCAGAGAAAAAATAAATGTCCCATTTAAAAAATCAGCGGAAGAATTTTTGAATTGTCCGTAGTAAAATTCAAAAATTCCCTTTTCAGTATGCTCCTGCGGAATATCAAATTTATTCATAGGATGAAAATCATACCCTAAACACGTTCCAACTCGGTAAATCCATTTATCGGTATTGCCGATAAACTCTAAATTTATCCCTGTCACAATATCGCTTATCAACATCACTCTTTCAGGATACTTATATATAGCATATTCCGAATTAAAATTCAGATACGGAGCAAGACTCCAGACCCCGTATTGCTTATGTATCTCTATAAGACCTTTTATATCCGCGAATAATTTTTTATTTGTGTACATCGTAAGCGACACCAAAGATTTGAAATATCCGCTTTTTCCGTTATCGATAACATTCTCCGTTCCCTGCCTTAATTTGTATCCTGTATTTACAGAAACCCCTAAGGTTGTGCTTTTCAAATGTTTGGCATATGAAACAAAACCGCTTGCCTCTTGAAGCAACAAATCTGTAATAGGAGCGGAATTTTGAGAAATTAGCATTCTTGTAACATTAAAAATATTATAGACTACGCCTATCCTTAAACATTTTTCCCGTTTAGGAAGCAGCATAAAAGAGACCTCCGCTCCATGTCCGTCGTATTGCGTATCTGCATACGTGCCACTCCCTGCAAAACGGCCCATATGACTTCCAAGTCCTGTAAAATGCCTTTCAGTAGCATTCGCTCCAAGAGGATTTTGAAATACTATATCCTGACGCTGATTGTATTTTCTATAAGAAATATTAATATCCGTTACATATTTTGAGAATACTGCTCCTAATGTGCCGGATATTGAAAAATCCGAAGTTACGTTTCTCGGACGCGGGTCCACCGTACGGAATTCGTGTAAGGCCCTGTAACTGCAACCTATTCCGTAATGTATACGATTGTTCTGTCCGGTATATTTACCGAAGAAAGAATACATCTCGGAATTTAAATCCCCTCCTGTTTCATCTGCAAGAATATAAGGATACAGTAAGTCTAAATCAGAAGTAGAATTCCACCTTATATTATATTTGATTCCGTTTTGATATGTAACCCCTCCTTGTAGAGCCTTATTCTCATTTAACCTTATACGAGAATCTATCTTTACTATTCCTACTATCTCTTTATCTCCTTTCTGTATGAATACCGGTTTGCTTTCATTCCTGTGGAAAACACCTATACTAGTGACTGTAAGCGGTTTGATAGGGGAGTAGAGAAATGCACCGGCAGAGTGAGTTTCCGCCTTTTCTATTCCCAAAGACGCTGATTGTAAAGAATTGTGAAAACTTCTCTTCATTACAGGCGTTTTCCCTACAACAGTAAAACTCACTATCGCGGCGATTATTATAGAGATTATGTATGCTCTTTTTTTCATTTTTAATCTAAAGCAATCAGTATTAATTCTATTTCTTCTTTTTCTTTGAGAAGGTTTACGGCTTTATCAGGAGAATTATGTTCCGCTGCTCTGATTTTACCCGTACTGCCATCTGAAAATCTTGCAGTAGCATCAAATGAGATTATATATACTCCTTTTAGTACTTCAAGATATGCAGTACCGTCTGTAAAAATGGGAAAGTCATATTTTTGAAGCGTATTTAGGTTTTGAAAGAAATTCCCCTTTACTGACATATCTACGTTCATAAACTTAATATGTCTATCGTCAGGCATTTTTAAAGTGATTTTCACATTTGAAAATACATCTTGTTTTTTATTTTTCTCGCAAGAGCTAAAACAAATTAGCGAAGCGATTATCAGGATTATTATTTTTCTCATGACTTAAAATTTAAATTCCAATTCCATTCCGAAGTAAGGAATGGAATTTCTACGAACTACAACTCCTTTTCTTATGTAATTCGGAGCTATGTTTAGCAATCTGTTAACGAAAAGAGAGCAAGTAGCTCTGTCTTGATATAGCTTTTTGGTGATTTTTAGATTTATTCCCATACTGAAAGGGTCTGATTCATACTCGAATAAGTCATCCGCGTACTTGCGGACAAGAGCGCTGAGAACACCGTCCTTTTCGTCTTGTACCGTGAATGGATGCGATATCGCATTTTTATCCAGATAAGAAATCGGTTTATCAGACAATTTAAGACGCTGTTTACCTGTAAACCATAGGCATTGGAATGATGTTGAAAAGATCAACCCCAAATCAGGAATTTGCGTGTCGAACATAAAATTTGTGTTCAGAGACTCATATAGCATACCATCATTCTCTTTGTACAGTCCGATATAAGGATAGTCTTTACCGCCGATACTGATAGACGGTTTATAATATTGAGGTTGGCTGTTTGAATACCTTGTACGAAACCAAGCGCCGTTAATCGTTATTTTTGTATTGATATTTATAATCCTTTTTGATGAAAAAGTAAATTCCACTCCCTGTTTAAAACTTCTGCTGCCGTTGGAAACATAGCCATAACTCGTTAGAGTCTTTTCTTCCGTGTAAGGAAGATGCTCTATTTGAGGCGGACCTGTAAGAGTATTGTGATCAATTGCACTCTCATCATAGTCTTTATAACGGATTTGGCGGAAGTTACTGCTAGTCCTGAAACCGGAAGTCATATTTTCTATGAAATAATCCAAAGAAAGGCTGAATCCGTTCCAGATGAAATCCGTACCTATTTCAAATTTCATATTCTGTGCAGGCTCAAGAGAATAATTAGTCGGATCTATTTTGAACACCATTACATTTACCCTTCTGAATTTTTCTTCTACCGGCCAGTAATTCAACTGTGTAATATCCTCATAAACATTTTCCGGGAACAACTGATCTAAAGTCGGAAATTTGGTATGAATTCCGAAGCCGCCGAAAACTGCTGATTTGAAATCGATACCGTACAATTTAAATTTCGGAAATGATATTCTTGTGTTCAGGCGAGGCTCGGCATATGCTTTTCCTTGTATTGAATATGCTTTGCCCATGTTAAACATAGATGTCAGACGTATACCAGCAAGACCTTCTAAAACAAAACTGCCGAAATTTATCGTAGGGTTGTATTCCGCAAATGCGTTTAATCTATGTGTGGCAGGGATGGCATCATAAGTCCGTGTACGTGTTGAATATTTGATGTTGAAAGGCTTTAACGGATCCGTAATTACTCCTTTCCCAAAATTTTTTTCCATATTCCATTCGATACCCGCCCTTAATTTATGCTTTGCCGCCTTTGTCCTTTTGTTAAAAGTTATGATGGCAGAAGCATTACCGTAGAAAGGCTTACCATCTATTTTCATTGTAGATTCATACTTTGCAGGTATAATGACGGCATCATGTTCGCCCGGAGTCGTTGCTATAGAGAGGGGAAAAGATGCACCGTTCGATACAAATCTCCATCGGTCTATAAGATCATTTTCGTATGCAAAAGACGCCCTCAATATCGCATTGCGGAAAAAGGATTTATCCCTTTTAGAAGCTATTGTAAAATCACTGCCTGTGCTGAATTTATTATAAGACGATTTGTAAGTCTCAATAGGCTTTCCATTGCTGTTATCCAAATCTTTATCTGCTTTCTCATCATCGAAAGAGCCATTATAATCCGCTGACCAATTGAGCGTATATCTAAATTGCTCCGATTTGCTCCAAGTCTTGCTTATCCTGTACGTTGCTGTCAGCCTTTTATAATTCTGACGGAGACTTCGCGGGTCTACCCTTGAATCCAGATAATTCAACCCCGCATTCATTAACAGTTTATCCGTACTCCCGAACTCCATACCTTTGCCAACATAGAATAACTTGCTTTTCATATCCGCTTTAAAGCGCATTCTCAGGTCTTTACCACCCTTTTTACGCTTTATCTTTATCAAGCCCGAAGTCAAATCTCCGTATTCCGCCGACGGTATGCCTCTGATAATGTCTACGGACTCAATATCCTCCGTCGAAATCGTTCTCATATCCGTACCTGCATTAACGAAATCAGAGCCATATTGACTGAAAGCAGGCGTATATTGAAGATTTGCATTATTGTTTATAGGCATCCCGTCAATCAAAAATTTAGTACCGAGTGCAGACGTCTTGTGATTATCAGTAAGCCCTCCTGCCGCCCTCAGATTTGCCACTTGCGGCGAACCGAAAGACGGATCTATTGACCTGCTTCCGGGCAACAACTCCAAAAGATCCGCAAAACTTGACGGCTGAATATGACTTATCGCATCCCTGCCGATCTTAGATGTGCCCGTCAAATCATGTGCCTCTACCGCCGTCACTATCACATCCTTAATCCTAAAAGTCTCACGATAAAGCTTATAAATCTTACCGTTTATTGCACTTGTTTGCAGACTTTTATACCCCATCGACGAAATGGTAATACGCGTATCACCTTGCATATCAATCGAAAATTTACCCGTCGTATCCGTCAAAGCCCATTTCCTCACATTCGAAGTAAACACGTACGCCCCTATAACCGGCTCTTCGTTTTCCGCATCCACCACACGCCCCGCCATTCTGCTCTGCCCCAAAGCTTGCAGATTAAAAAATAATGATATAGAAACGAATATATATATAAGCGACACACGCATATAATTACAAATTACCAAATTAACTAACAAAGATAACTCAACAATAAGATTTCTGAAATACCAACTTTTAATGAGAATGCCCCGATAAATCAAAAGAAATAATAACAAATAGGGATATAAAAATCAGGCTTACTAAAAAATAAATTTTTAGTAGCCATAAGCCGCGCTCCGCGCTGAA
>JBQMXN010000021.1:0-29775 GCA_052173975.1 Candidatus Cryptobacteroides sp. | reverse complement strand
TCGCCGTTCTTAGGTGCACACGGACCAATCACCAAGCCGCAGATAGAGGGCATCAGCAATGCGTGTCTCATCTGGCAGGACACGGAGAATCTCGTTAGCGATATTAAGTTTGCAGATAATTATGTTTCTTTTGCAGTAAAGAAAGAAACCATACATAACGGTAATGCTATTATCGCTGTTCGTAATTCTGCTAATGAGATTTTATGGAGTTGGCATATATGGGTGACAGAAGAGGACTTAACACCAATAGAAATAACCAATCATGGTGGTTACAAATACAACATTTTACCCGTAAACCTTGGATGGTGTGCATTAGATGATGTTTCCTATAAAGAGAGAGAAGTAAAAGTAAGAATAAAACAGGTAGAAAGTAACAAAACAAAAGAAATTACTCTGGAACAAGCAAAGTCTATTTTATCTGAATATAACAAACGAGATGGCAACTGTACTTATTACCAGTGGGGAAGGAAAGACCCGATGCTACCGAGTGATGGCATTACTCCTAATTTTGGTAAAAATAAGGAATGCTTCACTAATGACTCACAGTATAAATTTGCGTATAAAGATCACGGAGAACCGCTTAATACTACTGATATTAAGGAGTACATACGTAATCCATATAAGTTCAATATCAAGCCTGAGATGGACGGACAGTATTATAACCTGTGGAGTACGGATAATACAAGGACTAATGGAAATGATGATAAGGTAATAAAGAGTGTGTATGACCCTAGCCCCGTAGGATATACCATACCAACTTCTAATGCCTTCACGGGATTTACTACAACAGGAGGGAATACAAGTAATCCTGCTGAATTTAACGTCAACGGAGGGTTTGACAAAGGATGGCATTTCTACACCAAGCCTAACAAACAAGGTCAAACGATCTTCTTCCCAGAGTGTGGATATCGCAACTCAATTGACGGTATTGAGTTCGGATTATTTCAATACTCTTTCTATTGGGTTGCCACTCCGTACAATTGGAAAAGAGGTTTTGACTTTTACTATGAAATGAAAAAAATCTACCCACTGCACAACTTCAATCGTAGTCATGGGTTTACAATGCGTCCTGCACAAGAAAAATAAAAGCAGGATCGGGAATGCAGTTGTACTAAACTTGTGAGTTGGAGGAACCCCACGCCGTGCGTGGGGAGGATGGAGCGCAGCGGAAGTCGACTCATTGCAACTCCATACAACAAACAACGCAACAAAATAAAAGTTTAAGATCGAAAAAGAAAAGAACAATAAAAAACATAAACACATAATAGAATGAATTAAACTGTTCTCGGAAATACAAATAATTCCTTTCAACGATTTTAATATTATACACCTCCGAGAACTTACGCCCCTAAGATGTAGATTGAATCTACTCTTAGGGGCATGTTATTGACATATCACATAAAATTCATACAAATCATACATAAGATTCGTACATTATATATTTCTTATCTTCTTTTATTCTAATTTTGCCAAAGGAAAAGAACCGATAATTGAGGAACAAGATGTGTTCCGCATTGAGATACCATATATTTCGACATTATCCGGCAGGAAGCAGAAAACTACACAGAAAACTACACAGAAAATTGTAGATATCATGAAAAATAATCCGAAGATTTCTATTAGGCAAAGCGATGTGGAGTAACTCGCGATGGTATCAACTATAGCATTAGAAATTTAAAGAACAAAGGAATCATCAAACGAGTTGGTCCTGATAAAGGTGGGTATTGGGAAGTGCCGTCCGATAGGGATGCGAACGGGGGAATTTTATAAATTGTTTTTCAATTTTATTCCCATTCGATGGTTGCAGGCGGTTTGGAACTGATGTCGTATACCACTCTGTTGACGCCTTTGACTTTGTTGATGATGTCTTCGCTGACTTTTGCGAGAAAATCATATGGGAAGTGGAACCAATCCGCTGTCATACCGTCAGTTGAAACCACTGCACGAAGCGCAACCGGGTTTTCGTAGGTGCGTTCGTCTCCCATCACGCCTACACTTTTGATAGGTAGCAGCACGACACCTGCCTGCCAGACAGCTTCGTAGAGATTTTTGGCTTTTAGAGAGGGGTCTGATGCTGATCTTAAATCCAAGGCTGTGCAATCGTAGTGTCTCAATGAACTGATAAAAATATCGTCTGCTTCACGAAGGATGCGCAGTTTTTCTTCATTTACATCGCCGATTATCCTGATGGCAAGGGATGGTCCGGGAAAAGGATGCCTGCCTACCAATTCTTCTTTTATGCCTAATGCCCTACCTACCCTGCGTACTTCGTCTTTGAACAGCATTTTAAGCGGTTCTACGATCTTTAATTTCATTTTATCGGGGAGACCGCCTACGTTGTGATGCGATTTGATTTTGGAAGCGATACCCGGTATGCCGGCAGATTCGATGACGTCAGGATAAATGGTACCCTGAGCCAACCACTTGGCATTTTCTATGTTATGAGCGTATTTGTCGAACGTTTCAACGAAGAGTTTACCGATGATTTTACGTTTAGCTTCCGGCTCTTCCACCCCTGCGAGAGCGTCCAAAAATGCTTTTGAGGCATCTGCACCTATCACATTCAGTCCCATATCGTTATAAGAAGCCAAGACACTTTCGTATTCGTTTTTTCGCAGCAAGCCGTTATTCACGAAAATACAGGTAAGGTTGTGCCCTATTGCCTTATTGAGCAGCACGGCAACGACTGTTGAATCTACTCCGCCGCTAAGTCCCAATATGACTTTTTCGTTTCCAATCTCTTGTTTGAGTTGATCCAAAGTGCTTTCTATAAAAGAGTCGGGCGTCCAGTCTCCTTTGCACCCGCATATATTTAATGCAAAGTTGGCAAGTATTTTTGAACCTTCCGTGCTATGAAAAACTTCCGGATGGAATTGGACAGCATATGTTTTTTCGCCTTTCAGATGAAAAGCAGCATTCTCTATATTATCGGTGGAAGCGATCACTTCTGCATTTTCAGGCAATTTCGATATGGTATCTCCATGGGACATCCAGACCTGCGAACGGCGAGATACTCCTTCGAAGAGTTCTGAATGATTTTTTATATCAAGCATTGCTCTGCCGTATTCCCGTGACAAAGAGTTGTCTACTTTGCCGCCGAAATTATATGCAAGATACTGTGCTCCGTAACAAATTCCGAGCAGCGGCAAATGACCTTTAATCCCTGTTAAATCCACGTGAGGTGCATTGGCATCTCTCACGGAGCAAGGGCTTCCGGACAGAATTACACCTTTGACCGAAGCATCCAAAACGGGGATTTTATTATAAGGGAAAATTTCGCAAAAGACATTCAACTCCCTTAAACGACGACCGATAAGTTGGGTCACTTGAGAGCCGAAATCCAGAATAATGATCTTTTCTGCCATATTCAGTACATTTATTTTACAAAAATACGATAAAAAATTCATAATTTTGCAAGATAATAGTAGTTATATAACATTTATGCAAGAGATTAGAAATATTGCGCTGATTGCGCATGTCGATCACGGTAAGACGACAATGGTAGACAGGATGATTTATCAAGCAAATTTGGTAAGACAACCTGAAAACCTTGGCCAGCTTATCCTCGACAACAACGACATCGAAAGAGAAAGAGGTATAACAATTCTTGCGAAAAACGTTTCGGTTATTTATAAGGATGTAAAAATCAACATTATAGACACTCCGGGGCATAGCGATTTCGGAGGAGAAGTTGAACGCGTACTGAACATGACGGACGGAGTACTGTTGCTCGTAGATGCTTTTGAGGGCTGTATGCCGCAAACGCGCTTCGTGCTGCAGAAAGCTTTGGAGATGGGTAAAAAGCCTATCGTGGTTATAAACAAAGTAGACAAAACCAACTGCCGTCCCGATGAAGTACAGGAAGAAGTGTTCGATTTGATGTTTTCACTGAATGCCACAGAAGACCAGTTGGATTTCAAGACGATTTTCGGCAGCGCCAAGCAAGGCTGGATGTCTACGGATTGGAAACAGCCTACCACAGATATTACCGCATTACTGGATGCCATTTTGGAAGAAATTCCGGCTCCGCAAGTCAACGGAGGCACACCTCAAATGCTCATCTCTTCATTGGAATACTCTCCTTACGTAGGTCGTATCGCCATCGGCAGAATCACACGAGGCTCACTCAAAACAGGACAAAATGTAACGCTTTGCAAAAGATACGATGAGCGTAAGAAATGCAAAATTAAGCAATTAATGATTTTCAACGGGCTTGGCAAGGCTAATGTAGACGAAGTCGTTTGCGGAGATATTTGCGCAGTTGTGGGCATAGACGGCTTCGAAATAGGGGATACGATTGCAGATTTCGAAAATCCGGAAGCATTGCCGCCAATCGCAGTCGATGAGCCTACTATGAGTATGCTTTTCAGTATCAACGACTCTCCATTTTTCGGTAAAGACGGCAAATTCGTAACTTCAAGACACATAAAAGACCGTTTGGACAAAGAACTTGAAAAGAACTTGGCATTACGTGTCAAACCCGGTCCTAACGCTGATTCGTTTATGGTCTACGGACGCGGTATTCTGCACCTTTCCGTCCTCATCGAAGAAATGCGCAGAGAAGGATTCGAACTGCAAGTCGGTCAGCCTAAAGTATTGGATAAGACTATTAACGGACAGCGCTGCGAGCCTATCGAAGACCTATCCATAGAAGTTCCGGAGCAGTTCGTCGGTACAGCCATCGAATTTGCAACCCGCAGAAAAGGAGCGCTTCTGCACATGGAGCCGCGCGGAGACAGGACTCTACTTGAATTCGACATTCCTACACGCGGACTTATGGGCTTGCGAAGCAACCTCCTGTCAGCCACTCAAGGTGAAGCCATTATCGCACACAGATTCAAAGACTATCAGCCCTACAAAGGCGATATCGAGCGCAGAAACAACGGCTCATTGGTATCCTTGGAAACAGGCGAAGCGATAGCCTACTCTATGAACAAACTCTTGGACAGAGGACGTTTCTTTGTCGAGCCGGGCGAAGAGATTTACAATGGGCAGGTACTCGGAGAGCACACTCGTGAACGCGACCTCAACATAAACATATGTAAAACCAAGAAACTGAGCAACGTACGTGCAGCCGGCTCCGATGAGAAAATCATACTTCCGCCTGCCATCAAGCTCTCACTCGAAGAAGCCCTTGAATATATCCAGGAAGACGAACTCGTAGAAATCACCCCTCACTTTATGCGAATCAGGAAAATTCTACTTGATCCAATAGCTCGCAAACGCCGAGAAGATATATTAGATGCAGAATAAATAGAATATGCCCCACTCACGTGGGAAAAACAAAGGAGGCTGAAAAATTTTTTCAGCCTCCTTTGTTAAAAAAACATCGAATTTAATCGTGATCTAAAAATCACGATTAAACTTTATCTAAATCCCTATAAACATCAACACCAAATACCCGAGAACAAGACCTGCAACACCTATTATACCGCCAATCTTAGTCATATCCTTCACCTCAATAAGACCGGTAGAATGAGCAATAGCATTAGGAGGAGTACTTATAGGAAACAACATAGCAACAGATGTAGACAACGCAACACCTATCAACAAAGTCTTAACACCTCCGATAGGATCAAGAAGTTCTCCCATTCCCACGCCCACAGCACTCAAAATAGGGACAAGAAGGCTGGCAGCAGCAGAATGAGATATGAAGTTCGACATAGCATAACCGATAAGTCCCGATACCAACAAGATAATTATAGGTGCAAAAGTCTTAAACGGAATCACCTCCACCAAATGTTGTGCAAGACCTGTCTTATTCAAGGCTATACCCAAAGCGAATCCGCCGGCAACCATCCACAATACGCTCCACTCTATTTCTTTAAGATCGTCCTTAGTAATAATTCCGGTAGCGCAGAAAATACCGACAGGAATCATAGCCACTACATTGGAATTCACCCCGGTATATCTATCGAACACCCACATTAAAATAGTAACGGCGAATACAACATATACTATTATATCTTTATACGTGGTTTTATGATCACTCTGAATATTCAATTCAATGCTCTCCGATTTAAAAGGGAATACTTTCAAAAGAATAACCCAAGAGAAAAGCAACATAACAATCACATAAGGTACCATAACAAACATCCAATCGCCAAAACCCACATTAAGGTGAAGCATATCATTAAGATAGCCCAAAGCGATAGAGTTAGGAGGCGTACCGATAGGCGTACCGATACCGCCTAAGTTCGCTGCTACCGGAATTGCCAGAGCAAGCCCGGCTGTACCGCGTTCTCCTTTAGGCATCGTGCGAAGCACAGGAGCAAGGAAAGTAAGGAACATCGCAGCCGTAGCGGTGTTACTCATAAACATAGAGAACAAACCTATTACGAACAAAAAGCCCAATAATACGAATTTAGGTTTCTTCCCGAACAATTTAAGAAGTACTCCTGCCAGTTTTACATCCAAGCCTGATTTAGTGGCTGCAATGGCAAGGATAAATCCTCCCAAAAACAGCATTATCGTAGGGTCTGCAAATGCGGAAAGCAATGATTTGTAACTCACCAATGTACCCATATCGGCGGCGGAAGCGGAAGATTTCAAAAAACTGAGACTGCTATCCGAAATAGTGAAAAGCATTATCACTATAATGGAAACGGAAGTTGCCCAGGTCGGGAGTATTTCAAACATCCACATAAATGCTGCCAAAGCGAAAATGGCTACTGTCCTTTGCTCGACTACCGATAGAAGAGGAGAGCCGCTGGCTGTAATTCCGAAAAAGGTTCGCGGGACAAACCAGAAAAATAGGAATACGGCGATAGCCGCAATCATCATTACAATTTTTTTAACGGGGAATTTTCCGCTAAAAGCGGATTTTGTTTCTGACATATCATTTATTTTTTAAATTTCTGTATTTTATTTTTTCGCAACGGCGAATTTAATTATTATTTGATTATTTCCTGCATTTTACAGGCATTTTTCCGATTTAAAATCAGTATTGAGATTTTGGTTATATTTTGTTAGGAAAAATGAGTTTTTATATATAATTTAGAGAAAATTTTAACATTAACCGTATAATTTATAATCAAGATGACACACAAAGTCATTGACACAAAAGACATTGTAATACGATTTGCCGGAGATTCCGGAGACGGTATGCAACTTACAGGTACTTTATTTGCCAACACATCAGCCATTTATGGCAACGGACTTTCGACTTTTCCTGATTATCCTGCGGAAATAAGAGCGCCCAAAGGGACTGTAGCAGGAGTTTCAGGTTTTCAGGTACATATCGCCAGCGAGAAAGTGAATACTCCAGGTGATTTTTGCGATATGTTAGTAGCGATGAATCCTGCCGCTTTGAAAGCGAATGCAAAATGGTTGAAACGGACGGCTATGATCCTTGTAAATCAGGACGCATTTGATGACGGGAATCTGCAAAAAGCAGGCTTTACGAAAGATCCTTTTGAGGAATTAAACGTTCAGGACAGGACAATCATCATTGCACCTATTACGAAATTGACAGAAGACAGTTTAAAAGATTCGGGGCTGGATTCGGGTTCGATACACAAATGCAAAAATATGTTTACACTCGGAATGGCTTGTTTTATTTACAACCGTCCGTTAGATTATTTATACGAATACATAGAGAATAAATTCGGCAAAAAGCATCCTGAGATGATTGAACCGAATAAAAAAGTATTGACGGATGGATTCAACTACGCTGCTAATATTCAGGCGGTTCCTAATACTTATACTATCGCTCCGGCTGATTTAGAGAAAGGCGCATATAGGAATATCACAGGTAATCAGGCTATTGCGTGGGGATTTATTGCTGCAGCGGAAAAATCGGATTTGGAACTGTTCTGCGGTTCTTATCCCATTACGCCTGCGACTTCGATTTTGGAAGAACTTGCATTACATAAAAACCTGAATGTAAAGACGATGCAGACCGAAGATGAGATTGCCGGCATATGTACATCTATCGGAGCGGCATTTGCAGGTAAGTTGGCTGTAACTACTACTTCAGGACCTGGCATTTCGCTGAAATCAGAGGCTATGGGCTTGGCAATTATGACAGAGCTGCCCTTGGTGATCGTGGATGTACAAAGGGGAGGACCTTGTACGGGACTTCCTACAAAAACGGAACAATCAGACTTGATGCAAGTCATATACGGACGAAACGGCGAAAGCCCGCTTGTTGTAATAGCAGCGCACTCTCCCGCCCATTGTTTCGATATGGCTTTCCAAGCGGCAAAAATAGCATTAGAGCATATGGTACCGGTCGTACTTATGTCTGAAGGCTTTTTAGGTAACGGTTCCGAGCCTTGGAAAATACCTTCCATGAAAGATTATCCTTCAATCAAACCTCGCCTTGCACAATATTCGGATGGGGCATTTAAGCCTTTTGAAAGAGATAGTAAGACCTTGGCTCGTCAGTGGGCAATCCCGGGTATGAAAGGATTGGAACACAGAGTAGGAGGTTTGGAAAAGAATCACGCAGGAGTACTTTCAAATGATCCTGACAATCATGAAACTATGGTTAGGGAAAGGGCGGAAAAAGTTGCGCTTGTAGCAAAAGAATTACCTCTTCTTGAGGTGGACGGTCCTTCTTCCGGAGAACTTCTAATAGTCGGCTGGGGAGGTACTTACGGACATATAAAATCTGCTATTGAAAATATAAGAGGCAACGGTAAAAACGTAAGTTTCGCACATTTCGATTACATCAACCCTCTTCCTTCAAATACATCGGAAGTATTTTCAAAATTCAAAAAAATCCTTGTATGCGAACTGAACAGCGGTCAATTTGCTAATTACCTCAGAGGTTGTCTGCCAGCATTTGATTATTTGCAGTGCAACAAAATACAAGGTCAGACCTTTATGGTACACGAAATAACAGAAAGTATAGAACAAAATCTTAAAGAAAATTAATCATGGCTGAATATACATTAAAAGATTTTAAAAGCGACCAAGAGGTAAGGTGGTGTCCCGGATGCGGAGATTATGCAATATTAGCAGCTTTACAAAGGACTCTGCCAAAGGTATGCAAAGAAAAAGGAATAGAAAAAGAAGATGTTGTGGTCGTTTCCGGTATCGGATGCTCTTCTCGTCTTCCTTATTATATGAGTACCTACGGATTTCACAGTATTCACGGTCGTGCTACGGCAATAGCCACCGGTATGAAAGTAGCCAATCCTCGCCTCAGCATATGGCAGGCGACAGGAGACGGTGATTCTCTTGCTATCGGAGGAAACCATTTTATCCACGCAATAAGAAGGAATATAGACCTTAACATTATGCTGTTTAACAACCGTATCTACGGAATGACCAAAGGTCAATACTCCCCTACTTCACAATTCGGTATGATTACTAAGACCTCTCCGTACGGTACGGTAGAGTCTCCTTTCAACCCGGGAAGCGTAGTTATAGGCTCTAAAGGCACATTCTTCGCAAGAGGAATTGACAACGATTTACTTTTGGATGAAGAAATAATGCTTGCAGCCTCAAGGCATAAAGGTACTTCCGTAATGGAATTCCTGACAAACTGTGTTATTTTCAACAACGGTTCACATTCGGAAATTTCCGACAGGCAATATCGCGCTGACAGAACTATTGTTTTGAAAGACGGTGAAAAAATGATTTACGGAAAAGATAAAAATAAAGGCTTGATTCTCGATGGTTGGAAACTTAAAACCGTAGTCATAGGAGAGAACGGAATCACAGAGGACGATATCCTTACACACGATTCTCATAGTGATAACCTCGGTCTGCATATGATGCTCGCAGATATGAAATACCCCGAATATCCTGTGGCGTTAGGCATAATCAGAGATGTAGAAGCGCCTACATATGAAGAAGAAGTACAAAAACAAGTAGAGAGCGTAAGTTCAAAAGCAAAGATCCGCTGTATGGACGATTTGTTGAATAGCGGAGCTACTTGGGAAGTAAAATAATAAAACATTAAAACCATAACACAATGAAAACACAAGAAATAATAGCTAATCTTTCAGCTAAGTACCCTACGGAAAAAGAATATTTGCAAGCCGTAACAGAAGTGCTCGAGTCAATAGAAGAAGTCTATAATGAGCACCCTGAGTTTGAAAAAGCCAAAATTATCGAAAGACTTGTAGAGCCTGACAGAATCATATCATTCAGAGTAACGTGGGTAGATGATAAAGGAGAAGTTCAGACAAATACAGGGTATCGAGTACAATTCAATAATGCAATAGGACCTTATAAGGGAGGTCTGCGTTTCCATCCTTCTGTAAACCCTTCTATACTGAAATTTTTAGGTTTTGAACAGATTTTCAAAAATTCATTGACGACCCTGCCTATGGGCGGAGGTAAAGGCGGATCCGATTTCAACCCTAAAGGAAAATCAGAGGGCGAAATAATGCGTTTCTGCCAAGCATTTATGCTTGAATTATGGAAAAATATCGGTCCCGACATGGATGTACCCGCAGGAGATATAGGTGTAGGAGGACGTGAAGTAGGTTTTATGAATGGTATGTACAAAAAACTTACTCGTGAACACCAAGGAGTGCTGACAGGTAAAGGCTTGTCTTTCGGCGGTTCACTTATACGCCCTGAAGCTACAGGATATGGTGCTGTTTACTTTGTTCAACATATGTTGCAAAGCCATAAGGATAAATTGGATTTAAAAGGTAAAACAGTGGCTGTTTCCGGATTCGGTAACGTTGCTTGGGGCGCTTGCTGCAAGGCTACGGAATTGGGAGCAAAAGTTGTGGCAATTTCAGGTCCTGACGGAGTTATATACAATCCAAACGGAATGACACCGGAAAAATTAAATTATATGCTTGAATTGCGTTCTTCCAACAATGATATAGTAGCTCCATTTGCGCAAAAATTTCCTGATGCACAATTCATTCCCGGCAAAAAATCTTGGAGTGTAAAATGCGATATAGCAATGCCTTGCGCATTCCAGAATGAGATGAGTGCAGAAGATGCGACAGAACTTATCAAAAACGGGACTTGGCTTTGCGCGGAAGTATCCAATATGGGTTGCCAACCGGGTGCGATAGAAGCTTTCCAAAAGGCTAAAGTTATGTTTGCTCCGGGGAAAGCAGTAAATGCAGGAGGTGTTGCTACTTCAGGTCTTGAAATGACACAAAATGCCATGCACATCAGTTGGGCTGCAAAGGAAGTTGATGAAAGGCTTCACGGCATCATGAGTTCTATACATGCTTCTTGCGTAAAATACGGTTTGCAAAAAGATGGCTATATAAATTACGTAAAAGGCGCGAATATTGCAGGGTTTATTAAAGTCGCAGAAGCGATGTTGGCACAAGGAATTGTATAAGGAGTACCTTATATTTACTTGTATTTTTAAAAATGTAACTATATTTTTATGCTTAAATTAAAAAATGTTTTAATTCTTATGTTCTCTGTTTTGATGGCTATGCCTGCATTTGCTCAAGAGGAACAGAGAACAATTAAAAGGAAAGTCGCAATTGGGAGGTTTTCAAATGAGACCCAATATGCAAAAGGACTATTCTATGATAAAGAGAATGATCCTATCAGAAAACAAGCTCTGGATATCCTTTCTTCCAAATTGGCTTTAAGCAATAAGTTCATCCTTTTGGAAAGAGAAGATTTGGATATTCTTGTTGCCGAAGCAGGAAGCGAAATGAAAAAAATCGGAGCAGACTTCATAATTTTAGGATCTATCACACAATTCGGTCGTAAAAACGAAGGCCAAGAACACTTGTTTTCTTCTACCAAAACTCAAACAGTAGAGGCAGGCGTTAGCATAAGATTGGTAGAATCTTCTACAGGACTTATCATTTATTCGGATGAGGCAAAAGGTTTCGCCGAAACTACTACCAAAGAAACATTAGGATTCGGTGGCCAAGCAGGATATGATGCAACTCTCAGTGATAAAGCAATTTCTGCAGCAATCTCTCAATTGGTAGAAAATATTATCAATAAATGTATGGATAAACCTTGGAAATCTTACATACTTTCCGCAGAGGATGATACATATATCATTTCAGGAGGCTTATCTCAAGGGCTTCTTCCTAATGATACATTCAATGTTTACAAGAAAGGGAAATCCGTAAAGAATCCTCAAACAGGTATAATGATAGAACTTCCGGGAACAAAAGTAGGTACAATAACCATACTGTCTTCAATAGGAGATACTCCAGAGACGGAAATATCATTCTGCTCTTATAAAGGAGAGCCTTTGGATGTATCTAAAATAGTTGAAAACTACTATATTATGGAGGATAAGAAATGAAAAAGATAATATCATATATAATAATAGCTTTATCCGCTCTGTTTCTATTTACAAGTTGCGGCGTAGGCTCATATTCCGTATCTTCAGGAATTCAAGATGAATCAGGACTCTGTTTTACAGATCGTTACATCTATCAAATAGAGGTAGAAATAGATGGTAACTTCTATTATACTGAAACAGTGAAGGCAAAAGCATACAAACCGGGTATGGAGATACAGCCTACTTCTGAAAATACTATCAGACTTGCTCCGGGTATTCATTTTGTAACGGTAAGAGAAGGAAAGACTTTATTATACAGACAAAAGGTTTTTCTTTCTTCAGGCGAAAAAAAGATAATAAGACTATGAGAAATATAATAGCAATACTATTGCTATCAGTAATCATCACAGCGTGCTCTACTACTTATTCATACCTGTACAATTGGGGATCGAGACAAAATGGAGTAACGGAGTATGAACATTTAGCGTATAGAAACTACGATAAGACTACTCCTGAGACGCTTTGCAAATTAATCGTTTTGTATGATAAATTGATTTCAAATCCCGGAGGGCAACGTAATTTACCTCCTCCGGGAATTTGTGCAGAATATGGGTACTTGCTTTTACAACCTGAAGTTATGCAGACTTTTTTAGATAATGCTACACCGGGACAGTTAAGTATTTTCCAAGGAGAAAATATTCCTTCTTTCTTTAAAGAATACGGACAGAGGATGTTTCAAAAAGAAATTGAGTATTATCCCGAATCTGCTGTATTTATCGGTCCGCTTCTAAAAAAATTAAGTTCGAGATAAATGATGAAAAAGATATTATATATTTTATTGTCTGCTATGCTTGTATCTTGCGGAATCCTTACAAATAGCGAAACCAATAATACAAGGCTATCTCAATATCCCAAAATGTATGATGAGGCGCCGGTAAGCATTTTGGTTATGCCTCCGATTAATAATACTACTTCAATAGAGGCTAAAGAATTGCTTTATACATCGATAAGTAAACCTCTTGCAGAAGCCGGTTATTATATAATCTCTCCGCATTTATCTATGGATATATTAAAAGCAGAAAGTGCGTATGATGCAGAATTATTCGTAAATGCCTCACTTGATAACTTTGCCAAGTTTTTCGGAGCTGATGCTGTTATTTTTTCTCAAATAGATAGATGGGAAAAAGTCGGAATAGGTATTGATACTAAAATCCGTTACTTTATTCGTTCTACAAAAACCAATGAGATTATTTTCGATAGGACCTGCGACTTATTTTTGGATTTAACACAAAGATCTAATATAAATGGTTTATTGGGGCTGTTGATTGACCTTACCGCGACCCTTGTCACAACAGCAATGACAGACCATATTGAAGCAGCAAGAAAAGCTAATTATTTTATATTTACAGATCTTCCGAGAGGAAAATACAATCCTGATTTTAATATCGACAAAGAAATCTATGCAAGCGAGAAGAATATAAAACGGACTGTAAGATAAAATAAATCGGCTGACCTTTAAAAAGGTCAGCCGATTTATTTTTTAATAGTAAAACTATTTCTGAACTGCTGCTTGTGCTGCTGCCTGAAGTTCTTTTTGTAAAGATTCCATAGTCCTTCCGTCAGGAATACCCAATGCTTTTCTTGCTGCAGGAGTTAAGTCAACGCTCTGGTTATCATCTACATATAACAAAGAACTTGCATCAAATACATATATATAACCGGCAGCTTTTGCCAATTTTTTTACAGTATCGATAGCTTTTTGTTGAATAGGAGCCATAAGTTGTGCCTGCTGCTGTTGTAATTCTTGCTGGATAGTCTGCTCGAATTCCTGAATTCTCTGTTGTATATCACCCAATTCTTTCTCCTTTGTTTCGCGTATAGCAGCAGTCCAAGAGGCTGATTTTTGTTGATATTGCTGGAATTTAGATTGATATTCTTCCATCATACTCTTGTAAGTGTCTTGTGCTTCTTTGCTGGCTGCATTAATCTGAGATCTCGCAGCATCTGCTTCAGGAGCCAACTGCACTAATTCGGCATAATTCACGTGAGCAAATTTTGACTGTGCAAAAACAGAAATTGACAAACAAGCCATTAAGGCTAATGTAATAATTCTTTTCATAATGATAATATTTATGTTTCTTAATTTCAGTATATTAAATGTTAATTAGTTCAAATATCGGACCGTATTCTAAAATTGCTGACCAATCATAAAATGGAACTGGCTCTTACCATTTTTATCATCATCAAATCCGTACCCCCAATCGACACCAAGTAAACCTACGACAGGAAGGAATACTCTAAGACCTACACCGGCAGAACGTTTGATTTGGAATGGATTAAATTTTCTTATATCGGACCAACAATTACCTCCTTCCAAAAAGACAAGAGCAAAAATTGTTGATTGAGGTTGCATTACCAAAGGATAACGGAATTCCAAAGTAAATTTATCATATACATTACCTGCTGCAGAAGAACCGGAATTACTATATGGACTGGTTAAATAAGGAGTCAAAGAACCGTTTTCATAACCTCTCAATGCGATTACATCTGTACCATAAGTAGAATATCCTGACATTCCATCACCTCCGAGGCTGAATCCTTCAAATGGAGAATATCCCCAATTCCTATTGAAATATCCCAAATACCCGAATTGAGCTCTAGTCATCATTACCAAATTACCGATAAGTTTGGTATAAACAGCTGCACTAAATTTCCATTTGTGATACTCTATCCATTTATATCTGTCTGCCGCAGACCATTTGTCATAATTTATATCTTTATAACTATTGACAATCTTAGGTTTTCCATTCTTATCAAGATTTCCTTTATCCTTTTTACGGAACAATGAGAAAGGAGGAGTTATTTGCAACGATGCAGAGAACTCTGAACCTTGACGAGGATAGATCTGCTGATCAGTTGAGTTTCTCGACAAACTCAACGTATAACTTATATTATGAGAAATACCGTGATTGAAAATAAACCAGTTACTATCCCAATTAGTCAATTTGTAAGTCTGCCAACTCAAACTATTATATAATATGAAATAGTTATCAGGCCATTTCAAACGATTTCCCAACCCGGCAGTGAAACCGAATACTTCAAACTGCTTATCTTTATTGAAAATATTGTAGATCAACAAAGAATTCGTTTGCCTTGTATAATATGCGGAAAGACTTAAAGACGTAGGTTTTTTACCGAAAAGCCAAGGCTCTGTAAAACTTGCTTGGAAAGCTGTATAATATGTACCGTTTGTCTGAAAACGCAAAGACAAAGACTGAGCGTCTCCCAAAGGTACAGGAGTCCATGCACTTTTATCAAAGAAACGTCTTGTAGAGAAATTATTGAAACTCAAACCTACCGTTGCCACAAAAGTTCGGCCTCCCCAACCTCCTGACAACTCAAATTGACTTGAAGGTTTCTCTGTAACATTATATATTACATCAACAGTATTGTTCGCTTGGTTCGGAATTATAGAGTACCCCTTTGTTCCGTCCATAATTGCTTCCGGATCAAATTGTCCCAAAGATGCGATCTCTCTTACAGAACGTTCAAAATCAGATTGACTGAATAGATAACCGGGACGAGTAAAAATCTGCCTCCTTACAACTCTTTCACTTGTAAGATCATTACCGTTTATAATGATATTGTTAAGAGTTGCAGGCTTGCCCTCAGTTATCCTCATTTCAACATCTATGGAATCCTTTTGGATATTCATTTCCACAGGTGTGACATTGAAAAAGAGATAACCGTTATCTCTATACATCTTAGAAATATCATAATCTGATTGTCCACCTCCTCCATGAAGCCTTTTTTCCATAGTCACGACATCGTAAGGATCACCTTTTTTTATCTGCAATATTTCATTCAAAGTTTCAGAAGAATATACCGAATTACCTGTCCAAGTAATATTTCTGAAATAATATCTTCTACCCTCATCTATTTTAAAATCGATACCGAGTCGATTCTTTTCATTAGGCAAATAATAAATAGAATCCTTTATAATCCTTGCATCCCTATATCCTTCTTCATTAAACGCGTTTATAAGATTTCTCTTGTCATTTTCATATTCTTTTTCGTTGAATTTCTTACTGCTGAAAAAGTTATAGAACTTTGCGGATTTAGTCTTCTTCATTGATTTCGCAAGTTTAAATTCCTTTAAATGCTTATTACCAATGAAATTTATTTTCTTAATCTTTACTTTTTCTCCTCTATTTACATCGAAGTTTACCATTATGGCATTCTTTATAATTGTATCCTTCGAAACTTCTATATCTACTCCGGCTTTTAAAAATCCCTTCTCTGCATAAAATCTTTTAATAATATCTGATGAAGTTTTTGCTACATAATCCGAAAACTCTCCTCCCCTTTTCAAATTAAGCCTTTCATTCAAATCCTTCTTCTCACCACTTTTCACACCTGTAAAAGTCCACCTGGATACTCTAGGTCGTTCTTTTATCTTTATCACAAAATATGCAGAATCTCTGTCTGCACTTAAATGATCTATGCTTATTTCTATTTTTTCAAAATACCTCTGCTGCCACAATCTTTTAATCATTGAAGAAATATCATCTCCGGGTACGGTGACTTCCATACCTTTTTGTAGATTAACCAAATTAATTATCTGTCTCTCATTCAGATAATTATTACCTTCTACTGAAACTCCTCCGACATAGTATTTGCGTGGATTATTATAATCTATTTCCGCTTTAACGAAATTATTCTGACCAAAAGAGGCGAAAGATACACACATAAGCCCTACAATCGCCATGAATTCTCTTACATTCATCAAGTTTATATTCTTCGATTTGATATGAGTACAAATATAACAATTATTTAACTTTTCCGTATCGTCTATCACGCCCGGCATAATCTTTCAATGCTTTTTCGAATTCATCTTTACGGAAATCAGGCCATAATGTATCTGTAAAGTATAACTCGGAATATGCTGCCTGCCACAACATATAGTTGCTTAGACGTTTTTCACCGGAAGTCCTTATTATCAAATCAGGTTCAGGAATATCTGCCGTAACAAGGTATTTATCAAAACTTTCTATAGAAAAGGTTTTGGGATCCTTTACATAATCAACTGCAAATTTCTTTGCTGCTTCAAAAATATCCCATTTGCCGCTATAACTAAGAAACACAACCATAGTCATAGAGGTATTATTCTTTGTTTTTTCCATTATATAGTCTATCGACTTATTCAACAGCAAACCTAAACGAGAACGATTTCCCAATACGATAAGCCGTATGCTGTTTTTCATAAGAGTATCATATTCGTCACGAATAGATTTAGCCATTAAGTTCATAAGCGTTGAAACTTCACTTTCAGGACGCGCCCAATTCTCTTCTGAAAAAGCAAAAAGAGATAAATATTTTATACCTTTCCTTGCAGCTGTTTCCACACATACGCGCACGCTCTTGACTCCTTCGATGTGTCCGAAAACTCTTTCTTTTCCTTTTTCTTTTGCCCATCTGCCATTTCCATCCATTATTATAGAGACGTGTTTCGGTATTTTTGTATCCTGTTCCATAAAATTCAAATTATCATTCTACGCTATTTCTTACGTCCTCACCCCAAAAAAGTTTAGTAGTCAAAGCATTAACGAAGTCTGTTTTTGCCAGCCTGATTCTTTTTAATGAAAAAGGCGCTTTTGAAATATTCAGCTTCAATTCCGGCGTAACAAGCATATTGCGATTATCCATAGTAAGCATCACTTCCTTATCTCTGGCACGCAAGGATATTTCTATATTCGTTGTTTCCGGCACAATTAGAGGTCTTACATTCAAATTATGAGGCGATATAGGCGCTATTATAAGCACTTTTGCTTCAGGAGAACAAATAGGCCCTCCGGTACTTAATGAGTAAGCAGTCGATCCTGTACTTGTTGCTACTAACAAACCATCAGCCCAATAAGTAGGAAGGAGAAGACCATCCAAAGCGACATCTACTCCTAACATTGCAGCCCCTACTCTATGCACGGTAATCTCATTCAATGCATAATGCCAATATCCTACAGGCGGAATAAAATTTTCTCCTATAACATCAATACCGAGCAAAGTCCTTTCTTCTATTTCATATTGATGCTTCAGCAAAGGTAAAATTACATTTTCCGGCTTATTTTCTGAAAGAAAACCCAAACGACCTAAATTAACGCCCAATACCGGAACTCCTTTTTCAGCAGCCCTTTTGGCAGCAGATAAAAAAGTACCATCACCGCCTACGCTAATCAAAATATCAGTATCTATCGTAATATCTTCTCGATTTTCAATACTATAAAATTCGCAAGGCATATTCTTTAGTGCAAGTAACAAATCAGAAAATCTCTTATCGTTGCACAAAGTCTTATTCTTTACATATACAGCTATTTTCATCGAATTTCGCATTAGGTATGCGAAGATAATAAAAAAGGTTGGAAATAATATTTATATTAGATTATTACTTATTTTTGTATTGAAATATATAAAAGGATGACAAGGTTAAGTGTAAATATCAACAAGATAGCCACATTGCGTAATGCAAGAGGAGGTAATATGCCTGATGTAATAAAAGTTGCCTGCGATTGCGAAAGATTCGGTGCAGAAGGAATAACCGTACATCCAAGACCTGACGAAAGGCATATAAGATACAGCGATGTTATTAAATTAAGACCTTTACTAAAGACTGAGTTTAATATAGAGGGCAATCCAATACCTAAATTTATGGATTTAGTATGTTCTGTGAAACCGGAACAAGTAACTCTTGTGCCTGATCCTGAAGATGCAATTACATCAAATGAGGGATGGAATACTGTTAAAAACACCGCTTTTTTAACAGAAATAGTAAAGGAGTTGAAAGATCATGGTATAAGGACATCGATTTTCATAGATGCAAAACCGGGGATGGCAGAAGGAGCAGCAAAATGCGGCGCAGACAGAGTAGAACTCTACACGGCTTATTATGCAGAAGAATATAACCGTTCTCCTGAAAAGGCAATTAAAAAATACATAATATCCGGGGAAGAAGCCAAAGAATGCGGCTTGGGATTAAATGCAGGGCACGATCTGAATTTGGAAAATATCGAATATTTTATTCGCCGAATTCCTTGGACAAAAGAAGTATCAATAGGGCACGCAATTATATGCGATGCCATCTATATGGGGATGGAAAATACGATAAAGGAATATTTATCAAAGATTAAAATTATTTAATTAGATTTGCATACATAATTCGGAAACTTAAAATTTTATATAAAATGAAACAAACATCACTAATTCTAAGCATCATTGCATTGATTGCATCTATAACTTTCGGAGTACTTTCTATTGTAAATCCGGACAAGAAGAAAACAGAAAATACAGATTCTACTTCTATAACGATACAGAAAGGAGCAATCGTTTACTTCAATATGGATAGAGTATTGAATGAATATGATATGGCTAATGATTTACGTACTTCAGTAGAAACGAAGATAAAGGGTATCAATGATGAAGTTACAAGAAGAGGTAATAAACTTCAGAATGAATTTAATTCTTTCAACGATAAAATCAATAAAGGTCTTTTAACGCGCTCTGTAGCAGAAGTTCAAGGACAAAAACTTCAGGATCAAAAAAACAGTTTCGACGAATATGCAGCTCAAAAACAACAAGAAATATTAGAAGAGCAGCAAGTAATGACAAATCAGATCGCAAACGCAATAAAAACTTTCTTAGAAAAGTACAATGCTGAAAAACAATACGCAATGATATTGTCTACCCAAGGAGAAATCTTATCCATTCCTGTTTGTGCATCTGATACCTCATTCGATATTACAGATGACTTGATTCAAAAATTGAATGAAGAATACGGAAAAACAAAAAGTAAAAAATAAATAATTTGAGAATAGCTATTCTGTCATGTTTTTATCCGTTTAGAGGAGGGATCGCCCAGTTCAATACAGCTATGGCTGAAGAACTCGGGAAAGAAAATATTGTTAAAGCATTTAATTTCACAAGACAATATCCTGAATTCCTGTTCCCGGGTAAAACACAATATGTGACAGCAGATGATGAAGCCGTGCCGACAGAGTCTACTCCTGTTTTGGACACGGCTAATCCTTTTTCCTATTTTCATACCGTAAAAAAAATCAAAGAATGGAAGCCTGATGTGCTTATAATAAGTTGGTGGATGTCATATTTCGCCCCATCATTAGGTTTTGTCGCCGGAAAAATGAATAGACACTGCAAAGTAATTTCAGTTCTGCACAATGTAATTCCTCACGAGCCTAAGTTTCTTGATAAGCCTTTAACAAAATACTTTCTTTCAAAATGCCATGGGCATATAACTCTTTGCTCTGAAGTGACCAAGGATTTGATAAAACTCCTACCTGATGCAAAATTTACAGAACTTTTCCACCCTATATATACCCACTTAGGGAAGAAAACAGATCGCACGGAAGCGACAAAAAAATTAAAAATTGACTCTGAAACAAAAAATCTATTATTTTTCGGATTAATACGACCTTATAAAGGTTTGGATATTCTTTTGCAAGCATTTGAATTGCTTGATGATAGTTATAGATTGATTATTGCAGGTGAACCCTATGGCTCTTTTGCGAAATACCAAGATATGATCAATTCTTCAAAAGGGAAATCAAGAATATCATTATTCCCTTTCTTTATAAAGAATTCCGATGTGGCAACTTATTTTTCAGCAGCAGACCTAACCGTTTTACCTTACAGAAACGCAACTCAAAGTGGAATTTCAGCAGTTTCATGGCATTTTGAAGTACCTTTAATAGTAACAAATGCCGGAGGATTGAAAAAGATTATAGAAGAAACAGGCACAGGTTTGGTAGCCTCTGAAATTACACCGGAAAGCATATGCAATGAGATAAGCAGATATTTTAATAATAAAGAGATACAAGAAAACTGTCTCTTAAACATAAAAACGACCTGCAAAAAACTCTCTTGGAAAGTTTTTTGCAAAGAAATAATTTCGTTTACAAATAAATTATGAAAAACAGACACTTAATTATTGTATTATCAGTTTCTCTTTTAATGTTATTTTCAATATCATTAAAAGGTCAAAGTTATATTCCGACTCCAGTAACAATCTCCAAAGAAAAAGTGCGCATAGGCGGATTAATCTACTATTCGCATCTCGTTTTGGAACGACAAACTTTATACTCTATCGCAAAAACTTACGGAGTGACAATAAAGGAAATAAATGATGCCAACAAGAATTTGGATCTTGAACACAACGGTTTGAAAAAAGATCAAATAATCTTAATACCATTTAAAGAGACGACTAAAAAATATGCAGGCGAGATTGTAAACGATTTAAGAGAAGAGCCTGAATACATTATACATACAGTCAAATGGTACGAAGACTTAAAATCGATTGCCGATAAATATAATTTAAATGAAGAATTGCTAATGCAATTCAATAATCTGCAAAACAATACAGTAACAAAACGGCAAAAAATCAGAATACCTCGTCATCCTGAAAAATTACATTTCAAACAAATTCAGGAACAAAATGAACCGATTCATAATGATTACAAAGAAAATAATTTATTAAAAGAAGACGTAACTGCCATACTAATGCTTCCTTTCGATGCTGCAGGAAATGGTAATCAGAGCAGTATGGATTTTTATTGCGGAGCATTGCTTGCAATAAAAGATTTAGGAGAAAGCGGTATAAGTACAGATTTAAGTGTTTATGATGTAGCAGGAGGTATAATTCCTGTAACAAGAGAGAGATTGGAAAGAAGCGATATAACAATAGGACCGATTAACAAGACTGACCTGACGACTGTATTAGAGAAAAGCGAAAATAACTCAATGATAATTTCGCCTCTTGATCAAAAAGCAGAACCTTTCGCATTTGAAAACAGCAATTTTATTCAGGCTCCTACACCATCTTATATTCAATATCAAGATATAGCAAATTGGGTAAAAGAAGAGCTGAAAGAAGGAGATCGCGTAGTAGTTATCACAGAAAAAGGCATTGGGAGGACGGAATATGAACAAACCGTTTTCCAAAAAATGAAACAGTACGGAATATATTATAATACCATTTCATACAGTATTTTAGAAGGTCGCAATATTATTAACTACCTTATGGATATTGCCACCACTGATTATACTACCAGATTTGTAATAGCATCAGATAATGAAGCATTTGTCAATGATGTAGTTCGTAATTTAAATCTGTTAATACATAATAAATACAATGTAGTCCTATACGGTAATTCGAAACTTCGCTCTTTCGATACAATTGACGCAGAGAGTCTGCATAATCTTCAAACACGAGTTTCAAGTTCATACTATATTGATTATGATAACTCTTCCGTAAAAAAATTCTTGATGGCTTACAGAGCTTTATATAATGCCGAGCCTACGCCTTTTTCTTATCAAGGCTATGATCTTGCAAAATATTTCATTTCTATTGTATCCCGATATGGAATTAATTGGAGAGAGATGCTTGAAAGCAGAGATTCAAGTGGATTACAAAGCAGCTATATGTTTGTAAGAACTGAAGCAGGAGGGTATGTAAACCACGCTGTAAGAAGAATAATCTATGATGCAGATTATTCTACACACCTTATAAATTAGATAGAGAGTAAAGATTTTGCATTTGCTATGGCTGCATCTGTAATAGATGAGCCGCTTAACATTCTTGCCACTTCCATTACACGATTGTTGCCTTCCAATAACTTAATTTCAGTAACAGTTTTGCCGGAAGCCGGATTGAAATTTTTCTCAACAAGATAATGCGCATTGCCTTTTGCAGCCACTTGAGGCAGGTGTGTTATAGCAAAGACTTGCATATCATTTCCCATACTGCATATCATCGTACCCATTTTGTCTGCAACACTACCCGAAACTCCAGTATCTATTTCATCAAATACCATCGTAGGCATATTAGTATATTTAGCAAGCATCGCTTTTAATGCAAGCATTATCCTGGAAAGTTCACCTCCTGAGGCACACTTTGCAATATCGAAAGGGGATGTACCGTTAGAAGAGAATAAAAATTGCACACTGTCTTTCCCTGTCTTCGATATAGGCGCATCATTCAATTTCACTTCAAAAACAGATCTATCCAATTCCAATGAATGTATAGATTCTGTAATTGCATTCATAAAATCCTTAGAAGCATTTGAACGGGAAGTATGCAATTGAGACGCCAATTCGTCCAATTTAAGTTCATCAACGGCAACGATTTTTCTTAATTCTTCCAGTTTTTCCTCTATAGAAGATGAGTCGGAAATTTTGGAAGATAGATTGTCCCTGATGATAATAAGTTCTTCTATCGTATTACAAGAATGCCTTTTCAACAAATCGTACAATAGATTTAATCTATCATCTACAATTTGTAATCTATCGGGCGAGACATCTATCTTACTTTCCAAAACAGATATTTCAGATAAAATATCATCCAACTCTATTCTTGAAGATTCCACTCTACGAGACAATTCCTCCGTTTGAGAGACATACTTGGAAACTTTAGCAAGCACGCGCACAACCTCTTTTAACAAAGAAGTAACAGGAAGAGAGTCGGAATCTCCTGAAGGGGATAACATACTCTCAACTTGACAGAAATCGCCTTTAATTTCCTCTGCATTTGAAAGTTGTACCTGTTCTGATTCCAATTCTTCCAACTCTCCCACACGAAGAGAAGCATTGTCCAACTTTTCTAAGGTAGCTTGGATATAATCTTTTTCCGTTTCCAACTTGTTCAACTCATCTTGCACTTCTATCAACTCTGACTTATGCTTAGAAAGTGTATCATAAGCCTCTTTGCATTCTTTCAGCAAAGAATTATTACCGGCATAATAATCCAGCATCGACAGTTGGAACTGCTTATCAGAAAGCATCAAAGTCTGATGTTGCGAATGGACATCTATCAATCTCGAAGATAAAGTCTGCAAAAAACCTATTTGTACAGGAATATCATTAACAAAAGAGCGCGAACGACCTGTACTGCTCACGACTCGTCGAACTATAATATTTCCGTTGTCGAAATCTATATCATTTTCAGACAATAATTCTTTGATATAGTCATCTCCGGGGACAGTAAATTTTGCCTCAACAATACAACTTTCTGCACCTTCACTTAAAATAGAGGCATCTGCTTTAGCACCTAAAAGCAAAGACAACGCACCAAGAAGAATCGATTTTCCGGCTCCCGTCTGCCCTGTAATAATAATCAACCCTTCGGGGAAATCAATATCCAAAGAGTTGATCAATACATAATTCTGTACGTGAAGGCTGCTTAGCATAATTACTCTTGAGTCTCTTCTCGTTTTACAGTCCTATAACAAAGTTCACCTGCTTCAAACTCCGCAATCGCCACAAGATCAGGTTTAGGCTGCTTTTCGTAATATTTTGAAATTTCTATTTGCTCTTTATTTTCAAAAACTTCGTCCATAGTATCACGATCGTTCTTGAAATCTTCCAACTTACGATTTAATTCCTTTTTCTCAGCCAAAGCAATCTGATTAGCTCTCTTGTACAAAATTACAGTAGACTCATAGATATTGCCTGTCGGCTCTGCAAGATACTTAATATCTCTTGTAATAGTGTTTGTAGGGATTTTCTTAGTATTTTCCATTATAAAAATATTTTTTCTTTCTTAGGAGAATATCTCCTTCTATTTAATATTACTTCCTTACTTTTAGTAAAGTTTCATTTTTTTTGAATCGAAATTACTTATCTGCCGGAGTCTCCTCCACAAATCGTCCAAGCGATTTTTGAGCCTTTTTATACAAAGAGTTCAACTCATTTCTATATCCTGACTTCGGATACTCTCCTGCAAAATTCAAATAGTCATCTATAAAAATAAGATAACGCTCTTTCTGTTTAGCAGGAATACTTAAAAAAGCATATTTGTAAGAAGCCATTGCCGTATAATACAATATTTCTTCTCTATACATATTTTCGGCATTTTCTTTCAAGACATTACGGAAGGCTACGCGAGCTGCCTGATAATCCTCCATACGATAATACAGCTTTGCATTCTCATAAGCCTTTTTATCCAATCTACCATACAAATCCTTAAGCATATTATTGCAGACATCAGTATGCACATTGCCCGGTGCATCAGATAGGTACTGTTTTATTGCAGCAATAGCAGCGTGAGTAGGCATCTGGTCCAATTCATACCTATAAGTCTGGCGATAAAGGCAATCCAACCTTAAAAAAGTCGCTTCATAAGCAAACGGACTGCGTGGAAAGACCTCCAAAAATTTATTGAAATTCGTTTCTGCCGTATAATAGTCTTTATCCCTGTAATTACTTAATCCCCAATAATATCGCACCGTATCTTCTCTACTTGTACCATTCGTCAATACCGACAAAGACTCGAACAATTGTGCCGCCTTCTGGAACTTACCCTGATTAAAATAATCAAAAGCAGCAGAATATTTTTCATCAGCATCAAAACTATTCAGCAAAGCTTCATACTGAGATTTACAAGAACTAAACAGCAAAAAGGCTGTGCCTAAAAAAACAAAAGTTATTTTAAAATTCATAATTAAAATTTTATTTCTCGGATAAAAGGAATTTTTCTGCATCCAATGCTGCACGGCAGCCCGATGCGGCAGCTGTAATTGCCTGTCTATAATGAGGATCCTGCACGTCGCCGGCTGCAAAGACACCCTCAATACAAGTTTTAGATGAATCTGCCTCAGTAATTATATAGCCATTATCATCCGTTTTCAACCACTCCTTGAATAAGTCAGAATTAGGATGATGCCCTATTGCAAGGAAAAATCCATCGACAGAGATATCGAATCTCTCTCCGTTCTTCCTTATCAGCCTTACTCCGGTTACTCCTGAAGCATCGCCAAGCACCTCCTCAGTATTGCAATTCCAAAGTATCTCTATGTTAGGAGTATTTTTGACTCTTTCCTGCATAGCATTAGAAGCCCTGAAAACATCCCTGCGTACAATCATATATACCTTTTTGCAAAGACTTGCAAGATAAGTAGCCTCCTCACAAGCCGTATCGCCTCCGCCTACTACTGCAACATCCTTTCCTCTATAGAAAAAGCCATCGCAAGTAGCACAAGCAGATACACCCGAACCTCTGTATTTCTGTTCTGAAGGTAGCCCCAGATATTTCGCATTTGCTCCGGTAGCAATAATCAAAGTTTGCGCCTCTATCTCATCTTTTTCATCCACTTGCACTAAAAAAGGTCTTTTTGACAAATCAACCGATGTAATCACTCCCCTCCTTATTTCTGTACCGAAATGCTTTGCCTGCTCCCTCATCGATACCATAAGAGCATTGGCATCCACTCCTTTCTCAAAACCGGGATAGTTTTCTACAATTGTTGTGGTGGTCAATTGTCCTCCCGGCTCCATTCCTTCATACAAGATAGGAGACATATTTGCACGCGAAGCATAAATCGCAGCAGTATAACCTGCAGGACCGCCACCTATTATTAAACATTTTATATTTTCCATAACTTTACTACCTATTCAATATAAGTATATATATGCAAAGATAATGATTTTAGCAGGAAAATTCATATATTTGCCACTCTATAATGAAAGAGCCAATGAATAAAGACGGAAAAGCATTGACAATAGAACAGTTCAGAAATGCATTAAAGAAAAATTCACTTAAAGCAACACCGCAAAGAATTGCGGTACATAAAGCGATGCTTGAATTCGGACACGCCTCGGCAGATATGATTACAGATTACATATCAAAAAAAGGTGAAGCAAATATCACTGTTGCATCTGTTTATAATATTTTATCGCAGTTGGCTGAATTAGGTATTTATGAGCGTCGCATGAGTATAAACAATAAAATGTATTTTGATGTAAACAAATTCAGCCATATGCATTTCTATGATAATGAGAATAATGAATTTCAGGATGTTATGGATGAAGATGTGCAGAATTATGTTGAAAGTCAGTTATGCAAAAAGCGTTTCAAAGGGTACAAGATTGATAGAATTGATATTCAGATAGTCGGCCATCCTACACATAAAAAAAATACTGTAAACATTTAATAGGTATCCGTGATGCGGAGTCGCATCACGTTTTTTTGCCTTTTCACAAATTCCTTTGAATTTTAATATGACTGCTAAAATCACTTTGGCAGTCATATTTTTGTCGCTTTATCCGTTAGGATAATTGCCGACGCATAATTATTTGTATTATTTAATTTTGCGTAATTGACAGAATAAGATTGCTATATCTTTCTATGTACTGCTTAATCGTGAATTTTTCTTCAAAAAGGGTTCTGATTTTCTTTGATTTGAGGGCGATTTTTTTGGCAGCGATTTCAGATACGATTCTGCTAAATACCTCCTCTTGTTGATCCAAATCGCCATATTGATAAAAATAGAAACCATATTCTTCACCGAACTCCTTAAAATATTTGTTGCCTCCGGTGTCAGTCATAAAAATCGGAGTTCCTTCACGCATAACTTCCAAAGCGACAAGATCGAAATAGGTCTCTTTGTTCGGCAAAATGAACAAATCAGAACCTGCCACCAATCGGTTTCCGTAATTAATCCAGCCCAACTCTATCCAGTTTTTGTGTTTAAGACCTTTCAGCGGTTCTTCTTTACCTGCAATAACAAAAACAAATCTGTCATCCTTTTCTAAAATGCGTTCTGCAAATAGTTTGAGAGCATCGTAGCCTTTTATTTCATTATGCCTGCCAATATAGCATATCAATATTTTTGATTCATCGATACCAAGTTCTTTTCTCGTGAGCGGCACAGAGATTTGCCTGTCTAAAATGGCGCTTTCACAATAAATGAATTTATTCGGATGAGCCTCTTTGTACTTTCTCATTTTATCTTCTTTCAAATAAGGCTCTACAGCACCGACAACAGGGAACATAAGGTAATCAGCATACTCCCACGCCTCTAATTCTTTCTTTAATAGGATTTCCTTAACGAGATATTTAATTATGGATTTCTTAAACAGTATCGGACTGACTGTTTCACAGGATGCAGGTTGCGGAGAATGTGACGTGAGAACGATTTTCCCATTGTATGATTTTATAATATCTCTTGCCATATACACCTCAACAGAAGTATGAAAATGAATAACATCATATTGATTCAAATCCAAATTTCTTATCTCCCTAACATCTATCTTTTGATTCCAATACGATATTCCCTTTATAGAATGATAATAACCGGAATATAAAACATTAATTAGATTTTTATCTTTTTTATGATTAACATTCATTGGAATATCAATATTAGGAATCCCCAATACGTCTTTTAGAAAATCGATCTTGACTAACTTATTCTCATTTTTATTCAGGTATTCACGAATATTATATAGATAGCCGGCAGGACCTCCCGTATTGGCCAATGTAAAATACAGATCCCAAATCAATACCTTTTTCATTATCAAATAATATTACTGTTTAATACTTGTTCAATCACAGGCGCCATATCAAAATACTGATACTGACCGAGACGACCTCCGAAAATCACATTTTCTTCCTTTTCCGCCAACTTACGATATTCAGCTGCAAGGGCGCTATTACGTTCATCATTGACAGGGTAATACGGTTCCATACCATCTTTGTACTCCACCGAATATTCCTCTGAAACCACTGTTTTCGGACAATCATACACTTTATTTCCGAACATCTCGAAATGCTTGTGTTCGATCACGCGAGTATAAGGTTCATTATGACTTGTATAATTCACAACTGCATTACCTTGATAATTAGGCATATTCTCCACCCTTGTTTTAAAACATACAGTACGCCACTCAAGTTTGCCCAACCTATAATTATAAAACTCATCAATCGGTCCCGTATAAACAAGTCTATCCGCATACTTCCTCCAATCCCTGTACTCCGAATTAAAAAAATCGACCTCTGCTTTGCACTCCACCCCCCCCAATAGCTTGTCTATAAGCTTATTATATCCACCGATCGGGATTCCCTGATAACGATCATTAAAATAATTATTATCGTACGTCATACGTACCGGCAGCCTTTTAATAATAAAAGCCGGCAATTCCTTGCAATCACGTCCCCATTGCTTCTCGGTATATTCCTTTATAAGTTTATTGAAGATATCTTTCCCCACAAGACACAACGCCTGCTCCTCAAGATTACCGGGCTCACGACATCCCAACGCTGCCAACGCCTCCGCTCTCTGCTCATCAATCCGTGCTTGCGCCTGCGAGGGTGTATACACATCCGACCACATACGACAAAACGTATTCATATTAAAAGGCAAATTATACAACTCTCCCCTGTAATTCGCCAACGGACAATTAGTATAACGATTAAACTCCACGATAGAGTTCACAAAATCCCACACCATCTTATTATCGGTATGAAAAATGTGCGCACCATATTTATGGACATTAATCCCCTCTAAATTCTCACAATACACATTTCCTCCAAAATGCGGACGCTTTTCGATTACAAGCGCCCTCCTTCCCGCCTTCCTTGCTTTATACGCGAACGTAGCCCCATAAAGCCCCGAACCTACTATCAGATAATCATAATTCGCCATATCTAAAATATTTTGCACTCAAAATTAACAGTATTTCTCCAAGACAACAAATAATTCTGCCTTTAAGCAGCCTGCGCGAAGCCCCTTTCAGAGGCTTCACCGGCTGCT
>JBQMXN010000020.1:0-31485 GCA_052173975.1 Candidatus Cryptobacteroides sp. | reverse complement strand
TCCATTCAAACTCAAATTGTAGAGTGTTTCTCTCTATCTCTTTTTTCTGTTTATGCTCTTTCTCTCTTTTTTATAACTCTCTTTTTATGAGTTTCTGTAACCGTATGCAAATATAGTACAATAAATAGAAGTATAAAAATATTGTATATGTATCATCCCTTTTGCCTAATCTCTCCCTTCCTTCATAGCAGATCCTATTTGCACTTTTTCCAATCCACATCATCTTCATTTTCCATCTCCTCCTCTGCATTGTGAGGAGAATATCTGAAACTACGATTGTAGAGAATTGCACTGAATCGACTATTTTATAATATCATTACAATCTTATAGTGATTCATATCGTTCTGCGTGATAGTCAACGATTGGTGTTTCTTGAATTTGTCCTCCTTAAAGCATTTATTTTCTATTATTGCATTGGAGTATAGTTGCAATGTGTAACTGTATCAATTGTAAATGTGATATTTAATGAATGTTATTTCTTTATTTGTCCTCTTTAAAGCGTTAAACTTTTTGTGAGTTGTAGGAGTTGCAATGTGAGACTGTGTCATCCATGACATCATAAATGGAGGGGACCCGCGCCGTGCGTGGGGAGGATGAAGCGCAGCGGAAGTCAGCACATTGCAAATCTCTACAACCTACATCAACTTTACTTCTCCTCTGCGCTGCGAACAGCCAAACCATATGATCTATAAACAAAAGCTAATGGATGTATATGTCCTGCGAAATTTAAGTGATACCCCTCTTTATAATTAAGAGGTACAGCAGAATAATAAATTCCACCTGTATTAAAATTACTTATCACACTATTAGAATAAAATCGCCATCCTGCTGCCGGAAAGAAAAATGTTTCTCCTTGTTTATTCTTTTTCGTATAAAAATAGTATCCTTTGCTAAATTCTCCCTTTATATTATATTCAGAAAGCGTTTGAGAATAATTACCTGTTGTGGTGAATCCTGTGAAGGCATTGGATGCCGGGATAGAATACCCTATGGGACTGGGGTCATACACACTCTTTATCACCACTTCATCATTTCCATCAGTCCTATCATTATCCGTACTCCACAAATTATAATACTTGCCGTCCATCTCTAACTTGATATTGAACTTATGAGGATTACGGATGTATTCCTTAATATCAGTAGTATAGATTTCATCAGAAGATTTTCTATAAAAGGGAACGGGATTACAAGTAATTGTTTGGAATTCATTATGAATCAATCATTTTGTTCATAATAGTATGAATAATCGATGCCTTTCATAAACATTTCTCGGTCATCAATTTTTGTGGTAAGAGCTGCTTTTACTAAAGCCTTGATGTGCGTACTATCTGCTACACTCTCACGCATTGCGGTCAGATAATCGTTCTTATCTATTTGGCTCCAATCCGCACATCGTTTCAGAGAACGTTTGAGCATTAGGTCAAGCCAAATGCGAGTGCTACGACCATTACCTTCCATAAAAGGATGAGCCACGTTCATTTCCACATATTTGTCCATAATCTCATCAAAAGAGGTTTCGGGCATTTGCTCTATTGTTTGTAATGTTCCCGGGAAGTGCATACAATTAGCAAATGTAAATCCCCCTTTTGAAATGTTTTTGGTACGAATTTGTCCTGCAAAGTCATACAATCCGCCAAAGAGAAAAGCGTGTATTTGTTGCAGACATTTTATACTTCCCGGCTCTGCCGTTGTCAAAATACCGCTTTCAAAGAGTTGGTATGCTTTTTTGCGGCTTTGCCCATCAATGGTGTTGTCACTGTATATAAACCATTCAAGAAATTCATTAGCTCGTTTATTTGGATAATTCTTTGCTAATAATGCTACCTGTTCACTGTTTAGAACATCTGCCAGGCGCAATTTCCCATCTGGAGCTTCAAATTTGAAGCCGTGAGTGTCACTCACGAGTTCAACGCCTTCTTGCTTAAACTTCTTTTTTAGCCAACGCCAATAGTTGCCGGCTTTGATATAATCCGGCTCGTTGTTAATGGCACGTACTATATCTGTTGCAGAAAACCACCAACAGTTTTGTTCGTCATCCCATACTGCCCTGACTTCACGGTTGTTGAAGAAACGGATTGATTTCTTATGTTGTTCTTTATGCTCTTTCATAAATATTATATGTTATATTCGAATATAGTAAATTTTCTTGTATTTTAGATTATTCTTTTATCTTATCCTTTGCGCTGCGTAGAGCGAGTATCGCTCCGCAGTGGTGAGGGGGTTGTGATCAGCGGCTTGTGCCCGCTGTCACAATTCATCTTGTGATTTCAGCAGTCGCGTGAGCGGCTGCGGCTTTGCCTTAGCAGACCGAGGGATGGCATGTAAGTGCCGACCGATAGGGGCTGCTAAAAGGCGGAATTTTTAAATTTTTGAAGCGGATAAGTTGTTAATCAGTTCATCAAGTAGCGGGATCATTTTGGGGAGATTTTTTGTGGCAATGTTGCATGAGTCAAGTCCGTTGACGAGATTTTCCGGGATCAAAGCTGCTTTGGTTTTGAGAGCTTTGCCTTTGTCGGTCAGAAAGATGATTTGCATACGTTTGTCGTCCGCACTGCCTCTGCGTGAGAGAATGCCGAGTTTTTCCATTCGTTTGATGAGCGGGGATGTTGTGTTTATGCCTAAATACAGGCTTTTGCCTATTTCATTTATGGTTTGCTCATCTCGCTCCCAAAGGATTAGCAGCACCAAATATTGCGTGTAGGTGATGCCTAACGGTCTGAGCAACGGTTCGTAGGCTTGGGTGATAAGACGTGAAGCTGTGTAAAGCCTGAAACATAGTTGCTTGTCGAGTTTCAATTGTTCGTATGCCATTGTCTTGCTGTTTGAAAGAGTAAAGGGCAGCTTGTGTAAAATTTACATGTAGCTACCCTTATAAGTATTCCTGAACGTATTTTAAAGTTGCTCCGCTATTGCTTGCTCTACTTTTTTCATCTCTTTAGTAGGCTCAAAACGCGCTATGACCTCTCCTGTGCGGCTGATAAGGAATTTCGTGAAGTTCCACTGTATGTCATTCTTTTTGCGAGGTTCCTTGTTATATTTATTGTATAGCTCCTCCATAATTCCTGCCAATTTAGCATCATAGGCATTACCATCATAGCCTTTTTGACCTTTCAACCACGTATACAGCGGTAACTCATTCGCGCCGTTTACATCGCTTTTCTTAAATCTCGGAAAATCAGTACCGAATTTTACAGTACAAAATTCATTGATCGCTTCATCTGTTCCCGGTGCTTGATGCCCAAACTGATCGCACGGAATATCAAGTATTTCCAGACCTTGATCCTTGTATTTTTTGTAAATATTCTCCAACTCTTCGTATTGAGGTGTGAAACCGCATCCTGTAGCTGTGTTTACAATAAGCAGTACCTTCCCTTTATACGCCTCTAAGCTGACATCATTACCTTTGTTGTCCGTCAATCTGTATTCATAAATTGTTTCCATATACATATAAATTTTATTGTTTTTACAAAGATACAATAATTTTTTATATCGCAAACGATATTTTTCGTAAATGTGAAAATCATTTATTCGCAGTGTAAGTCGAAGTATTGCAGCAGCCTCGAACCGAAACCTGTAAATAATAAATATAGGATATAAAAAGATAAGAAACGTGTAAGATACGTTTTTACTTAAAAAGAGAAAGTATTATTTTTGCATTGAAAACTTATGTTTATGAAACTGTTTAAGGACGCTTTGAAAGCGGTAAGTTATTAAGAGATTGATTGTTAATGATAGGAAAATATATTTAAAATTTAATAATTATAGATAAATGAGAAAAAAAATTAATTTAAAAATCAAACAATTTTTTACCATTTTGGTATTTTCTTCTGTAATTTTTGTTTCGTGTGGAATATCCATAATTCCTCCGCTTATTCTTAAAGAAAAAGATGTTGATCTTTTTAAAAGGAAAGAAGAATATACTTCTAAGGAATTGTTGGATTTGCTTAAAAAGACAATTAGTATGACCAATGAGTGGTTTGATAAAGTAAATTCTTTGCCTGAATTGCCTGAGACAGGATATGGCTTTCAAAAAAAAGTTTATGAACAAATAAAAGATTTGGCAAAAAAATATATAGAAGAAGCCGCAAACGTTTCAGATAAGGATAGCAAGGATAACTTGTTTGATAAATATCATAATCTTAAGGTCTATGGATATTGCTACTTTAGGATAGAATGGATGGCAAGAAATGCAGAGCAGTATAATAAGAAATATCAAGATAGCAGAATAAAAGAACTTTGCAAGAACTTTGATGGAAAATATGCCACTCAAGAAGGTAATGAATTTATTATAGGCTTGAATAGAGATATAATAGGATCTTATAATAAAATAATAGACATCGTAAATGAAATAGAGAGTAAATAAATTTATAAATAGCGTAATTATGAAAGAGGTAACTACTGAATTGGCTCCGGCGGCAATAGGGCCTTACAGTCAGGCTGTTAGAACTGATGCTCTTGTGTTTGTTTCTGGTCAATTACCTATTGATCCGCAGACAGGAGCTTTTCCGGAAGGGGGTATTGCAGCCCAGACGACTCAATCGTTGAAAAATCTTGGTTCGATATTGAAAGAGGCCGGCTCTGACTATTCGAAAGTTATCAAGACAACGGTTTTTCTTGCGGATATGGCTGATTTTACGGCGATGAACGAAGTGTATTCTTCATTTTTTAATGTCCCTTTTCCTGCCAGATCGGCTGTTGCTGTCAAAGAACTTCCTAAAGGAGCTCTTGTAGAGATAGAGTGTATAGCAGAGATATAGTATAAGGATAGGATTTGCAGAAAATAGCTGTATTTTTATGCTTAACATTTTTGTTTTCTGTATTAACTTTATTGTTAAATTTATTGAATATAAAACATCTATTGTCCTATCATAAGCGTGTTCGGTTAAAATTTTAGTAAAATCTAAAATCAAAGGATTTGAAAGTTTTTTGTGATTTAGGGCATTTTTAAGGGGATTCTCTAAGAGAAATCTCTTTAATTCTATATCTTTGCTACAATATTGTCGGAGTTGGAAAAGAATGTATAAAAAATTAAGAACATTATTCAACGAGTTTAAGTTGACTATGAGGATGAAGTTGGTGCTAAGTCTCAGCGCCATAGCTATTACTCTTTTGGTGTCAAGTACTATTTCCGTTATGGAGTACGGCAGGATGAGCCATTATGTGTCAAATTTGATTGCGGATAATATCAATAGTATTAATGTGGCTCAGAGGTTATCTGACTTGAGCAGCAAGTACAACTTGGAGATACTTGCAGTGATTGGTGACGATCATATAAACGGGTTGCCTCGATTTAATCAGGAGGGCTTTTTAGCGCATTGCGATTCGCTTAAATCTACTTTGGAGTCGGAAAATATGCAGCCGTTGGTCGATTCGGTATTGGTTTCGTATTCGGCATATATGCAAACTTCGGAGGAGCTTAGCGATGTGCTTTTATCGGATTTTATAGATTCGAGGACGTGGTTTTTTGAGAGGTTGCAGCCTAAATTCGTTAAGTTGAACGCGGATATAAACAAATTGGCGGATGGGATTTATAATGACTTGAAACTAAATTCTGTTACATTTGACAGAGGTTTTTACAGAAGTATCGTACCGGGAATTGTTGCCGTTGGAGTGGGTTTATTGCTTATTTTACTGCTCTTGTTTTTTATTTTGGTGTATTATATCGGACCTTTTTATAAGATGCTGCATGGGTTGAGTGAATACAGGGCATTGAATAAGCGTTATGATGTGAAATTTGATGGTGATGATGAATTGAAAGAATTAAGCGATGGCATTTCAGAACTTGTGGAAGAGAACCGACTTATGCAAAAAAGAGTAAAAGATTTGAGGGACAAACTTTCTGAATCGCGGGTATGAATTTGAAAGTAATATCAAGAAATGTCGGTTATGCGTTACTTGTAAGCGCATTCTTTATGTTTATATCCGTAATCGTTTCTGTCTTGAATGGAAATGATAGTGCATTGGCTGCTCTTATTATCAGTTTTACTATTACGTTTGTTGTAGGAGTTTTCCCTTTTATTTTTGTGCGGAAGAATGCGGAAATAACGATGAAAGATGGATATATGATTATCTTTCTGTCCTGGATGCTGTCATTTATTTTCGGAATGTTGCCTTATGCGCTTTGGGGCGGTCCTTTTACGATAATCAATGCATGGTTTGAATCTGTATCGGGATATACGACTACAGGAGCGACGATTTTGACTTCCGTGGAGGATTTGCCGAAAAGTTTGTTGTTCTGGCGTTCTTCTACTCATTTTATTGGAGGATTGGGAGTAGTGGTGTTTCTGTTGCTCATAATTCCGAATACGAACAATATGCGTATGAGATTGGCTAACATGGAGTTATCCTCGTTATCAAGAGACTATTATATGTCTAAGATGAACAAAACAATACATATTTTTACATATATGTATTTGGGGTTGACTTTTGCAGCATTTGTAGCCTATATGATAGCCGGTATGTCTACTTTTGAAGCTATTAATCATGCTTTTAGTGTTTGTGCAACAGGAGGATTCAGTACCAGAAATTTTTCTATAGCATCTTTTAATTCGCTGCCTGTTACAATAGTAACGATGGTCTTTATGTTTGCGGCATCAGTACATTTTGGAATACTTTATTTGGTTTTTGCCACAAGATCTTTGAAATCTTTAAATAATTCCATATTCAAGTACTATGTCGCAACTCTGATTTTTGCAATAATATTTACGACTATCTCGTTCAGGATGGAAAATGTATATGAGGATTTTGGAAAATGCCTTCTGAACAGCTCATTTAATGTACTTAGTTATGCTTCAACTACAGGATTTGCTATTTCGGACAATAGCGCCTGGCCGTATTTCCCTTCTATGTTTTTAATGGTGTTGGGAATACAATGCGGTATGGCAGGTTCTACGACCGGAGGTCTGAAGGCGGATAGAATTTTTGTGATTTTCAAAGCAGTAAGGCAACAGATAATGCGTACAATTCATCCTTCTTACGTATCGGAATTAAGAGTAAAAGACAGGCTTTTGAGAGATGAAGAAATAACGCCTCATATCCTTTATGTGTGCCTTTATTCTTTTATTATAATACTTTCAGTATTGGCTTGTCTCTCTTTCGGAGTAGATAGTCAAAATGCATTTATGGCTACTATTTCTTGTATAGGAAACATTGGGCCTGCCGTAGGCGAATTAGGGACATTCGGGAATTACAATCTTGAGCCTTCTATTGCCAAATTCATTTATACTGCAGATATGTTTTTGGGACGAGTAGAGATTTATCCTATTCTTGCAGTATTTTCAATGATGTTTACGAATAGGAGAAAATAATGGAGAAACAAATTTTATATAAGAGTTTTATAAAGAATTTGGTTTATCCTCCGACGGAGTGTCAAGATAAATTGTTTAGAAGCATAGCTGATTTTCTTACAGGAGATGATGCTGATATTTTTGTTGTAAACGGTTATGCAGGGACGGGAAAGACCACTGCTATGGCATCTGTCGTATCTACTATGAATCAGACAGGTATCAATTGTGTATTGTTGGCTCCTACAGGTCGTTCGGCGAAAATACTTGCCTCATATACAGGTAAACCTGCATACACTGTTCATAAACATATTTATAAACAGAAATCCGTTTCAGATGAAGGTTTCGGACTTTTTTCTATGGCGAGAAATGAGTCGCAAAATACTCTTTTTGTGGTAGATGAAGTTTCTCTGATAGGCATAGAAGGCGAATCATCTAATTCTTTTGCCGCATTTGGTACCGGAAATCTTTTAGAGGATTTGATAAAATTTGTCAGAGCAGGAGTGGATTGCAGACTGATAATGATAGGAGATGCAGCTCAATTGCCTCCTGTGGGTTTGGATGCAAGTCCTGCGCTTTCACCTGATTATATGAATAATTTCGGAGGCGTAATGTATGCAGAGATGACTACGGTAGTGCGTCAGAAGCAAGATTCGGGTATTCTTTACAATGCGACTCTTTTGCGGAAAATCATATCGCAGGGTGAAAATATCGATGGCAACTTGGAATTATTCTTGAATCCGGAAAAGTTTAATGATATTGAAAGGCTGGACGGGGCAGAACTTTCCGATAAACTTTCACAGGCTTACAGTACTTATGGTGAAGACGAAACTATAGTCCTATGCCGTTCAAACAAACGTGCCAACCGTTACAATGCCGGAATACGTTCCTCTATTCAATACAAAGAAGAACTTCTCGTGAGGGGAGATAAACTCATGATTGTAAAAAATTGTTATCAATTTGTTACCGAGAACAAAAATTTAAACTATATCGCCAATGGAGATATTGCAAACCTGCTGCATATCGGTTCAGAGACAGAGCGTTACGGACTTCACTTTGCAAAGGCGCGATTGGAATTTCAGGATTATGATAATACTGAAATAGAGGCTATAATATGTTTGGATACGTTGGCATCCGAATCTCCTGCACTGACTTATGAACAACAAAATGCATTATATCAAGGCGTTAATGAAGATTATGCCCACATAACCTCTAAGAAAAAACGCTATGATGCCATCAAAAGCGATCCATATTTCAATGCTTTGCAAATCAAATACGCCAACGCTATTACCTGTCATAAATCGCAGGGAGGTCAATGGCAATGTGTGTTCATTGACAATCCGTTTTGGCAAGAAGAATTAATCACAGATGATTTTAAATGGTTATATACAGCTCTTACGAGAGCGGTAAAAAAAATCTATTTCGTAAATTTTAAAGATCGGTTTTTTAAAAAGTAAATAATGAAAAGAATTATTTTAACTTTCTTTTTTTCTTTGGTTTTAGCCCTTCAGAGCTTTTCAGCATCAAAATTTTCTGCTGTACCTAAATATTGGAAATGGTTGTCTGATAAAGAGATCGCATTTTCTTACGATGCTCCTATATTTGGTGTTTGGGATTTTTCTTTTGATATCTCAAAAGGTAATAAACGTTTAAATGTGAGTGTAGAAGGGGAGAGCTTTGAAATACCAAATGGGCTTAATGGTTCTGATAATGTGACTTTATCGCCTGACAAATCAAAGTTGGCATATACACGTAAAAATGATTTGTATGTATTTGATTTGAAGGAAAACAGGGAATTTAGAATAACTTCTGACGGCTCTGATGTGATACTGAATGGTTATGCTTCTTGGGTGTATTATGAAGAAATTTTCGGCCGTGGGTCTCATTACAGGGCATTTTGGTGGTCTGAAGATTCTGAGAAGTTGGCTTTTTACCGTTTTGATGATTCTTCCGTTCCTATGTTCCCGATTTATTCACCGAGAGGACAGGAAGGAACGTTGAGAGAAACACGTTATCCTAAATGCGGGAAAGCAAATCCTAAAGTTGATGTTTGCATTTTCGATTTAAATACAGAAAGGATTGTTCGTGTTGATTTTGAGAGAGAAAAATATGAATATTTCGGTTTGCCTTTCTGGTCTGCTGATAGCAAGTCTCTTTTCGTTTCTACGCAGCCGCGAGAACAAAATGAGTTTGATTTATACAAGGTAAATGTTTTTGATGGGACTATATCGCGTATTTATAATGAGAAAGCTAAGACTTGGCTGAACTGGAATGATAATATGTTGTTTACATCCAAAGGTATGTATATGGTTAGAGAGTTTCAGACGGGGTGGCAACAGATTTATTTTCTTTCTTATGATGGTAAGCTTCTTAAACGTTTAACTTCAGGTCCGAATTGGCGCGTTGAGCTTTTGAGAGTTGATGAGAAAAATGAGGAAGTGTATTTCCTTGCCGAAAGACATTCGAGGGTTAAAAAGGCTTTGTATAAGCTTACTAAAAAAGGAGAGATTGTTCCTTTAACAGATGTTTCAATGAATGCTGAAGGAGTTTCTTTTTCTCCTGACGGTAAGCATTTTGTGGTTAAATTGTCTGCTTATGATGCACCTCCTCAAGTGTGGATTTTCAGTACCAAAGAGGGTAAATATAAGTATAAGGTGGCTGAACAGGAAAGCAAACAAGAGATTGCTTTGATTCCTAAGCATATAGAGATTAAGACTAAGGATGGTTTGAGGTTGCCAGGCTTTATGATTTTGCCTGTTGGTTTTGATGCCTCCAAACGTTATCCTGTTCATGTTGATATTTATGGCGGTCCTGATACGCCTTTGGTGCGTGAACGGTGGATTCCTCAGGATTCAAATATGATGTGGTTTCCTAAAAACGGTATAATAGAAGTGGTAGCGGATTGCAGGGCAGCCGGACATAATGGGCGTAGAGGCTTGGATGCCATTTATATGCGATTGAGTGAGAAAGAGGTTTCGGATTTTGTCGATTGGGCTGATTATCTTAAGTCTCTGCCTTATGTGGATGGTGATAAGATAGGGGTTGAAGGTTTTTCTTTCGGGGGCACTATGGCAGCTTTGTTGGTTATGAAACATTCGGATAAATTTCATTATGGGATAGCAGGTGGAGGGGTATATGATTGGTCTTTGTATGATACGCATTATACGGAAAGGTTTATGAATACTCCTGAGAACAATAAGGAGGGGTATGAAAGTACTAAAGCAGTTGGTGCTGTCGCTAATTATCCTGTAAATTTTGGAAATGATAAAGATGACGTAATGCTTATGATTACGCATGGAACTGCTGATGATAATGTGCATTTCCAGAGTTCTTTACAACTTATAGATGCTTTGCAAAAGGCAGGTAAGAAATTTGAGATGATGATATATCCTGATGCTTTGCATGGGTATAGAGGTTATCAAGGAGAACATTCTTTGAATTCCAATAGAGATTTCTGGCTTAAATATTTGAAAAACGAATAAAATTTAAGTTATATTTGTTAATAATATAGTTCATAATTAATAGCTAATGATATGAGTGAAAAGAAATTCAGAATTGAATCCGATTTATTGGGACCTTTAGAAGTGCCTATTGATGCTTATTATGGGGTACAGACCCAAAGGGCTTTGAATAATTATCATATATCTTGTACCAAGATGAGTGATTATCCTGAATATGTCAAAGCTATTGCGTATGTTAAGATGGCTGCCGCTCAGACGAACTGCGAGTTGGAAGTATTGGACAGTAAGATTGCAAATGCCATTGTTAAGGCTTGCAAAGAGATTATTGCCGGGAAATGGCACGAACATTTTCCTGTGGATATGATGCAGGGAGGTGCAGGTACTTCTGTCAATATGAATGCCAATGAGGTGATTGCCAACAGGGCTCTTGAAATTTTGGGGCATGAGAAGGGGGATTATCAATATTGCTATCCTAATGATCACGTGAATTGCGCTCAATCTACTAATGATGTTTTTCCTACGACTATAAGACTTGCTTTTATAATGATGAATAAGAATCTTGAAACGGCTTTGAGCAAGTTGATAGATGCCTTCTCGGCTAAAGGTGAGGAGTTTAAGGATTATATAAAGATGGGGCGTACGCAGTTACAAGATGCCGTCCCGATGACTTCAGGACAGGAATTTCATGCTTATGCAAATAATTTGCGTGAGGAAATAGATAATTTGGAACGCAATGTGGCTTTATTGCATGAGATTAATATGGGCGGTACGGCTATAGGTACAGGTCTTAATGCTGTTCCCGGTTTTGCTGAATTGTGTGCTGAAAAGTTGTCTGAGGTAACAGGTGAGAAGATGATTCCTTCTCCGGATTTGGTTGAAGCAACTCCTGATACGGGAGCGTATGTTAGTTATTCAGGTGCACTTAAGCGTTTGGCTGTTAAGTTATCTAAAATATGTAATGATTTACGTCTTATGGCTTCAGGACCTCGTTGCGGTTTACATGAGATTAATCTCCCTCCGATGGCTCCCGGTTCTTCTATTATGCCCGGTAAAGTAAATCCTGTGATTCCGGAAATTGCAAACCAGGTATGTTTTAAGGTTATTGGTAATGATACCACTGTTTCATTCGCTGCGGAAGCAGGTCAGTTACAACTTAATGTGATGGAGCCTGTGATTACTCAATCCATTATTGAGAGTATTACTTGGCTAATTAATGCTATGGATACGCTTAGAGTGAAGTGCATTGATGGCATTACCGTCAATGCGGAGCATTGCTCGGATATGGTGAAGAACAGTATAGGTATTGTTACTGCTTTAAATCCTTATATCGGATATAAAGCGAGTACCAAGATTGCCAAAGAGGCTTTGGAAACCAACAGATCTGTTTATGATCTTGTGTTGGAGCAGGGACTTATGACCAAAGAAAAATTGGATTCTGCTCTTAATCCTCATGAGATGTTGAAGTCTCATAAATTTATTAAGTAAGGGATTCGTGGACTTGATAAAATTTTGTCCAATTTTCTCAGGTCGAGGTATTTCACCCCGTAAGTTTTTGGAACTTTCGGGGTTTTTCTTACTTTTGTAAGATATATTATATATTTTGATGAAAACGTTATTGCGAAATATTGTATTGGATGGCAAGTTGTCTGATATTTTAGTTGAAGATAATAAGATTGGTCTTATTTGTGGGGCAGGGGATTGTGAAGTGTCCGATGAGGTGAGTATTGTAGATTGTGGAAATAAGGTCGCAATGCCGGGTTTCGTTAATATGCACACTCACGCGGCAATGACTTTGATGCGTGGAATGTGCGAAGATGCAGTATTTGCAGATTGGATTAATACGATTTGGAATATAGAAAAACGTGTGGATGAGGAGTATGTGTATTGGGGAACAAAGATAGCTGCGTTGGAGATGTTGAGGACAGGAACTACTACGTTTAATGATCAGTATTGGTTTTGCGATACGGGTATGCGTGCGGCAGTGGAAATGGGAATCAGACCTGTGGTGGCTTATGATATTATGGATCAGTATGATAAGGAGAGAGCAGCGCGTGAGAGAGAAGAGTGTGTCGCCCAGTATGAGAAAGCAAAGTCATGGGGAAATGATGCTATTTTCGAAGTCGCTTTTCACGCAATTTATTCTGTTAGTGAGGAGATGATGATTTGGGCTTCTGAATTTGCCAAGAAGCATGATTTGACGTTGCATATACATCTTTCAGAGACACAGAAAGAGGTGGAGGATTGTAAGAGATTGCATATGGGGCTGTCACCTGTGGAATATGCTGAAAGTCTCGGACTTTTGGATCAGAGGACTATTGCCGCCCATACGCTTTGGCTTTCTGAAAATGATGTCAGGATTTTGGGTGAGCATAAGGTGAGTTGTGTGCATAATATTAACTCCAATACTAAATTGGTTTCCGGTTATAAGTTCTTATATAATGAGTTGAGGGATGCGGGTGCAAATGTTTGTATAGGTACTGACGGATGCGCCTCTTCTAATAATTTGGATATGCTTGAGGCAATGAAGACCTCAGCTTTGATCCAGAAGGCATGGAGGGAAGACCCTAAGGCTATGCCGCTTAATGAGTTAGTGGATATGGCTACTGTGAACGGAGCAAAAGCGTTGAGATTAAATACAGGTAAGTTGGAAGTTGGTGCGCTTGCAGATATCTTGATGATTGATACTAATAGTACATTTTTCCTTTCTCCCGGTTCTTTTATCGCTAATTTTGTATATTCTGCTCATAGCGATTGTATTTCAGATGTTATGGTAGGCGGTAAATTTGTTATGAAAGACAGAGTCATTAAAGGTGAACAGGAGATACTGAATGAAGCAAAAAAACTAATAATTAATAATTAATAATTAACATTAAACTATTATGGATGCACGAGTTGAAAGAATTTATAATGCTGCTAATTATGTAAAAGCAATTTTGGAGAAAGCAAAGTTGTCTCCGAAAGTTGGTATTGTACTTGGTAGCGGTCTTGGAAAGTTGGCAGAGAAAATAAGCAATCCTATTACAGTTCCTTACAAGGATATTCCCGGATTTCCGGTATCTACGGCAATTGGACATAAAGGTAATTATATTATCGGAGAACTTGGAGGTAAGACAGTGATTGCCATGCAGGGGAGGATACATTACTATGAGGGATACCCGATGGAACTCGTTACACTACCTATCAGAGTAATGAAAGTTATCGGTATCGAGTACCTTTTCGTTTCTAATGCTGCAGGAGGAGTTAACTATGATTTTAAGTTGGGCGATTTGATGATTATTAAGGATCATATAAATCAGCTCCCTAATCCGCTTATCGGACCGAATCTTGAGGATTTCGGACCGCGTTTCCCTGACATGACACGCCCTTATGACTTGAAATTAATAGCTCTTGCAAAACAAATAGCAAAAGATTTGCATATTGATGTTAAGGAAGGTGTATATTTCGGAGGAACAGGACCTACGTATGAAACACCTTCCGAGTATAAATACATCAGAACAGTAGGTGGTGATGCTGCAGGTATGTCCACTGTACCTGAAGTTATTGTTGCACGTCATTCCGATATTCCTGTTTTCGGCGTTTCTGTAATTACAAACGAGGCACACGATGATTATGCAGAAGATTATAAAAATGACGGAGATGATGTAGTTAAAGCTGCTAACTCTGCTGCTGACAAGATGTGTACATTGTTTACTAAAATAATAGAAAGACTTTAATAATGTGTGATTACGGGTTCATCAGGGTAAGCGCCATTGTTCCTAATGTACAATTGGCTAATCCTGAGTTCAATGCAGGAGAGATATGCAAATATATCGATATTGCAAAGCAAAATGATGTATCAATTGCGGTTTTTCCCGAATTGAGCGTAACAGGCTATTCTTGCGGTGATTTATTTTCTCAAAATTTTTTGATTGAGAGTGCAGAAAAAGCCGTATCCGTAATCAAACACTATTCAAGAGGGAAAGATGTCACTATTGTAGTTGGTTCACCTGTCCGTATCGAGGGAAGGTTATACAATTGTGCAATAGTTATAAGGAACGGTAACATACTCGGTATCGTTCCTAAAATTTATGTTCCATCTTACGGAGAGTTTTACGAGGGGAGGCATTTTTCGAGCGGTAGTGATTTTCTGAACAGTAATAACATTTTTTCAGGAGATTTTATTGATGACGGCAAAAATATCTATTTCAGGTCGGGACTTCCGAAAATTCACTATGCTGGTGTAACGGTAAATATCAGCCCTAATATATTATTTAAGGTAGGGAAAGCCACTTTTGCAATAGAAATCTGTGAAGATTTGTGGGCGCCTATACCTCCTTCTTCCTATGCCGCTATTGCCGGAGCAGAGATTATTTTAAATCTTTCGGCAAGCAATGAACTGCTTTTGAAAAACGATTACAGAAAAAGACTCATTGCTCAGCAATCTATAAGAACGTTATCTGCTTACATATATAGTTCGTGCGGTTGGGGCGAATCTACACAAGACTTGGTTTTTGCCGGAAATGCGTACATTTATGAAAACGGTACTTTACTAAGTGAAAATGAGAGATTCCAGACCTCAGATTCAGTTATTTTTGCCGATGTGGATATTGAAGCATTGAAAACTCTTAGGCAGAAAATGAATACTTTCAAATGCTATGCTCCTGATGGCAAATCAAACAAAGATTACCGTAATTTCTTTCACACTATAGAAGTAGGAAAATCTGCTTTGACGGATTTTAATAAGCAATTATATCGCAATATTGATTCTGAGCCATTTATTCCGAAAACAGATATAAATTCAGCCTTTCAGGATGCATTAATGATTCAATCTTCAGGATTGGCGCAAAGACTATCGCACGTATCTTGCAAAAACGCAATTATAGGTGTTTCCGGCGGTTTGGATAGCACTTTGGCACTCATTGTCACGGTTTTGGCTTTTGATAAGTTAGGTATTTCCAGAAAAGGTATATTAGGTATAACTATGCCGGGTTTGGGTACAACTGCCAGAACTAAAGATAACGCAAAATCATTGATGGAAGCCTTAGGAGTCTCTTCTCGTGAAATTTCGATTTCCAAGTCAGTCCTTCAGCATTTCTCCGATATCGGACACGACCCGCAAAATTATAACTTTGTCTTTGAAAATGCGCAAGCAAGAGAACGTACCCAGATACTGATGGATGTAGCAAATGCCGAAAGAGGAATCGTTATCGGAACCGGCGACTTGTCAGAATTAGCTCTCGGATGGGCGACCTACAATGGCGACCAAATGTCTATGTACGGAGTAAATGCCGATATACCAAAAACACTTATACATAGTCTAATTGCGTGGTATGCAGACCAAAACGCAAATCTGAAAACAATTCTTGAAGATATTCTGGATACTCCGGTCAGCCCTGAACTTCTGCCGGCCGATTCGGACGGCAAGATCGAGCAAATCACCGAAGAGCTGGTCGGGCCATATAAATTGCACGATTTCTTCCTGTACAACTTCATGAAATTCGGCTATTCACCTGCAAAAATTAAATTCTTGGCGATGAAAGCCTTTGCTAATCAATACGATATCACCGTGATTGATAAATGGTTAAAGACCTTTATTAAGAGATTTTTCAACCAGCAATTCAAACGCTCCTGTATGCCCGACGGCCCTAAAATCTGCTCCGTATCACTCTCTCCAAGAGGCGATTGGAGGATGCCATCTGATGCTAACGCAAATTTATTTTTAAATAATCTCGATTAAGCTGAAGCTTAATCAAAAATCAATACTGCTGAAATATATTATTTCAGCAGTATTGATTAAAAATCATCGGAATTATAAAAAAGGTAAAAAAAGGTGATGCGCTTCCGCATCACCCTTATTACAATTTTCTATAAATCTTCAAAAGATACTTCAGTGAAATTCCCGTCGCTATTTGACTCAGAACTCTTTTCACTATTATATTGTCTTGGCTCATTAGGCAAACTTGCAAGTTTATCGCTAATGAAATTCAAAACATCAGTAAGTCCCTCTTGGAATTTCTCAAAATCTTCCTTATAAAGGAAAATTTTGTGTTTGTCATAAATGAAATTACCTTCTCTATCCTGTCTGCGTTTGCTTTCAGTAATTGTAAGGTAGTAATCATTATTACCTTTTGTCGATTTGACATCAAAAAAATAAGTGCGTTTTCCCGCTCTTACCGGTTTGGAAAATACATCTTCCGTGTTGTGCTGCTCTTGTGAGCTTCTTTCAAAATCTTCCTTAAACATTTATTCTTTCCTTTATAAAGCTTTCTGACAAATTTATAAATAATTCTCAAATCTAATGTTATATTTGCAGAAATTTTGTTTGAAATTATGTTAAATAGAAGAATTCTAAGAATAAAAGCATTCAAAGTTCTTTACGGATATGCGGAAAATCCGGCGCTCTCATTAAAAGAAGCTGAGGCACAATTGGAAATTTCTTGCGAAGCTACAAGAGATTTATACCTTTTTATGTTGGCAATTATATCTCCTCTTGTAAAAGAAGCGCAGGAAAGGATAGAAGCAGCAAGAAATAAATTCAATCCTACTGAAGAAGAACGCAATCCCAATATGAAATTTGTTAATTCTCAAATTGCACGTATTTTTGATGAGGATCCTGATTTTCAAAAACTTTTATCTAGAAAAAAATTGTCTTGGGAAAGATATGATGCATTCATACGGGATTTATATAACTCGATTAAGACCAAGGATTATTATAAAGATTATATGAATAATCCTGATTCGGATATTGAAGGAGAAGTAAAACTCTTTACCAGAATGTATGAGGAGGAATTTGTCGATAATTCTGAAATGGAGAAAATTCTTGAAGACCTTTCTATTTATTGGAATGATGATTTAGCATATTCTCTAACATATTGTTGCAAATCTCTATCTGAATTCACAAAATCAAAGACATGGAGATATATCCCTCTTTATCATAGTGATATGAAAAAAGAAAAAGATAGTGCTATGGATAACGATAAGGCATTTGTCGTAAAACTTCTCCGTAGTTCTTATAATGAATATGATACATACAGTTCTATGCTGGCTTCTTCAGTTCCCGGATGGGATAAAGACAGGCTTTTTACAACAGATATAGTATTGATAGTTATGGGATTGGCGGAGGTGAAAAACTTTCCTGAAATCCCCGTTAAAGTATCCATTAATGAATATGTGGAAATATCGAAATATTACGGAACGCCCAAAAGTCGTTCTTTCGTAAATGGTTTGTTGGATAAATTAGTTACGCAAATGACAGAAGAAAATAAAATAAAAAAAGCAGGTAAAGGTTTGCTCTAAACTTTTTTTTTGAAGACTAAAAAATTATATTTGCAATATTAAATATTAATAAAAATGAATATTATGTTATTTACACTATTACAAGCTGCCGCTCCTGCGGCATCAGGACTAAATCAATATAGTTTTTGGATTATGATTGCCCTAATGGCTGTCGTTATGTATTTTTTTATGTACCGTCCTCAAAAAAAACAGCAGAAAGAGCTTGAAAAATTTCGCAATGAACTAAAAAAAGGAGATAAAGTAGTTACTGTAGGAGGTATTTATGGTACTGTAGATGAGGTAAAAGAAAAATATGTCCTTATAAAAGTAGATGGTGATACAAAATTGAGAGTTGACAAAAATTCTTTAGTTAAAGATTACTCTGAAGCTAAACAGCAATAATATTACTAGTTATAGAAAAGTTTTATCATAGACTCTTAGGTAGATTAAATATCAGCGGGAGAGATGTTACGGTATTTCTGTTATCTCTCCTGTTGGCTTTCAGTATTTGGTTGATTCACAACCTCTCTTTGAAATATTCCGGAATATTATCTGTTCCTGTAATAGCATATTCTAATATTGACGGACACGCGCAGATTTCATCATCTCCCGGAATTGTAGCTGCCAGATGCCGGGCTTCAGGGTTTAAACTTTGGCAATATTATAGGTTGCAAGAAAAAAAGCCGAAGACCATACTGTTTTCACCGGAAAATCTGCATTTGAAATCAGGAGAAGATTTTTACATAACATCTTCCGAATTGAATACTTATTTTAACGATATATTTGGAGATGATGTTCAATTGGAAGCGATATTGTCTCAAAATGTTACTTTTCGTTTTCCATATGAGAACCATAAGAAAGTCCCGGTAGAACCTGTAAAGCTACTATCATTCAAACCTCAGTACACGGCATCAAGAGAGATGAAAATTGCTCCGGATTCTGTAATCATATACGGAGAGCCTATATATTTGGAAAAAATTGAGAGAGTATATACTGATGCTATCCATCTATCAAATTTGTACTCTGAAGTACACGGAGAGGTGAAACTGGAGCCTATACGTGGAATACGTTTTTCCGATACTAAAGTAGACTATTCTATATATGTCACGAGATATGTAGAAACTTCAGCTCTGGTGAAAGTTAGTATGAAAAATGTCCCTCAGGACAAATTAATATCTGTGTATCCGACTGTCGCAAAGGTGAGTTTTAAATGTGTTTTCCCGTTGAAATACAATCCTGCAGATAAAGTGAATTTCTATATAGACTATAGTGATTTCGTTAAATCAGTTAATGGTCGCTGCATACCAAAGAGTGATAAGTTTCCGGAAGAAATTTTGAGTTATACAATAGAACCGCAAGTATTCGAGTGTGTTGAAAGCATAAAAAAATGAGAATCGTTGTTGTAACAGGCGGTATAGGAAGTGGTAAAAGTGCTTTTTGTCATCATTTGGCTCTCAAAGGGATTCCTGTATATGACTGTGATAGCAGAGCCAAATCGTTATATTCGGATCATCCGGAATTAATAGATAAGATAGAAAAGGAATTAGGATTTGTATTAAAGACAGCTTCAGGAGCGATTAATAAAAAATTAATAGCAGATATTATATTTTCAGATAAAATCGCACTTGAGAAAGTGGAGAGTATAGTACATCCTGCTGTTTTCCATGATTTCATAGACTGGTGTGCAGATAAAGAAAGAAAAGGATACGATACTGTTATTATGGAATCGGCTGTCCCTTTTGATAGACCTTTTTTCTTGGAAGTTAAAGCATACAAAGTATTGATTATATCTAATCAGGATTTGAGAATAAAAAGAGTAATGCAGAGAGATGGTACAGGCAGTATTGATGTATTGAAAAGGATTGAAAACCAATATTTTGATAAAAATAAGGCAGATTTTGTTATAGAAAATAACGATAAACTTGAAGATTTATTCAATAAGGCAGACGAATTTTACGAACATTTAAAAGATATAAAAATATGAAAACAGATTTGGCTATGATTTTGTCCGTATCAGGACAACATGGATTATTCCTTTATGTTAATCCTGCAAGAAACGGAGCAATTGTAGAATCTTTAAGAGATAAAAAAAGAACGCTTTTTGATGCGAAAAACAGGATTTCCTCTCTTTCGGATATAAGTATTTATTCAGCAAAAGGAGAAGTTAAATTACAGGAAGTATTTGAAAAAATGCATGAATTATTAGGTGATAATGATGCTCTTACGGCAAAGGCTTCTAATGAAGAATTAAAGTCATTCTTTTCAAAGGCTATACCTGATTATGATGAGGAACGTTTCTATTTGTCTCATATGAAGAAAGTATGTGAATGGTACAATGAACTTAAAAATTTCGCTTCTTTGGATTTCGGGACTGAGGAATCTGTAAATGAAAAAAATTAAAGCGATAACTTTAGGTTGCTCTAAAAACAGAGTTGATACTGAACATATTCTTGCTCAATTGAAAGATGAATATACTATCATTTCAGAGGAAGAAGATGTTCAGGTAGATTATCTTTTATTGAATACCTGCGGATTTATCGGTGATGCCAAAGAAGAGTCGATAAATACTATTTTGGGAGCTGTTGAGAAAAAGAGAATAGGGCAAATCGGGAAAATATTGGTTTTCGGATGTCTTTCTCAGCGTTATATGGCTCAAATGCCTAAATTAATTCCTGAGGTAGATTATTGGTTTGGGGCAAGGGATTTCTCTCCTGTAATAAAAGCATTAGGGTGCAGGTATAGTGAAATTGATGCTTCTCAAAGGTATCTTACGGATGGACAAGGTAGTTATGCTTATCTGAAAATTTCTGAGGGATGTGACAGGCGTTGTTCTTATTGCGCAATTCCGTTTATTCGCGGAGCACATAAAAGCGTACCTATTGAAGAACTTGTCAAAGAGGCGCGCGAACTTGCCGTGAAAGGAGTTAAAGAATTGATTATAATAGCTCAAGATACCACCTATTATGGTTTGGATATTTATAAGAAGCGTTCTTTGGCTGCGTTATTGGAAAAATTATCTGAAATTCCGGAAATCAAACGTTTAAGGATACATTATTCTTATCCTACCGATTTTCCTGAGGATGTCCTTGATCAGATGGCTGTAAATTCTAAAATATGCAGATATATGGATATACCGTTGCAGCATATTTCAGATAATGTCTTGAATATGATGCACAGACATATAGATGGGAATAGAACAAAAGCTCTGATTGCTGCTATGAGAGAAAAAGTTCCGGGAGTAGTTTTAAGGACAACGATGATTGTCGGGCATCCCGGTGAAACTGATGTTGAGTTTGAAGAATTATTAGAATTTGTAAAAGAAGCCAAATTTGAAAGATTAGGAGCTTTTACTTATTCTGAAGAAGAAGGAACATATGATGCAAAGCATTTCAAAGATGTTATTCCGGAGAACGTTAAGCACGAGCGTTTAGAAAAGTTGATGACCTTGCAAAGTGAAATTTCCGCAAATTATAATCAGAGCAGAGTAGGAAAAGAGTATGAGGTATTAGTCGACTATGTGAATGATGATTTGCTTGTATGCAGGAGTGAATTTGAGAGTCCTGATGTGGATGGAGAAATTTTAGTGAAATTTTCTCCTGAAATTTTTGATGTGACGTCTCCGGAAAAAATGATTGGAAAATTCTTTAATGTTCGTATAACAGGTGCATACGAATATGATTTAATTGCGGAACCGATATTAAATTAAATCTGAAAATTTCCGTATTTATATATTTCTCCCTTTTGTTGGTTTTAAAATGAAAATAAATTTCTATATTTAGCTTTTGAAACGAAAGCCAATAAAAGAGAATCAAAATGGATAAAGAGTTTGATGTTATTATCATCGGTGGTGGAGCTACCGGCGCCGGTACTGCTCGTGACTGTGCTTTAAGAGGTCTGAAAGTCCTTTTAGTGGAAAGAAATGATATTGCAACAGGAGCTACAGGCCGTAATCACGGTTTGCTTCACAGTGGAGCAAGATATGCTGTTACCGATAAAGAGTCAGCTTCTGAATGTATAAAAGAAAATTTGATTCTCAAGCAGATCGCAAGTAATTGTGTTGATGATACTTCCGGTTTTTTTATTACTCTCCCTGAAGATGATTTGGCATATCAAGCCAAATTCGTTGAATCATGCAGGGCAGCAGGTATTTCTGCTGATATAATAGATCCTAAAGAGGCAAAAATTCTTGAGCCTTCTGTAAATCCGGATATTATAGGAGCAGTAAGAGTACCTGACGGATCGGTTGATCCTTTCAGGCTGTGTGCTGCAAATATGTTCGATGCTAAGTTGCATGGTGCAAAAGTCTTGATTTATCACGAATTAATCGAATTTATCAAAAAACAAGACACTATTACAGGTATCAAGGTGCTTGATAAAAATACAGGTATCGTTTCAGAATATTATGCCCCGGTTGTTGTAAATGCAGGAGGTATTTGGGGACATCATATTGCAGAGATGGCAGGCGCTCAAGTCGGAATGTTTCCTGCCAAAGGAGCGCTTCTTATTTTTGCTCATAGGGTAAATGGTATTGTGTTAAATCGTTGCCGTAAACCGGCAAATGCCGATATTCTAGTACCCGGTGACACTGTATGCGTCATAGGAACTACTTCTACAAGAGTTCCATACGAAGAATGTGATAATATGAGAGTTACTCCTGATGAAGTGGACTTGTTGCTTGAAGAGGGAGCTAAATTGGCTCCTTCGTTGGCTTCTACGAGAATATTGCGTGCCTATGCCGGAGTTCGTCCTTTGGTTTCGGCAGATAATGATCCTACCGGTAGAAATATCAGTAGAGGCATAGTTTGTCTTGACCACGAGACAAGAGATGGTATAAAAGGCTTTATCACCATAACAGGAGGTAAATTGATGACTTATAGACTTATGGCGGAAGAAGCTACCGATGCAGTATGTAAAAAGTTAGGTATAAAAGCCAAATGCACTACGGCTCAAATTCCTTTACCCGGTTCGTCGGCTAAAAATATAGAAGAAGTAGCAAAAAAAATCTGGAATGTCCCAAGTACACCTCAGAAAGCAGCCGTTGGAAGGGCTGGAGATTTTGCCGGCCATATGGATTTGAAATCCGAATATGATCAAAGTTTAGTATGTGAGTGTGAAGAAGTAGCTGTCGGAGAGGTAAACAGTGCAATTGAAAATTTGAATGTTAATGGTCTTGTTGACTTAAGAAGGAGGACAAGAGTAGGAATGGGAACGTGTCAGGGAGAATTATGCGCTTGCAGGGCGGCAGGCCTGCTTGTAAATGCTCACGGATGTGCTTCCCGTGCAAGAAAGGATTTGAAACGCTTTATGAATGAAAGATGGAAAGGAATGTACCCTGTCGCATGGGGAGAAACATTGCGGGAGAGTGAATACACTCAATGGGTATATTCAGGAGTACTTGGGCTTAATGAAGAATAAATTAAAGGATCTAATGCTATGAAATATGATGTAATAATAATAGGAGGTGGTTTATCTGCACTGACTGCCGGTATTAAGTTACAGAAATCAGGCAAAAAATGTCTTATAGTCTCATCAGGGCAAAATGCAATGCACTTTTCATCCGGAAGTTTCGGATTGCTTTCGAAATTGCCTTCAGGAGAAGAAGTGGAAGAGCCTTTGAAAGATATAGAAAAATTACCTTCAGAACATCCGTATAAAAAAATAGGTTTGGTAAAAATCAGAGAATATTTAATGCAAACTACTTTATTCTTTGATTCTTGCGGAGTCGGGCTGAAAGGCAATTTCGAAAAAAACAGTTATATGTTTACCCCTATCGGCAATATAAAACCCTGTTGGCTTGCTTTAGATGATATCTCGATTTTCACATCTAAAGAAGAAAAAATAGGAGATAAAGCTTTGATAATTAATATTGCAGGCTATATGGATTTCAATACTGCTCTTATTGCTGAAGCGATGGAAAAAAAGGGAATAAAATGCAATATAAAGACTATAAGATTGGATGAATTGGAATCCGTAAGACAAAATCCAAGCGAAATGCGGTCTGTAAACATTGCAAGAGTGCTGGATAGTTTATCTGCTACGATGCAGTTTGCAGAACAAGTAAATTCTATGATAGAAAAAGAAGATATTGTAGTACTTCCAAGTGTTTTCGGTTTGAAAACTTATGAGAGTATTAATATCCTCAAAGAAGTAATCAAGACTAAAGTTATGTTCATCGGAACAATGCCGCCATCAGTTCCCGGAATGAGATCGCAAATTTCATTAAAGTCTACTTTTGAATCATTGGGCGGTATTTTTATGATGGGGGATGAAGTCGTATCCGCTCATTGCGAAGGAGGAAAAGTAGAATATATCAAAACGGCAAATTTAGGAGAACTGCATATACAAGCAGATTCCTTTATCCTGGCAACGGGAGGTCTATTCGGTAAAGGACTTATCTCAACTCCTGAAAAAGTTTATGAACCTGTTTTCGATACCGATATCGAATATGAAGTCGATAGAAGCAATTGGTATGATGAGGATTTTTTCGCAAAACAAAATTTTACCGGTTTCGGAGTGAAAACGGATAATGATTTTCATCCTTATAAAAATGGAAAAATCATATCTAATATGTATGTGATAGGCGCAGAAGTTGGTGGCGCAAATCCTCTCTATGAAGGTAGCGGAGCAGGCATTGCCATAATGACAGCATTCAAAGCAGCAGAGCAAATTTTAGGATAGGAGATACGGTTATGCAAGAGAAAAACATAAGCATCAATAATTTTGAAGAATGTATAAAGTGTACAATTTGCACTGTATACTGTCCTGTTGTACCTGTCAATCCGCTGTATCCTGGACCTAAACAGGCAGGACCTGACGGAGAACGTTTACGTCTTAAAAACGGCTTTTATTTCGATGAAAATTTGAAATATTGTATGAACTGTAAACGTTGCGAGGTGGCTTGCCCTTCCGGCGTTAAAATAGCCGATATAATACATTCTGCAAGAAAGAATTATAGTAAACATAGACCCGGCTTAAGGGATATTATTCTTGCAAGTACCGATTTTATGGGAAAAACGGCTCGCCCGTTTGCCGGTCTGATAAATTCAATGATGGCTGCAAGACCTGTGAAATTTTTGATGGATGCCATATTGAAAGTAGATAAACACAGAACATTTCCGAAATATAAAGCAAAAGGTTTTATAAGTGAATTCAATCTGAAATTTAAGAAGAAACAGGCTTCTTACCGGAATCAAATTGCTTTTTTCCACGGATGCTCTACCGAATTCCAGCATCCTGAAGTAGGATCGGCTTTTGTAAATATAATGAATGCAATAGGCTATGGAGTAAACCTTTTGGATGAAAAATGTTGCGGAGTGGCAATGATTTCAAACGGGATGTGGAAATCTGCCGCAAAACACGCAAAGCACAATGTAAAAGAATTCACAAAATATGTAAATAAAGGGATGCGTATAGTAGCTACTGCCTCTACATGTACATTTACTATGAGAGACGAGTATCCCGATATCTTGAACGTAGATAATTCGCAGGTAAGAGATAGCATCGTCTTGGTAGAAAAATTTTTATACGAATTGCTGGACAGCAATAAAATCCAATTGGTATTCAAAAAAGACTATAAAGCAAAAGCCGCATACCATATTCCTTGCCATGTTGAGAAGTTAGGTTGGAGTATTTTTACCAAAGAACTAATGAAAATGATTCCCGGAATGGATTTCACTGTTCTGGAAAGCGGATGTTGCGGTATTGCCGGTACTTACGGTTTTAAAAAGGAAAATTACAAATTCGCTCAAGAGATCGGCAGACCCGTATTCGAACAGATAAGAGCCGTTAATCCTGAATTTGTCGTAAGCGAATGCGATACTTGCAAATGGCAGATAGAAATGTCCACAGGGTATAACGTTAAAAATCCTATACTTGTACTCGCAGAAGCGCTCGATTTAGAAGAAACAGCAAGAGCAAACAACAAAAAAGAGGGCTGCTGATATTTTAGTAACCCTCTTGAATTAGTTAGGAGAAGCCGTAAGCCGGGTTCTGTTTTAATTTGCCATTTATCTTCGCAACCTACCCCCTGACATCGGCCGGGCAGACCTCATCTGTCAGTATATTTGGTTTTGCAGGACTTGGAACCGTACCTGTATCCCGTCTTCGAAATACATCGTGCGCTCTTACCGCACGTTTTCACCCTTGCCGAAAATCGGCGGTTATTTTCTGTTACAGTATCATAAGATTACTCCCATCTGCGCTTTCCGCAGCAAGTCGCCCTTCCCTGTCCGGACTTTCCTCACCATAAACAACGGCGCGACAAATCGCCTCTCCTATATTCAGCAAAAATACGCAATAAGAATGCAAAAGTCAAAAAAACTTCACTAAACCCCTATCGACTCTCCAAATCCATGCTAAAATTCCCCCCTTCGCATCCCTTTCGGACGGCAGTTCCTGCCCTCCCTCGGGCTGCTCAGGGAAAAGCCGCAGCCGCTGCTCGCGCCTGCTGAAAACTCAATACGAAGATTGGCAGCGGACACAGCCGCTGACCAATCCCTCCCACTACCGTGAGGGGCTGCATCTTAGCACCCCTCACCTGCTCTTCCTCGCTCTCGCTCGTCAGGAAGTCAGCGCATTGTAACTCCCTACAACATACCTCCATTACTTCTCCTCTGCGCTGCGAACAGGAAATCCGAAAGAATGTTGATGGTCGTAGTTGAGTGGAAAGACGAACCCTGAGTCGAAATGTAGTATCCATTCTCGTATATGCTCAAATGAACCTGAGGTCAAATAATATCCATATATAAAAACGCTTAGTAACGAACCTGAACTGTGATTGCGAAAGCCTGAAGCAGGAAAGAATGTTGTATGTTGTTTATCTGGTTTAGTGTAGAAATCCCATCCTTTATCAAAATTACCTTTGACATTTAATTGTGCTCTTTGTTCAGGAGTAAGAGGAGTATGAGCAGCTCCTACATTCGCTCCTGTTGTAGTGAACCCCGTGAAAGCATTAGATGCCGGAAGAGAATACCCTACGGGACTGGGGTCATACACACTTTTTATCACCACTTCATCATTAGGATATAGTCTATCATTATCCGTACTCCACAGGTTATAGTACTTGCCGTCCATCTCTAACTTGATATTGAATTTATGAAATAGTATTTTGCTATCTTTGTGAACTTTAATAGAAGATTTTGATGGGAGGGAAACTTACATATAATAAAAAGGCGAAATCTTATGAAGAACAGATTTCAATTTTAAGAAGTAGAGGAGTTATTATTAAAGATGAGAATAAGGCGAAGGAGTATCTTTCTGATATAGGCTACTATAGGCTTGGATTCTACATATTTCCTTTTGAATTAACTTTTCCAAAAACAGGTAAAACAAGAGATTATAACGTTTGTTCGTATACAAAGATAGAAGATATTGTTGCGTTATATTATTATGATTTCGATTTGCGCTCGATTTTGAATAAGTATTTGGCAAGAATTGAGTTTTCGCTCCGTACGACAATCATATATCAAATATCATTGAAATATCATAATGATCCTTTTTGGTTTGTAAATCCATCTGTGATGAAACCTGATTTTATAAAATCATTTAAAAAGGAGGTTTATTCTCATATCCGAAATAAACCGACTATCAGAAATCACCATAAGAAATATGAAGGTGATTATGCTCCGGCGTGGAAGACAATAGAGTTTATGACTTTGGGTAATTTGGAAGTTTTATATGATAGTTTGATACTCAATAAAGACAAAAAATTAATCTCCTGTCGATATGGTGAAACAGCTGTGTCAGTGTTTAAATCATATATTTCTGCAATACGTGAACTTAGAAATGCCTGTGCCCATGGTAATGTTATTTATGAATTTAAACTTGTTTTCGGTATATTGAAAGGTATAGCGTGTCCTTCATTAAAGCCAAGCGAAAACCAAAACTTAATAGGAGCGCTGCAAATTTTAGATTATCTTTTAAGGCGTATTTCTGTTAATAGAGCAAATAGTTTACAATCAGAACTTAGAGTTGCGACTATAAGACTTTATGAAAAAGTTCCTAGAATTAGAGAATTAATAGAAAAGAATACTGGAATTATAGTTTAGCAGTTTTTTGAAATAATATTTGTAAATCAACATAATTATTTTACCTTTGTAAAATAAAAGCAGTGTATATGGAATGCCCAGTTGCGTCCATCTGCACTTTAAAAAAGATAATGGCCTCCGTTTACGGAGGTCTTTTATTTTAAACAGTTTATCCATTGTACTATCATTGTCCGTACTCCACAGGTTATAGTACTTGCCGTCCATCACACGCTTGATATTGTATTTATGAGGGCTGTATAATGCCTGTCAAGCGAAACTATATAAAATACAAAATAATTAATATAAAAAAGACAAGAAATGTACGAAGTATAAATCTTATGTTATATTTGTATGTTTCTTATGTGTTGTTAGTCAGAGTTTGTTGTTTTTTGAATTTGTCCCCTTTAAAGCGTTAATCTTTTTGTGTGTTGTAGGAGTTGCAATGTGCGACTGTGTCATCCATGACATCATAAATGGAGGGGACCCATGCTTTGCATGGGGATGATGAAGCGCAGCGGAAGTCAGCACATTGTAACTCTTTACAACCTACATCAACTTTTCTTCTCCTCTGCGCTGCGAACAGGGAGACCGTAATTACGGCGGTAATAATCTAAAGGATTTATAATTCCAAGGGTAAGGCAAAATGTCCTACCTTCAGTCAATGAATATGGTCCTGAATCCCAACTATATCCGTGCGATGAAGCTAATCCCATAATACCTGATTGCGGTTGTCTACGACCGGAAATAGGGAAAAAGAATATATTTCCTTGTTTATTCTTTTTTGTATAGAAATAGTATCCTTTATCAAAAGGTAGTTTTACATTTATCTGCTCAGGAGTAGCAGGAGTAGTATTAGTTCCTGCACTTAATCCTGTTGTGGTAAACCCTGTGAAGGAATTGGATGCCGGGAGAGAATACCCTACGGGACTAGGGTCATAAACACTCTTTATTACCACTTCATTATTAGCATCAGTCTTATCATTATCCGTACTCCACAGGTTATAGTACTTACCGTCCATCACTACATTGATATTGAACCTATGAGTTAGTACGAATAAAACCCCTAAGAGAAGTATTACTACTTACATCTTAGGGGCGTTTAGTTCTCGTTTCGAATTATTAAAATCAGAGAAATGTTATTATTAATTATTCCGAGAACTGTTTAATTCATTTTACTCTATGTTTTGTTTTTTCTATTGTTCTTTCTTTTTACATTTTAAAATTTTATTTGGTTTAGATGCTATTTGTAGGGAGTTACAATGAGTCGACTTCCGCTTTGCTTCATCCTCCCCATGCAAAGCATGGGTCCCCTCCATTTATGCTGTCATGGCTGACACAGTCTTTCCTTGCAACTCCCTACAAACTATCCTGCAATTGCAATTTTTCCTAACACACACTTCCTCTTCAACCATCTCCAACTCACCCTTGAATTGCAACTACAACATACCTTTTCTCACTCCCAAACGCACATCTTTCTCTACTTTTCCTTGGCGCAGCGTACCGCAAACCCGTAACTACGGTAGTATTCGTGCAGTGGGCCGACGTAGCCCGAGATGAAACTCAAGAAGTGACCGCTGCCCCCATCGTAAGGACCGGCAACATAACAGAAGCCGCCCGTCGTCACGTAGCCCAACGAACCGGTAGTGGAGTGGCGAGAGCCGCACGCAGGAAAGAAAACTGTGTCCACTTGTTTGTTTGGTTTACAGTAGAACAGCCACCCTTTATTAAAGTTCCCTTTAACGTTAAATTCAGCAGGATTACTTGTATTTTGCCCTGTTGTGGTAAACCCTGTGAAAGCATTGGATGCCGGAAGAGAATACCCTACGGGACTAGGGTCATATACACTCTTTATCACCACATCATCATTTCCATCAGTCCTAGCATTATCCGTACTCCACAGATTATAATACTTATTATCCATATAATTATAGATATTGAATTTATGAGGGTTACGAATGTACTCCTTAATGTCAGTAGTATTAAGCGGTACTCCATGGCCTTGATATGCAAACTGATAACGGTCGTCAGTAGTATAGCAAGTCTTATCCGCATCACCGATGCCATTTCCCGGCAGCATCGGGTCTTTTCTTCCCCACTGATAGAAAGTGCAGTTCCCGTCTCTATGTGATAACTCGAACTTTCTTTGCCTTAAAATTACTTCTTGCACTTTGTTTCCCTCTGTTTGCTTAATTTTTACCAATACCTCTCTTTTATTATAATAGTCATTATTTAGCCCGCACCACCCTAGGTTTATGGGCATGAAGTTGTACTTGATGCCTTGATAATTTGTTACTTCTACGGGAGTGAGGTCTTCTTCCGTTACCCAAATGTGCCAACTCCAAAGAATGGTGTTAGAATCATCTCGCACCGCAATAATAGCATTTCCGTTGTGAATAGTAGCTTTATCCACAGAGAAGTGTACATATCCATCTGCTGTGTAACTAATATTCGAAATTAGGTTCTGTGTGTCTTGCCAGATAAGACACGCGTTGTTGATATTGTCTATCTGCGGCTTAGTGATGCCTTGCCCATAAGCGTTGATAAACGGCGAGAGGATATTCCAACCATTTTTAGTCGACTTATACGCTGATTTGTTATCCGCTCCGTTTTTCATCGCATTCCCATAGATGGCGGGGAACTTGTACGTGCCGGGGTTATGTATTACATAGCAGTTGGCAGTAGTCTGTCCGTTGCTATGCGTATTCCCATGTATATCTCTGTGCGAAAGGTCTACGTCATTAAGAATCTCTCTTGCTTTGAGTATGTCGGCACTTGTGCCTCCAATGGTCTTCTCCTGGGCAGCAAACGTGGCCGTATAACTCTTTGCCGTTAAATCCCCGTTATTCTCCTGTGTCGTCAGAGTGATGAAGTCGGGCTTGGTATTTGTCCAGTGTGCCCCGTTATCTGTTGAGAACTCCATTGTCCACGGGGCGAAAGAGACGTGTCCGAATCCATCCTTTTTAGTACTTTTTACAGTATACGAAATGTTTCCTGTTCCGTTGTAATTAGCAGTCCCCGTTGCCACTGCCTCAAGAGTAAACGTCTCTTGTGTTATTTTAGAAGACGATAGATTATACACAATCTTCTCTCCTTGTTTCCATGTCTTCCCATTAATAGCTTTTTTTAGTGTTTTCAGTTGCCCGTTAATCATCATCGTCACTTCCAATACAGCATCGGAAGGTAATACCTGTGGTAATAAGAAGAAAGTGTTATCCGGAGTCGTGATGTCTTTTCCCGCTGTTCCATCAGAAGAGTAGTTTAGATTAAGAGTAAAGTCTCTCTTCTGTGTTTGGTCTACCTTCCAAGCATCGTCCTCTCTTGCTCCAATGAAATGCTCTCCTTTGAAATAAATATTCTTAAAGGAGATGGACTTTATAGTGATGCCTGATGGTAGTTGTGAACCTGTTTTGAATTGAATAGCAGTAAGAGCGTGATTGAATAGCAGACTTACTATTGCCTTTT
>JBQMXN010000019.1:0-32435 GCA_052173975.1 Candidatus Cryptobacteroides sp. | reverse complement strand
TCGTCAACCAACTGGGCTACGCGGGCCGTAGTTACGGGTTTTCGGTTCGTCCTGCCAAGGAAAAATAAGTATTACTTATAGGTGGCTTGTGCGATAGCCTCTTAGGGAGATTGTAAGGAGGGCACCCCTCCTTACAAAAATTTTTATCCAATGAACTTTTGTTGACATTACATCCTAAAAAGATAAGATTGACTCATTATAAATATGGATGCGATTTTCTTGGAGCATATATAAAGCCTTATAGAATTTATTGCAAGAACAGGACCAAGAAGATGTTTATGCAAGAAGTCAGAAATTTATCTCTGCAGTATAAGAATGGCACAAGCAAGACTGTGGATGAATTGCGTGATACTTTTATGTGGTTTCTTCTTTTAAGAAGTTTGCAATTCCTAAAAAATATTTACGCATTTCAGAAAAAAGAGTTGATGAATTATTTTTTTAGCAGGGATTGGTCGGCGGCGGTGACGCCGACAATCTTCCTATTGAAATCTCAGCAGGCGCGCCCAAGCGGCTGCGGCTTTTCCCTGAGCAACCCGAGGGAGGGCAGGGACTGCCGTCCGAAAGGGATGCGAACGGGGGAATTTTAGGCGAGAATATTAAGGTAAGATTGGTAGAAAATAGTTATATTTGTGGTTTATTTTGATGCTCTTTGATCCCGTTAGGGAGGAGGGAGTTTTGATATGTTAAATTTTATAATTATTTTATAATGAGACGTTTATTTAGAGCGATATTGATTGTTGGCGCGATTTCTGCGTTGTTATTGGGGTGTAAGAAGGATCTTACGGAGAAGAAGAAGCCTGAAAATCCGACTCCGCAGCCACAACCGAAGAAGGATACGACTTTTGTGTTGGGCGTGACGGTGGCAGGAGAGGCTAATTATGATGGTACAGGGAACGTGGCTTATACGGTTAAGAGTGTTATGAAAGTAGGTGATAATGATGCGTTTAGGTCTTGGAAGATGGAGTTCTCAACGGACGGAGGAGAGAGCTGGAGCGAGAAAAAGCCTGATTATCTGACACTAACGACTGAAGATAGTGCAGGGGATTTGCAGGCAAAGACTTACAATGCTACGTTTACTGCGCAAGTCGCGAAGACAATTGAGGAACCGAGTGATAATTTGAGGAGTAAGGCTGAGGTGAGCAATGTGGATTTATCGTTGGTGGATGTGCTTGGTAATGAGCACGGTAAGGGGCAGACGACGGCAAATTGTTATGTTATTCATAATCCGGGTACTTATAGATTTCCTGTCATTTATGGTAACGCGATGAAAGGTGGAGTGGAGAATGCTACGGCATATAATTCATATAAGTTTAAGGATTATAAGGAGAATACTATAAAGAAGGCGCAGATTGATGGAGTAAAGGATGCTTGTTTGGTGTGGCAGGACGTGAAGGATTTAGTGAGTGAGATTAAGTACGAAGCAGGTTACGTTTCGTTTAGGGTTAAAAAGGAAAGTATTTGTTCCGGTAATGCAGTAATTGCAGTGAGAGATAATAATGGAGTGATTATGTGGAGCTGGCATATTTGGGCGACGGATAAAAATTTGACGTCTGTTGAGGTGACGAATAATAAGAATGTTTCTTATAAATTTTTACCTTTTAATTTAGGTTGGTGCGAGTACAGTGTTAAGGAAAGATATGAGGCACGTTCGGTATCTGCACGTATTAAGCAGGATGGTGGGAAGATTTCGGAAACGATTGTATTTAAGCAAAAGGCACATTCTGAAAGCGGCGCTTCGACATCGGGGAACAATGTGTATTATCAGTGGGGCAGAAAGGATCCGATGTTGGCAGGGAGCGGAAACGGTATTGATAAGATATGTTTCGCGGATAATGAGGCTTATAAGTTTTCTATTAAAGGATTGAAAGCTCTTTTTAACATCGGTCCGGGAATCCAAAATCCTAATAAATTCAATTTAGCTTATCAAATGGATTATGATATTGATAATATGTGGGATAACGGAAATACGGCTAATGTGGTAAAAACCATATATGATCCGAGTCCTTCTGGTTTCTGTGTACCAGATCCTGATGCTTTTAATGGTTTTACAACCACGGGTGAGACTAATGGATATGGACATGAGGATGCCGGAAATGTGTCAGGCGTATTCAAAAAAGGATGGTATTTCTATACAAAACCGAATAAAACGGGAGATTTGTTTTTCTTTCCTGCTAATGGAAATCGTTCTCATACAGATGGAATGATTTATGATGTTGAGAGCAATTATGCCGGTTATTACTGGAGTTCGGGTGCAGGGAGCGCCGGTAATGCAAGACGTTTTTCTTTCACTTCTAAATTCATAACGCCAAGTAGTTCTTACTATCGCGGTGAAGGATATTCATTACGTCCTATCGAAGAAAAATAAAAAATTTACCCCCGAAAATTTTCGGGGGTAAATTTTTAGTAATTATTGTTAATCAATCCGAAATATTAAAGTTCGTTCATTTCTTCTTCAAAATCAGATTTGCTGCTGACAACAATGTCTTGGTATTCTTTCATACCTGTACCGGCAGGAATAAGATGACCGCAGATAACGTTCTCTTTCAGACCTTCAAGTGTGTCTACACGACCTCGGATAGCAGCTTCTGAAAGCACTTTCGTGGTTTCCTGAAACGAAGCGGCAGAGATAAAGCTATTGGTCTTCAATGCGGCTCTTGTAATACCTTGCAATACGAGTTTAGATGTTGCAGGCATTGCTTCACGTACAGCCATCATTTTAAGTCCTTGTCTTTCGAGAGATGAATTTTCATTTCTCATATCTCTTGCATCTATAATATCTCCGGTTGCAAATCTTTGAGAATCACCATGGTCAAGAATATAATATTTACCGTAAATAGCATCGTTTACATCCATAAAGGTCCATTTGTCTACAAGTTCTTCTTGTAAGAAATCGGTATCTCCCGGATTTGTAATCTCTACTTTACGCATCATCTGTCTTACGATAATTTCAAAGTGTTTGTCGTTGATTTTCACACCTTGCAAACGGTAAACAGCCTGAACTTCATTTACAATATATTCTTGAGCCTTAACAGGTCCTAATACGTTAAGAATATCTGCCGGAGAAATACCTCCGTCTGACAATCTTGTACCTGCTTTTACATAGTCATTTTCCTGAACTAAGATTTGCTTTGTAAGAGGAACAAGGTAGCGTTTTTCAAGACCGGATTTATTCTTAATTATAATCTCCCTATTACCTCTCTTTATCTTGCCCATAATTACCTCTCCATTTATCTCGGAGATAACGGCAGGGCTTGAAGGATTACGTGCTTCAAACAATTCGGTCACACGAGGAAGACCTCCTGTAATATCGCTTGACTTACCGATAGCGCGAGGAATTTTAATAATAACATCGCCAACTTTTACAGAGGCGCCGTCATTGAACATAACATGCGCACCAACAGGTAAGTTGAACTGCTTAATACTTTCTCCTTGTTCATTCAAGATATTGAGTGAAGGGTTTTTAGTCTTGTCACGAGCCTCGATGATGACTTTATCACGATTTACAGAATATTCATCGGCAACTTCTTCTCTGAATGTAACACCTTCTATAAGGTTTTCAAAATGAACTTTACCTGAAGTTTCTACTATAGTGATAGCGTTATATGCATCCCATTCGCAAATTAAATCTCCTTTCTTTACTATTTCTCCATCTTTTTTATAAAGAATAGCTCCATAAGGTATATCGTATTGAGAATAAGTAATGCCTGTATTTTCATCAATGATGCGCAACTCTGCCATTCGGCTGACTACGACTTCTTGTGTCGTACCATCAGCAGTAATTCTCTGAATGGTTTTCAATTCATCGTATTGTAGTTTTGCATCGTATTTGGACTCGATAGAAGAGTCAGCTGCTGTAGAAGAAGCTGTACCTCCGACGTGGAATGTACGAAGAGTAAGCTGTGTACCAGGTTCACCGATTGATTGAGCAGCGATAACACCTACAACCTCTCCCCTTTCTACCATACGGCTTGTTGCCAGGTTACGTCCGTAACATTTTGCACAAACACCTTTTCGTGATTCGCAAGTGAGTACTGAACGGATCTCCACTTGTTCGATAGGCAATGTATCTATAAGCGCCGCAATATCTTCTTTTATTTCTTCTCCTGCCTGTAAAATTCTCTCTCCTGTAAGAGGATTGAAAATATCGTGAACTGATGTTCTACCAAGTATTCTTTCTCCGAGAGATTCAACTACTTCATCTTTATTCTTAATAGCCGTAGCAATAAGACCTCTAAGTGTACCGCAATCCTCTTCCGTGATAATAACATCATGAGATACATCCACTAAACGACGAGTCAAATAACCGGCGTCTGCTGTCTTCAATGCAGTATCAGCCAAACCTTTACGAGCACCGTGAGTAGAAATAAAGTACTCAAGCACCGTCATACCTTCTTTCAAATTGGAGATAATAGGGTTTTCGATAATTTCTGCTCCTGAAGAACCTGATTTTTGAGGTTTTGCCATAAGACCACGCATTCCGCAAAGCTGTTTAATCTGCTGTGTAGAACCACGCGCTCCTGAATCCAACATCATATAAACAGGGTTGAAGCCTTTTTGGTCTGTAGAAATTTGTTTTTCTACTATACCTGTAAGTTTGTTATCTATAGAAGTCCAGATATCAATAACTTTATTGTAACGTTCGTTATTGGTAATGAATCCCATAGCATAGTTGTTTTTAATATCTTCAACCTGCTTATACCCTTTCTCGATCAACTTAACCTTTTCATCCGGAATCAAAACATCACCCAGGTTGAATGAGATACCGGCTTTGAATGCCTGCTCGTATCCTAAATTCTTAATATCATCAAGGAATTGAGCTGTTCTTGTCACACCGGTTCTTTTAATTACTTCCGTAATAATTTTTCTAAGGGCTTTTTTGCCTAATACTTCATTTACATAAGGAACTTCCTCAGGTACATATTGGTTGACAATAATACGTCCCGGAGTCGTTTCTACTAAATGATTTCCTTTTTCAGGATTGAGTTTATCAATAGGAAGACGCACTTTTACCTTTGCGTGCATTTCCACTGCTTTTTCATCATAAGCGACAATAACCTCCTCTGGACCATAAAAACTCATTCCTTCACCTTTAGCTCCTTCTTTTGCTTTTGTGATATAGTAAAGACCTAATACCATATCTTGAGAAGGCACCGTAATAGGAGAACCGTTAGCAGGGTTCAAAATATTTTGAGAGCCAAGCATAAGGAGTTGTGCTTCCATTACGGCAGCATTGCCCAATGGAAGATGGACTGCCATCTGGTCTCCATCAAAGTCTGCATTGAATGCAGTACAAGCAAGCGGATGAAGCTGGATTGCTTTTCCTTCGATCATTCTTGGCTGGAAAGCCTGAATACCGAGTCTGTGCAATGTAGGTGCGCGATTAAGCAATACAGGATGTCCTTTCATTACGTTTTCAAGAATATCCCAAATTACTGCATCCTTTCTATCTACAATTTTCTTCGCACTCTTAACGGTTTTTACAATACCTCTTTCTATCAATTTCCTGATAATAAAAGGTTTGTAAAGTTCGGCAGCCATAAATTTAGGCAAACCGCATTCGTGCATATTCAATTCAGGACCGACAACGATAACCGAACGAGCAGAATAGTCTACACGTTTACCGAGCAAGTTCTGACGGAAACGTCCTTGCTTTCCTTTCAAGCTATCTGAAAGAGATTTTAATGCTCTGTTAGACTCGCTCTTTACTGCGCTTGATTTCTTTGAATTGTCGAATAACGAATCTACAGCTTCCTGCAACATACGTTTTTCGTTTCTCAAAATCACTTCAGGCGCTTTTATCTCAATGAGTTTTTTGAGACGGTTGTTCCTGATGATTACCCTTCTGTACAAATCATTCAAGTCGGAAGTAGCAAATCTACCTCCATCTAGCGGTACTAAAGGACGTAAATCCGGTGGAATGACAGGTATAACTTTCATAATCATCCACTCAGGACGGTTTACTCCGTTAGACTCCTGGAACCATTTTACAATACTCAATCTTTTGAGCAATTCGGTTTTTCTCTGCTGGGAAGTCTCTGTTTTCATTTTCGTACGGAGTTCTTTCCCTATTGCCTCAATATCTGTTTCTTTGAGCAAATCATAGATACCTTCAGCTCCCATCTTTGCAATGAACTTATTAGGATCATCATCAGGAAGATTGTAGTTATCCGGGATTCTATCGAGAATATCAAGGTATTCATCCTCCGATAACAATTCCATCTTAGCAACTCCACTGGCTCCCGATTTGATTACTATGTATTTTTCATAGTAAATAACGGACTCCAATTTTTTTGCAGGAATACCTAATAGGGCAGAAATCTTATTAGGTGCAGATTTGAAGTACCAGATATGGGCAACAGGTACGGTAAGCGTAATGTGTCCCATTCTTTCTCTTCGTACTTTCTTTTCAGTAACCTCTACACCGCAACGATCACAGACAATTCCGCGATAACGAATCCTCTTATATTTTCCGCAATAGCATTCGTAATCCTTTGTAGGTCCGAAGATTTTTTCGCAGAAAAGACCGTCTCTTTCAGGTTTGTATGTTCTATAATTGACAGTTTCCGGTTTGAGGACTTCACCGCAAGATCTTGCAGTAATGTCCTCCGGTGAAGCAAGCGAGATGCTTATCTTCTGGAAATTGCTTTTGAACTTATTATCTTTATTATTAAAAGTAGGCATATCTCTATTTTAACAAATTGTCCTTAATTCAATTAATCCAATGTAACTTTTAGTCCAAGACCTCTAAGTTCATGGAGCAATACGTTCAAAGATTCCGGTATACCGGCTGCCGGCATAGGATCGCCTTTGACAATAGCTTCATATGTTTTGGACCTTCCTGTAACATCATCGGATTTGACCGTAAGTATCTCTTGCAAGATATTTGCTGCGCCAAATGCCTCAATAGCCCAGACCTCCATTTCTCCGAATCTCTGACCTCCGAATTGAGCTTTACCTCCCAATGGTTGTTGAGTGATAAGAGAATAAGGACCGATAGACCTTGCGTGCATCTTATCGTCTACCATGTGACCGAGTTTAATCATATAGATCACACCTACGGTAGCAGGTTGATCAAAACGATCACCGGTACCGCCATCACGAAGTAGAGTTTTACCGAATTGAGGAACGCCTGCTTTATCTGTATATTCGCAGATTTCATCTATACCGGCTCCATCGAAAATCGGAGTGCTGAATTTAAGTCCGAGTTCTGCTCCCGCCCAACCTAAAACGGTCTCATAAATCTGTCCCAAATTCATACGAGAAGGTACACCAAGCGGGTTCAATACTATATCTACAGGAGTTCCGTCATCCAAGAAAGGCATATCTTCCTGGCGTACTATTTTAGCAACAATACCTTTGTTACCGTGACGTCCTGCCATTTTATCACCAACGGTAATTTTCCTTTTTTTAGCAATATACACTTTTGCAAGTTGCATAACGCCATTAGGTAATTCATCACCGATTTTGATTTTGTCCATTTCTCGTTTGCACTGTGACTCGGCAACCTTATATGTAATACAATAATTATTTATAAGATCACGAATAAGAGCATTTGTATTCTTATCAGTAGTCCATCTATTAGAGTTGATATTTTCGTAATCAATCTCTTTCATAATGTCTACATTGAAATCTTTACCTTTGGCTATGATTTCTACTCCATACAAATCATTTACTCCTGCGCTCTTTTTACCTTTTGTTAAGACAGCAAGCTTATTTATGAATTGCGTACGCAATTTTTCAGCATAAGCATTGAATTCTTCTTGACGAATTTCCAGTTTGGTCTTTTGATCTGTCTTTGCACCTCGCTTGCCCGTATCTTTTGATACTTTTGCATATAGAGATGTTTTAATGACTGTACCGCTCAATGAAGGGTTTGCTTTCAAAGAAGCATCTTTAACATCTCCTGCCTTATCTCCGAAAATCGCTTTCAAAAGTTTTTCTTCAGGAGAAGGATCGCTTTCTCCCTTAGGAGTTGTCTTACCGATCATTATATCGCCCGGTTCAATATGAGCGCCGATTCTTACAATACCATCATTGTCAAGATTTTTGGTAGCATCTTCACTCACATTAGGAATATCGGAAGTCAATTCTTCCATACCGCGTTTTGTATCACGGACTTCTGTCAAATACTCATCAACGTGAACAGAAGTAAGAATATCCCATTTTACCATCTCTTCAGAAAGAACGATAGCATCCTCATAGTTATAACCTTTCCAAGGCATAAATGCTACTTTCAAGTTTCTTCCGAGCGCTAATTCGCCACCCTGAGTTGCATATCCTTCCGTAAGGACCTGACCTTTTTCTACAATATCGCCTTTTCTAACGATTGCTTTCAAAGTCTCTGTAGTGCTGGCATTAGTCCTTCTATATATAGGAAGTTTGTAGATAGTCTCCTCAGGAGCAAAACTTACAAATTTTTCATCTTCCGTACGCTCATATTTTACACGAATCTCATTTGCATCCACATAGGTAATTTCCCCTTTACGCTCTGCAACATATTGAGTACGTGAATCCAAACATACTCTTTCTTCCAATCCTGTACCTACAATAGGTGATTCAGGACAAAGAAGCGGCACTGCCTGACGCATCATATTTGCACCCATCAAGGCACGGTGAGCATCATCATGTTCAAGGAATGGGATTAGAGAAGCAGCCACTGAAGCCATCTGATTAGGAGCCACATCCATATAATCGACCTCTTCTTTGGTTACGACAGGGAAATCCGCCTCGAGGCGACATTGGATACGGTCTTCTTTAATTTTACCGTCATCAGTCATCTGGACATTGGCAAGAGAAACAAGCTTATCTTCTTCCTCTTCAGCACTCATATATTCCCATCCTTTATCGGACAAATCTACTTTTCCTCCTTTTACGTGACGATATGGGGTTTCAATGAAACCAAGTTCATTAATTTTCGCATATACGCAAAGCGATGAAATAAGACCGATATTAGGACCTTCCGGAGATTCGATAGGACATAAACGACCGTAATGAGTATAGTGTACATCTCGAACTTCAAAGCCAGCTCTATCTCTTGAAAGACCTCCCGGACCCAAAGCAGACAGACGACGTTTATGCGTGATTTCTGCAAGCGGGTTAGTCTGATCCATAAATTGAGACAACTGACTCGTACCGAAGAATGAGTTAATTACAGAAGACAAAGTCTTAGCATTGATAAGATCAATAGGATTGAATTGCTCGCTATCTCTAACGTTCATTCTTTCTCGGATTGTCCTAGCCATTCTAGAAAGACCGACACTGAATTGATTTGCAAGCTGCTCGCCTACTGTTCTTACACGCCTGTTACTCAAATGATCTATATCATCAACCGTAGCTTTGGAATTAATGAGCTGGATCAAATATTTTATTATCTCTATGATATCGTTATTAGTAAGCACTCTTACCGCAGGATCTGTAGTAAGGGATAATTTCTTGTTAAGACGATATCTTCCGACATTGCCGAGATCATATCTCTTATCAGAGAAAAACAACTTATCAATTACATCTCTTGCTGTAGTCTCATCAGGCGGTTCAGAGTTACGAAGCTGTTTATAAATATAATTAACAGCTTCTATACCTGTATTGCTCGGATCTTTTTGAAGAGTATTATAGATAATAGCATACTCGTTAGAGTTAGCTTCATCCTTCTGAAGAAGAACAGTCTTAACATCTGTATCGACGATCTTCTCTATCGTTTCTTCATTAAGAATTTCTCCTCTCTCTACAATAGTAATTGTCCTCTCGACAGGGATAATCTCACCTGTTTCTTCATCTTCAAAATCGGAAATTTCTATTTTTAGCACTTTGGCGGCAAGTTTCTTACCTTCATTCTGCTTCAAAACTTCTTTTGTAGCATCGACCTCATCTGCTAATCCGAAAATATCGATGATATCTTTATCTTCATTGTAACCGATAGCTCTCAAAAGAGTGGTTACAGGTAATTTCTTTTTACGATCGATATATGCATACATAACATTGTTAATGTCTGTAGCAAATTCAATCCAAGATCCTTTGAACGGAATTATTCTGGCAGAATAAAGCTTTGTTCCGTTCGCGTGCATACTCTGGTCAAAGAAAACGCCAGGAGATCTATGCAATTGCGAAACGATTATACGTTCAGAACCGTTAATAACAAATGTACCGGCAGGGGTCATATATGGAATATTCCCCAAATATACATCTTGGACTCTTGTATCGAAGTCCTCATGCTCAGGATCAGTGCATGAAAGGCGGAGTTTAGCTTTTAGAGGAACACTGTATGTGAGACCTCTTTCAAGACATTCGTCAATAGAATACAATGGCGGATCGATAAAATAATCGATAAACTCCAATTTATAATTGTTCCTAGTATCCTCAATTGGAAATATTTCCTGGAAAACCCTATAAAGACCTTCATCTCTCCTATTCTCTGGAGTAGTCTCTAACTGGAAGAAATCCTTGAAAGATTTTAACTGAACTTCAAGAAGATCCGGATATTCCAAGATTTTTGATGTTGCGAAATTTATTCGCTTTGTGTTAGTCTTTTTTGACATGTCGACCTTTGTAATAGAGAAAAACTAAAATACGACAAAAAGGTTTAGAGCCTAAAGGCGGCTCTAAACCTGAATTTGTTCCCGCAAGGGGAGAAGATGAAGTTATTTAACCTCAACTTCTGCACCTGCTTCTTCGAGGGTAGCTTTAAGCTGCTCAGCCTCTGCTTTAGATACTTTCTCTTTTACTGCTTTAGGAGCGCCGTCAACTAGATCTTTTGCTTCTTTAAGTCCAAGACCAAGAGCCTCTTTAACAACTTTAATTACCTGAAGTTTAGCGGCACCGCCATTTTTAAGAATAACATCGAATTCTGTCTGCTCAGCTGCAGCTGAAGCTGCTCCTGCTGCAGGACCTGCTGCTACTGCTACTGCTGCGGCTGCCGGCTCGATACCATATTCTTCTTTAAGAACTTTAGCAAGTTCCTGAACATCTTTTACAGAAAGGTTAACCAACTCTTCTGCAAGTGCTTTTACATCTGCCATAATTGTATAAATTTAAATTGTTTGTTATTATTTTTATTCTTTTTCTGAAAGTGTTTTGACGATACCTGCAAGTTTTCCTCCGGCTGATTCCAAAGCAGAGATAACATTGCGAGCAGGTGATTGCAGGGTAGAGATAATCTCCCCAAGCAACTCTTCTTTAGACTTGATATTAGCCAATACATCGAGTTTATCTGCACCGACAAATGCACATTCTTGTACATAAGCTCCTTTAAATGCAGGTTTTTCAAAACCGTCTTTTTGGAACTTCTTTATAAGTTTTGCAGGGGCATTAGGAACCTCACAATACATAATTGCCGTATTGCCTTCAAGAGTAGAAACCAATGTCTCCATTTCTTCATTATTGAAGCTCTTTATAGCATAGCGGAAAAGAGTATTTTTTACAACAGTAAGTTTGATTCCTTGTGTAAAACACTCCCTACGAAGTTTTGTAGTAGCCTCAGCATTCAAACCTGAAATATCCGTAATATAAAAATTAGGAGATTCTTTAATATTTGCCGAGATAGCTTCTATTACTTGACTTTTTTCTTCTTTTCTCATAATAATGAACTTTTATTTCTCAGCACCGTTAGTGAATGCTTTAATATCTATTTTAATACCCGGACTCATAGTAGTACAGATAGAAGCGCTCTTGAAATAAGTACCTTTCAATGACTGAGGTTTAAGTTTCAAAATAGCGTTCAATACTTCCGTAGCATTCTCGCAAATTTGCTGTGCGGTAAAAGATGCTTTACCTATCGCTGCGTGAATAATACCGGTTTTATCAACTTTGAAATCAATCTTACCTGATTTTACTTCTTTAACAGCGTTACCTACTTCCATGGTAACTGTACCTGTCTTAGGGTTAGGCATAAGACCTCTTGGTCCCAATATACGACCGATGATACCTACTTTAGCCATTACAGAAGGTGTACAAATAATAACATCTATATCTGTCCATCCTGATTTGATTTTTTCGATATATTCATCAAGTCCTACATAGTCAGCGCCTGCTGCCTTTGCTTCCTCTTCCTTATCTGAAGTACATAGTACAAGTACTCTTACGGTTTTACCGGTTCCATTAGGAAGAGAAACGACTCCGCGTATCATTTGGTTTGCCTTACGAGGGTCAACACCCAAGTTAGCAGTAATTTCTACTGAAGAATCGAATTTTGTATAGGTAACTTCCTTTACTAATTCGCATGCCTCAGCGATTGAATATTGCTTTGACGGATCATATTTCGCCAAAACTGCTTTCTGATTTTTCGTGATTTTACTCATTGCACATACGAATTTTAGATGTTCTCAGGAAAATCTCCCGTAACAGTGATACCCATACTTCTCGCAGTACCTGCAACCATAGTCATTGCAGATTTTAATGTAAATGCGTTAAGATCCGGCATTTTGCTCTCTGCGATTGCTTTAACCTGATCCCAAGTAACAGAACCTACTTTTGCTCTGTTAGGCTCACCTGAACCTTTCTGAATTTTAGCCGCCTCTTTTAGCGATATAGCTATTGGCGGTTGCTTTACCTCAAATGTAAAAGACTTGTCTGAAAAGACTGTAATCACAACAGGAAGAACTTTTCCTGCCTGTGCCTGCGTAGCAGCATTAAACTGCTTGCAGAAGTCCATAATATTCAAGCCTTTGGAACCGAGTGCCGGTCCTACCGGAGGTGCTGGATTGGCTGCTCCACCTTTAATTTGGAGTTTAATAAATCCGGTAACTTCTTTTGCCATATTTTTACTCTTTAGTTACTTGTGTAAAACTGAGCTCCAGCAGAGTTTTTCTGCCAAAAATCACTACTATGACTTTGAGCTTGCTTCTGTCTTCTATAATCTCGTCTACAGTGCCGCTAAATCCGCTGAACGGACCATCGGTAATCTTTACGGCTTCTCCTACTTCATAATTCACTTCGGTAGCGACTGCATTATCTACATTCTCGTCTTGATCTCCAAGAATACGCTGAACCTCCTCTTCACGAATAGAAACAGCGACTCTTTCTACCGCAGTACCTTTTGAAACACGTTTTTCCGTAAGGAATCCGGACATTCCGGGAACAAGATTGCGGATGATATATTCCAGTTCAGGAGTAAGTTCCGCCTGTATCAATACGTAACCGGGGAAAAGGAGTTTTTCAACAACTTTTCTTTTATTATTTTTAGTTACGATCTCTTTCTTAACAGGAACTAAAACTTGCGCTACCTGATTTTGGAGACCACTCCTTTCAATCTCTTTCTCAAGATGCTCCTTAGCCTTTTTTTCTTTGCTACCGGCTGTCCTGAGAACATACCACTTCATTTCACCCATAGTAATCAAAATTACAATGTGTAGATTATAGTCATCAGACGCTCAAAAACGTAATCCATAGCGAAGAGTACAACTGCCATAATAACAGTGGCGACCATCACTAAAATAGCTGAACTTTGGAGTTTCTCCCAAGTCGGCCATGTTACTTTTTTAGTAAGCTCAACGAATGAATCTTTGCAATAGTTAATGAACTTTCTCATCTTTACTTTTAATGGACATTGTAAAATGGAAGCAATACAACGTCTGTTAAACAATTACCAAATCGTAACCTTTGATATATTATTGGCAGGGGAAGCAGGATTCGAACCCACATTAACGGTTTTGGAGACCGCTGAACTACCCTTGTTCTATTCCCCTATAGAAGAGGCATTCTCAAATGAACACCTCTTATTTATAGAATGAATTCTTAGTCAAGAATTGCAGTTACCTGTCCTGCACCTACTGTACGTCCACCCTCACGGATTGCAAAACGAAGGTTCTCGTTAAGAGCTACCGGAGTGATAAGCTTAACCTCGATCTCAACGTTATCGCCAGGCATTACCATCTCTACGCCTGCAGGGAGTGTAATCTCACCTGTTACGTCAAGAGTACGAATAAAGAACTGAGGACGATATTTATTGTGGAATGGAGTGTGACGTCCGCCCTCTTCTTTCTTAAGCACATAAATCTGAGCTTTGAAGTGAGTGTGAGGAGTGATTGAGCCAGGTTTAGCAACAACTTCACCTCTCTTAACATCTTTCTTATCGATACCACGAAGAAGAAGTCCTACGTTATCACCAGCCTCTCCCTGATCGAGAAGTTTACGGAACATCTCCACACCTGTTACAACAGATGATTTAGGAGCATCACCGAAACCTACAAGTTCTACTGCATCATTGACGTGGATTGTACCTTTCTCGATACGACCTGTAACAACAGTACCACGACCTGTGATAGAGAATACATCCTCGATAGGCATAATGAATGGTTTCTCATTCTCACGAACAGGAATAGGAATGTAGTTATCTACTGCTTCCATAAGTTCCTCTACTTTCGCAACCCATGTAGGCTCTCCGTTAAGAGCTCCAAGAGCTGAACCGCGGATGATAGGACAGTTGTCACCATCATACTGGTAGAATGTAAGAAGATCACGGATTTCCATCTCGACAAGATCAAGCATTTCTGCATCCTCAACGAGATCCACTTTATTCATGAAGACTACAATCTTAGGAACGTTTACCTGACGAGCCAAAAGGATGTGCTCACGTGTCTGAGGCATAGGACCGTCTGTCGAAGCAACTACGAGGATTGCGCCATCCATCTGAGCTGCACCGGTCACCATATTCTTAACGTAGTCAGCGTGACCGGGACAATCTACGTGTGCGTAGTGACGGTTAGCTGTTTCGTACTCAATGTGAGAACTGTTGATTGTAATACCTCTTTCTTTCTCTTCAGGAGCGTTGTCGATCTGATCGAAAGATTTAAGTTCCTCTGAACCGTAGCCTTTATCGTGAAGTACTTTAGAAATGGCTGCAGTCAAGGTTGTCTTACCGTGGTCAACGTGACCGATAGTACCGATGTTGACATGCGGTTTGGTTCTTTGAAAAGTTTCTTTTGCCATAATATTATGTTTAAATGTTGTTTCCCAAATAATGCCGGTAATTTAAAACAAAAAACCGGAGCAGAGCCGGTGATGAGAATTGAACTCATGACCTCATCCTTACCAAGGATGCGCTCTGCCCCTGAGCTACACCGGCGAGTGGAGCGGAAGACGAGGTTCGAACTCGCGACCCTCAGCTTGGAAGGCTGATGCTCTACCAACTGAGCTACTTCCGCGTATGTGGGTGGAATAAGATTCGAACTTATGAAGGCGTAAGCCAGCAGATTTACAGTCTGCCCCAGTTGGCCACTTTGGTATCCACCCAATTTTGACCGGAAACACTTCCGGATTTTGAGCCGATGGAGGGATTTGAACCCACGACCCCGAGATTACAAATCACGTGCTCTGGCCAACTGAGCTACATCGGCAATATTTCAATTCCTTTCGGCGTGCAAAGGGACTGCAAATATAGATATTATTTTTATATCTCCAAAACTTTTAAGTCTTTTCCCTCTTAAATTATCGAAGAAATTTCAATATCGTTTTGTAAATACCTTCAGTATCTATTAAACATTCAGATCTTTGCTCATTTTGGCTGCCCTGAGAAATGAATTTATCAGGAATGCCAAGCCCGACGATCCTTGTCTTATAATTTTTTGCAGCCATATATTCCGTAACGGCGCCATACAGTCCACCCTTTATCGTCCCGTCTTCTACCGTTATAATAGTATCATATTTTTTTGCCGCATCATCTAAAATATCTTCATCAATAGGTTTTAGATATAACATATTATAAACTCCGGGCATAACTGATTTTTCTTTATATATGATTTCAGCAGCTTCTTTCGCTCTATTCACCTGCGGACCTAATGCAAGAATGGCTATCTTTTCTCCCGTGATCACATTTTTGGATTTCCCTACAGGTATTTTTCCGTATTCGACATTTTTCCAATCAACTCCTTCACCATTTCCACGAGGATACCTTATTATAAATGGTCCTGTTTTCGTATCGAGAGCAGTGAACATCGCATTTTTTAATTCCAATTCATTTGAAGGCGCACATATTATAGCATTGGGAATACTCCTATATGCCGCCAAATCAAAGGCGCCCGTGTGTGTAGCTCCATCTTCTCCTACCAAGCCTCCCCTATCGAAACACAGCACAACCGGCAAATTCTGCAATGCGACATCGTGTATTATCTGGTCGTAAGCGCGTTGCGAGAAAGAAGAATATATGTTACAATAAGGTTTCATTCCTCCTAATACCAGACCTGCGGAGAAAGTAACGGCGTGTTCTTCTTCTATGCCGACATCGAAAAATCTATCGGGAAATTCTTTGGCGAAAATATTCATTCCGCATCCCGTAGACATTGCCGGAGTCACCCCCACTATTCGCTCATCCTTTCTTGCCAAGTCCGATAAGACCTCCCCGAAAACATCTTGATAACGAGCTATATTGTTCGAACAGAGAAACCTTTTACCTGTTTCAGGATCGAATTTACCAGGAGCATGCCATACGGAAGGATCGGCTTCTGCAGGCATATAGCCCTTCCCTTTTTTGGTAAGAACATGTAAAATCCTTGGTCCTTTCAGAGATTTAAGACGTTTAAGTGTCATTACCACCTGCTCTATATTATTTCCGTCAATAGGACCGAAATACCTGAAGCCCAATGCTTCGAAAAGAGAGCCTCCCGATTTGCGAACAAGAGATGACTTTGTATTCTTAGTCATCCTCTGCATAAAATCCCTGAATCTGCCTTTCCCCACTTTTTCCCAAATAGTCTCTTTAAAATTATTATATACCGGATCGGTAGTTATTTTAAGTAAGTATTCGTGAAAAGCCCCGGTATTTTTATCAATAGACTGATTATTATCATTCAGAATAACCAACAAATCGGCATCACAAGCCCCGGCATTATTCAATCCCTCATAAGCCAAGCCACCGGTCATAGAGCCATCCCCGATAAGAGCGACCACTTTATTCTTTTTACCGGAAAGTGCGGAAGCTTTAGCCAATCCAAGCGCAGCGGAAATAGATGTAGAAGAGTGTCCCGTACCAAAAGCATCATATTCGCTCTCAAAAATATTAGGAAAACCGCTTATTCCGTCTTTCATACGGTTTTTACGAAAAAGTTCTTTCCTGCCCGTGAGTATTTTATGAGCATACGCCTGATGCCCTACATCAAAGACAAGTTTATCTTCAGGAGTATCATATACATAGTGCAATGCCACGATTAACTCAACCGCTCCCAAACTTGAAGCCAAATGTCCCGGGTTGACAGAACAACATTCCAACATATAATCGCGTAATTCACTGCACAAAAGCCTGAGCTGTCCCGTATCCAATTCTTTTATATCTTCAGGATAATTTATGCTATCTAAAAGTTCGTTATTCATTCAATCCATATTAAAAGGTCGAATGCGAAGTTACAATATTATTGTGATTTTGAAAACAGTTTACTATTTTCGCAAATTATAACTTATAATCAACAATCTATGTCAAAGTCATTAGATACTTTATTAAACGACAACCCGGCGATCAGGTGGACTGCACTTATATTAGTTGCACTTATGATGTTCTTCGCCTATATGTTCGTAGACGTAATGTCACCTTTAAAATCGCTTGTGGAAACAAAATTGAATTGGAATAGCAGCGTTTTCGGCACGTACGCTTCTTCGGAATTTTTTCTGAATGTATTTTGCTTCTTTTTGATTTTTGCAGGAATCATTTTAGATAAGATGGGAGTACGCTTCACTGGTATTCTCTCAGCTTCTTTAATGGTAGGCGGCGCATTAATAAAATATATAGGTATAAGTGACTGGTTTCAGGCTACGGAATTTAACAACTGGCTGAACAGTTGGTGGACCGCAATGCCGGGAAGCGCAAAAATGGCATCTTTGGGATTCATGATATTCGGATGCGGATGCGAAATGGCAGGGACAACCGTATCCAAAGCCATTGCCAAATGGTTCAAAGGTAAAGAAATGGCGCTTGCAATGGGATGTGAAATGGCTATCGCAAGACTTGGAGTATTTGCGGTTATGTGGGTATCTCCGCTCATCTCTGCAAAATTCAACCAATCCATCGTTGCCCCGGTAGCGCTCTGTATCGCATTATTGATTATCGGACTGCTATGCTTTACGGTATTCTCCCTTATGGATATTAAATTCGACAATCAACTAAAAGCGGCGGGAATGCTCTCGGAAGAGAACTCGTCTGACGAAGAATTCCATATTGGAGATTTGGGTAAAATATTCAGCAGCAAGATGTTCTGGATTGTAGCGTTATTGTGTGTTTTGTATTACAGCGCAATTTTCCCTTTCCAAAGATATGCACCCAATTATTTGCAATTGACATTAGGAATAACCGCAGAAAGGGCATCCCAATTATTCAGTATGTTCCCTATTTTGGCTATGGTTTTGACACCGTTTTTGGGAATGTTGATTGACTTCAAAGGCAAAGGGGCAAGTATGCTTATGCTCGGCTCCGTTATTATGATAGTATGCCATTTAAGCTTCGCCTTCTTATTGCCTCTATTCCCCAATGAATGGCTTGCGCTAATTTTAATTCTAACGCTCGGCGTATCATTTTCTTTGGTTCCTGCCGCTCTTTGGCCTTCAGTACCTAAGATTATAGATGAGAAAATTTTAGGTTCCGCTTACTGTCTTATCTTCTGGATTCAGAATATCGGTCTTTGCCTTACTCCTATCATTATAGGTGTAACATTGGACGCAACAGGCGGCTATTTAATGCCTATGATTATTTTCTCTGCATACGGAGTAGCTGCATTCGTAATATCTTTCCTCCTAAAGATAGAGGACAGGCAGAAGGGTTACGGGTTGGAACTGCCCAACGTAAAAGAAAAATAATATTATTTTCTATGCCCCCGTTCGCAGCCTCCCGAACGGCACTGTAAGTGCCTTTCCTCCGCTGCTCAGGGAAAAGCCGCAGCCGCTTAGACGCGCCTGCTGAAATCTAAATAAGAATGTTGACAGCGGACACGAGCCGCTGATCAACTCCTCATAACATATCCTCGCCACAGCTCGGATAAAAAACAAAAAAGGAGGGTGACTAAAAAAGTCATCCTCCTTTTTTATGGGTGCCCGAAGGGGCTCGAACCCTCGACAACCAGAACCACAATCTGGCGCTCTACCAACTGAACTACAGGCACCGTTTAAGGGATTGCAAAGATAGGTAAAGTTTTTAAATTTTCAATATTTGCCGATAAAATTTTTAATGAACTCCGTAGAGGAGGGTTAAGATAGCCTCCTCTACGTTTTTTTTACCTTTATTTTAAATTCCGATGTTTTTCTTTTTGGCAAAATTGCTAATTTTGCCTTAACTATTTTAAAAATATTGGAGATTTTTATGGGAAAAGAGATTAAGTTTTCGTTGGTTTACAGGGATATGTGGCAGTCGTCGGGAAAGTATGTGCCTCGCGTGGAGCAGTTGAAAGAGGTGGCGCCGGCGATTATAGATATGGGGTGTTTTGATCGTGTGGAGACGAATGGAGGAGCGTTTGAGCAGGTGAATTTGCTGTTCGGAGAAAATCCTAATCGTGCGGTGAGGGAGTGGACGGAGCCGTTCCGTAAAGCAGGGATAGCGACTCACATGCTTGAGAGAGGGCTTAACGGTTTGAGAATGAACCCGGTACCTGCTGATGTAAGAGAGTTGATGTTCAAAGTGAAGAAAGCTCAAGGTACGGAAATTTCACGGTCGTTTTGCGGGCTGAATGATCACAGAAATTTGAGGTTGTCGGTGGAATTTGCTAAAAAAGCTGGAATGGTATCGCAAGTAGCTCTTTCGATTACAAATTCGCCGGTACACACGGTGGAATATTATATGGGAGTAGTGGATAAGGTGGTGGAATACGGGTGCGATGAAATCTGCTTGAAAGATATGGCAGGGATTGGACGGCCTACTTTTTTGGCGAAACTGACGGCAGAGATTAAGAAAAAGTACCCGAATATGATTATTCAGTATCACGGGCATACGGGACCCGGATTCTCTCCGGCTTCGATGCTTGAAGCGGCAAGGGCGGGGGCGGACTTCTTGGATGTTGCCGTGGAGCCTCTTGCTTGGGGTAAGGTGCATCCTGATGTGATTACGATACGTGAGATGTTGAAGGCTGACGGGTTCAAGGTGAAGGATTTAAATATGGATGCCTATATGGAGGTCAGGAAGTTGACAGGAAAGTTTATTGATGATTTCTTGGGTTATTGGATCACTCCGGAGAATGCAAAATTATCTTCTCTCCTTGTCGGATGCGGCTTGCCCGGAGGCATGATGGGGTCGATGATGTCGGATCTGAATGGTTTCTTAAATGCTATCAATGCGATGCAACGCAGCCATAATTTACCTGAAATGAGTGTTGATACCTTGATGGTAAAACTTTTTGAGGAGGTGCAATATGTCTGGCCGAGATTGGGTTATCCTCCTCTTGTAACGCCTTTCAGTCAGTATGTTAAGAATACGGCATTGATGAATTTGCTTAACATTCTGGAGGGAAAACCGCGCTGGACCAGTATCGATAAGGATACTTGGAATATGATTTTGGGACGTATGGGTAAATTACCGGGTGAACTTGCTCCTGAAATTGTAAGTTTGGCAAAGGATAAAGGGTATGAGTTTTATACCGGAAATCCTCAGGATCAATATGAGAATGAATTACCGAAATTCAAAAAAATGATGAAAGAAGAGGGTTGGAGTGAAGGACCCGATCAGGAGGAGTTGTTTGAGTTTGCGATGCACGAACGTCAGTATAGGGATTATAAATCGGGAGTGGCAAAGACAAGATTTGAGGATGAGTTGAATGAAAAAAAGGCTAAAGCAAATGCTCCTATCATCGTTTCTCGTCCTGTAACTGAGATTCCGAAATTCGATATTGAAGGACTTTTACAGAAATATCCGAATGCCATACCTGTACAATCTCCCGTTAAAGGACAGTTGCTTTGGCAAATAGATGTTCAGGATAATTCTGCTGCTCCGATTATAGGGACAAAGACCGTCGCAGGCGAGCCTATCGGATATGTTCAGACTTATTATGGAATGGAGGAATTAATCCCTGCCGTTACAGGCGCTCTGATTGCTGTAACAGGAAAGCAAGGCGAACAAGTCGTAAAAGGAGAAATTGTAGCTTTAATCATATAGAATTAATAAAATTCGTATTAATCTGACTTCAAAAACGTAAAATTTTACGTTTTTGAAGTTTTTTTACGTTTGCTAAACATAGATTTGCAGCAAACTGCGGTTTATATGAAGATAGTAGATTTATGTATTGATGAAAGACCACGCGAAAAGATGTTGGTAAAAGGAGCAAGAAGTCTGACTAATATCGAACTGATTGCGATAATACTGCGTACCGGTAATAGGAACGATAATGCAGTAGACCTGGCAAGAAAGATTTTAAAAGAGATAGATAATTCTCTTTCAGGACTTTCAAAAATGAGTATTGAGAAATTCTGTTCAATAGATGGGATCGGTACAGGTAAAGCATTATCTCTAATGGCAGCGATGGAACTGGGTAAAAGATATTACGAGGACTCCCCAAATATAAAAAAGGTCTCAATAACAGACGCCGGTATGATATACAAAGTGATGTCACCTATAATGAAACACTTGGGACACGAAGAATGCTGGGTAATATTTCTAAACAGAGCCAACTATATTATTGATAAAGAAATGATTAGTAGAGGAGGAATGAATGCTACCGTAATAGATAACAGAATTATCATCAAAAGAGCATTGGAAAAGCAAGCAAGCGGAATTATCATAGTACATAATCATCCGTCAGGAAATCCTCACCCCGGAGAAAGCGATATTGAGCAAACCAAATTACTAAAAAAGGCATTGGATACATTCGATATTTCATTGTTAGACCATATAGTAATAGCTGATGACAGGTACTATAGTTTCGCAGATGATTCGGTAACAGTGGAAGAGCCTTAGAGTTTGGAATCTTACAACAAAGGTGAAAAGAGCCTCATAAACCTCTCTTTAAATCTTTGGAATAGTCCTCGTTGCTCCCATTCTGCAAATGTAATTTCTTTCGAGAGTTCTAAATCCTTCAAGAATATTTGTTTGTTTAGAAGGGCTTTTTTGGTATCAAAGATATAAGTGTTAATTTCGTAATTAAGGTTAAAACTTCTGAAATCCATATTTGCCGTTCCTATGACGGACAAGTAATCATCGCAGACTAAGGTTTTGGAATGTATAAACTCGCCTCCGCGTTCGAAAATGCGGATTCCTGCATCTATGCACTCGGAAAAGAAAGATTTGTTGGCGGCATCCATATACGTTGCATCTGCCTTTTGGGGTAACATCAAAATGATTTCAATTCCGCTTAATGCTGCTGCTTTCATCGCATTTAGAAGCGGTTCCGGAGGTACGAAATAGGGTGTTTGGAAGTATAGGTATTTCTTTGCATTATGGCACGCCCACTCCATACTCATTTGAATTGTAGGGTATGTATCGTTAGGTTCATCAGGAATTATCTGTACCAGTTCTCCGTTTTTTAATTTGTCAGGCGTAGTATATTTAAAGTAATCTGAAAAAGAACCGTCAAGACTTCCTCCTGCCGTGAGCCATGAACTTAAAAAACTAAATTGCAAATCTGCTACGGCAGAACCCTCTATTCTTAAATGCGTATCTCTCCAAATGTTGAAATATTCATCACCGATATTCATACCTCCCGTATAGCCTATCTCTCCATCGATTACGACTATCTTTCGGTGATCACGATAATTAAGCGTAGTTACGAAGTTAAGAAGATGTTTTCTTGGATTTGTAAACTTGACCACTTGAACACCTGCTTTCTTCATCTCATTATAATATTTGTTGGAGATTGTGAGATTAGCGATATTCTCGTGGATAAATCTTACTTGTACGCCCTCTTTGGCTTTCTTCATAAGCATATGCTTTATTTCCTTACTACTATTATCATCGCCGAAAATAAAGTACTCTAAATGTATATAAGATTTTGCCTTTTCCAAATCTTGCATCAATAAGTCGAATTTTCGTTTCCCCTCTGTGATTATCTCTACATTGTTATCGTCAGAAACGGTCATTCCGCTTTCGTGTGAGATCATTCTGCTTAACGGCCTGAAACGTTCTACTATTTTTTCTTCGTCTTTATGTCCGAATAAAAGATTATCTAATTCCGGGGTGCGACCTTTTTCGAGGCAGTCTAAAAATTTCTTATGCTTTTTGTTGAAATACCAGTGATGGCGAAAATCCATCCCTATCATAAGATATAAGATTAAGCCGAATCCGGGGAGAACTATTATTATGAACATCCAGGACAATTTTTTACCTGTGTCGCTGTCATCGAAAAGCAATACTAACAGCGTACCTGTTATTAACAATACATATACTATTGAAAATACGATGTTCAACATATCTTATATCATGCCAACTTGCAAAGAAGGGTTGCACTGGTACAATCCAAGACCTCCACATCTACATAATCTCCTGTTCTATAAGCATTTCCGTTTGCAGGGAATACGCACATTTTATTGCTTGAGGTCCTACCGCACAACTCTTCTTTATTTTTCTTTGATGTACCTTCTATCAAAACTTTGAATTTCTTACCTATATCTTTTTGATTGCTTCGTAAAGAACATTTTCTTTGTAAAGCGATTATCTCATTAAGTCTTCTTGTTTTCACCTCTTGGCTGATGTCGTCCGGGTATTTTCTTGAGGCCAAAGTACCCGGGCGTTCTGAATAATAAAACATATAAGCCGCATCGAAGCATACCTCATCAAAGAGTGATAATGTTTGCTGATGATCTTCTTCATTCTCTCCGCAGAATCCTGCTATTACATCTGTTGTAAGTCCGCAATCCGGTATTACAGAGCGTATTTTTGATACTCTCTCCAAATACCACTCTCTTGTATATCTTCTGCGCATCTTTTCGAGCATTATATTACTTCCGGATTGTACCGGTAAATGTATATGTTTACAGATATTCTCGTATTTTGCCATTGTGTAGATAACCTCATCGCTTATATCCTGAGGATTGGAGGTCGAAAAACGTATTCTTACATCAGGGTTTAGTTGTGCTGCCATTTCCAAAAGTTGTGCAAAATTTACATCTTTCTCAATGCCGGTATTATCTTTCCAATGGTAGGAATCTACATTCTGCCCTAAAAGCGTTATTTCTTTATATCCTTTACCGATTACATCGCACGCTTCCCTAATAATTGTTTTAGGATCCCTGCTACGTTCCGCCCCTCTGGTATAAGGCACAACGCAGAAAGAACAAACATTGTTACAACCTCTCATTATTGAAATAAATGCGGAAACTCCATTCTTGTCTATTCTTACAGGTGAAATATCTCCGTAAGTCTCTTCGTGTGAGAGCATTACATTTATTCTAGGATTATCCGGCGAAATCCCTTTTATAAGTTCAGGCAGAGTCCTGTAAGAATCCGGACCTGCCACCAAATCCACTTTATGCGTATCCAATAGTTTGTCTTTCAATCTCTCTGCCATACAGCCCACAATCCCGACTATAATATCTTTATTATGTTTTTTTTGTAAATCGAACTGTTCTATCCTACCCCAAATTCTCTGCTCTGCATTGTCTCTCACCGAACAAGTATTTGCTAAAATTATAGATGCTTCGTTTATATCTTCAGTCCTGTCATAACCCGATTTTTCCAAAATGGAAAAAATGACTTCAGTGTCATTTACATTCATTTGACAACCGTAAGTCTCTATATATACCTTTTTTCTGTTATTTGTATAAAGATTATCAATAACGTTTATCATCCTTTATATTCTTATGTCTATTATGGCAAAGATAGGATTTTTCAGTCAAGAAATAAGTATTTTTTTATATCTTTGCAGATAAAGGAAAAGAAAGACTATGCCTGAATTAAAGGACAAAATAAAGATTTTCATAATCATTATCTCTTCTTTTATCGCTTTTTCTTGCGAAAATATAAAAGGGATCCGTATTACTTCCTTAGAAGCAGAATCTTTTTCTCTGCGTGGTTTTACTTCCTTTGATCTTAATTTGAAATTAGGAGTTCATAACCCTGCAAGCGACTTTCTACTACAGGATATAAAAGGTCAATTGAAGTATGAAGAAGACCCTGTGGCAGATTTTTTAGCCAAAGAAATATTAATAGAAAAAAAGAGCGATAAGATCTATATTCTTCCTTGTACCGTAAAAATTAAAAAAGACGCTCCTATTTTTAAATTGATAACGATGTTGACTACCGGCGATATTAAAGGTTTTACAGCAGATATAGAGGTTAAGGCAAAGCAGAAGAATGGATTCTCTAAAAGATTAAAATTCAGTGATGTCGCGTTAGAGCAATTATTAGAGAATAATGCTTATGCCGTACCATCTGAAATAACAAAATAAAAATGAGAAAAATACTATCAATAATATTTGGGTTTATTGTCGTTTGTACCTCCGTGCAGGCTCAAAATGAAAATTACCGTATTGTAGATTCTTTGGTTATCAGACCTGCTGCCGCAAGAGATTCGTCTTTGATTGGAAAGAATATTTTCAATATTATGCCTAAAAGAGCCAAAGGGAATAACGCAAACGTTTATATACATCAATCCAAAGCCATTATAGATGCTTTTAATAATGCAGTTGAAGAGAACAAGCAAAGACAGATAAACGGATTCCGTGTTCGTATTTTTTTTGATAATAAGCAAAGCGCACGTTCGGCTTCTGAAGCTGCTCTTACACGTTTTAAGGCTATGTATCCCGGAATTTCTGCTTATAGAAATTATGAAAATATGTTTTTCAAAGTAACTGTCGGGGATTTCAGAACAAAAGCTGAGGCAACTCAACTTTTACAAGAACTTAAAACGGCTTTTCCTTCGGCTTTTATTCTAAAAGGTCCTATCAAATATCCTGTAGTCGATAAAGAAAATGCTTATATTGTGGATACTTTGAGGATTGTTAGGCAAATTAATAGATAATCCCAATGCTTAAACAAGGATTAGAATTAAAGCAGACACAAAGGCTGTCGCCTCTTCAAATCCAAACCATCAAAATGCTGGAACGCACCAGACAAGAAATGGAGCAGAGCATTAAAGATGTCTTGGAGGACAATCCTGTACTTGATTTGGTTTCGGAAAAAGATCAGGATTCTAAAGATATATCCATAGATGAGATAAATGAGAATGATCCTACTCCTGCATATAAATTATATGTAAATAATTACGGAAAGGAAGATCGCCCTCAATACAATTCTTTTTCTGTAAAAGATAGTTTCACGCAAAGTCTTTTAGAACAATTAGGATATAGGAATTTGACAAAGCATCAGTATGATGTGGCTTCATTCATTGTAGGAAGTCTTGATGCAGACGGATATTTAAGAAGAGATATAGATTCTCTTGTTGATGATTTGGCTTTCAGGGCTAATATAGAGACAACTAATGAAGAAATTCTTCAAATGCTTTCCATAATACAGGAATTGGAACCTGTGGGTGTAGGCGCTCGTGATTTACAAGAATGTTTGTTACTTCAACTAAAAGCAATGAAGCAGACAGATGATGTTATTCTTGCAGAAATCATATTGGAAAAATATTTTCAAGAATTCTCGAGCAGGCATTTCAATAAGCTTTTATCTAAAATGGGAATAGAAGAAAAGGATCTGAAAGGAGCTATCGCCCGTATTGTGAAATTGAATCCTGCTCCCGGAGGTCAAATCGATGATTCTTACAATGATCAGGCTCAACAAATAATTCCGGATTTTTTATTGGAGAATGTGGATGGAAAACTAAAGTTGTCTATGCCGAAATTCTCTATCCCGGAAGTTAAAGTAAATAAAAAATACGCTGATATATTAGAAGAATCCAAGAATTCTCAAGATAAATCAAAAAAAGAAGCAGTCGCATTTATAAAACAAAAAATAGAGTCCGCAAAATGGTTTTTGGAGGCTATCAAGCAAAGGCAGAATACCTTACAAAGTACTATGCAGGCGATACTTGAGTATCAGCACGATTATTTCATAGATGGTGATGAGACTCATCTTAAGCCTATGGTTCTCAAAGATATTGCGGAAAAGACAGGTTTTGATATTTCTACTATCTCAAGAGTGGTCAATAGCAAGTATATCGAGACTCATTTTGGTATTTATCCTCTTAAATATTTTTTCTCTGAAGGTCTGGAAAATCAAGAAGGAGAGGAAATATCAACAAGAGAATTGAAAAAAGTGCTTCAGGAGTGTGTGAATAATGAAAATAAAAAGCAGCCTCTTACTGATGACCAACTTGTTGAAGAGATGACTGTGAGAGGCTACAAAGTTGCCAGACGTACTATTGCAAAATATCGAGAGCAACTCGGTATTCAGAAAGCAAGGTTGAGAAAAGAATTCTAAAGTTTTCCTCCGAACGCTAAATCGCCGGCATCCCCTAATCCCGGCACAATATAAGAATGACTTGTAAGTTCTTCATCTATTGCTGCTGTCCATAAAGTGGTATTTTCAGGGAGATGTTTCTGCAAATACTCTATTGCGAAAACACTTGTGATAGGGCAAACCAAATGAGTGTGTTCAGGTTTTCCTCCTTCTTCACAAAGTTTATAATATGCGACTTCTATTGAAGAACCTGTTGCAAGCATAGTGTCGGCCAAAATCAATGTTTTATCTTTGATTTCAGGACAAGTACAGTATTCCACGCTTATATGGAATTCGCCTTCTTTGTCGTATTTTCTGAAAGCTGCTATAAAAGCATTTTCAGCATCATCGAAAAAGTTTAAAATCCCATGATGCAACGGCAGACCTGCTCTAAGTATTGTTCCCACAACTATTTTATTGTCATAAGTAGAAACATTTGCAATCCCAAGAGGTGTTGTTACTTCTTTCGTGCTGTATTTTAGGATTTTACTGATTTCGTAACCGAAGATTTCTCCTGTTCTTTCAAGATTTCTGCGAAAACGCAAACTATCTTTTTGGATCTTCTTGTCGCGCATTTGCGCCATATAACTGTTGAGAAGCGAATTGCTCTCTCCAAGGTTGATGACTTTCATAGAATTTTTCAGAAATGATTTCTGAAATACAAATATAAGGAGATATTTTCATTTAATAAAATTTATTCTCTCTTTTATCTTCAATGGACTAGTCGGCGGCGGCTCTATACGCTGCGCACAAGAAAAAGACTAATCTTTTAAAAATAATTCCGCCTTTTAGCAGCCCTTCCCGGTCGGCACTATAAGAGCCTCCCTCGGTCTGCTAAGGCAAAAAGGAGCCGCTGCCATCCGCAGCAGCTCCTAAAATTTCAATAGGAATAGTGAGGCGGTTCACAGCCCGCCATCACTACCGTTTAGTATAAGTTGAATTATAAATCAAATTTAGGCAATGTCGATTCTTTAACAAAGGTATATACCAAATAATCTAAATGCATCTCTATTTTATTCTCTATTCTATTCGCTATTGGAAGAGAGCAATACACATAAACTTTGAATTCTGTAGTATCACTTTTTGATAAAGCAATTCGAACATACTTTACCCCACTCAAAAATATATTAGATTTTTTAAGCCACTCTGCCAATTTTCGTTCACGGCTTCCACCATATGCGATATCACCTTTATTCATAGCTATATTCATATTGAGTTTTGCCATCTGAGTACAATGATATTCTGAATTTAACACAGGATAAGGAAGAGCAAATCTGAAAATATAAGCAGGTGATGGTCCTATCCTAACGGTTGCAGAATACTCATCATAACCGGATATATTCATAAACTCCTGTAAAACATCATAGTGTCCAACGCCATCCTCATCTAAATCAAGGAAAGAACCTTGCCAATTAACTGCAGCGAGAATATAATGTCCATAAAAACCATCTGACTTTGGAGAAATGATATTTTCCTCTTTTTTACTCTGACAAGAGAAAACTAAAAAGGCAAGTAATAATATAAAGAATTTACATCTTTTCATTTAATTTTATTTTAAATATAAATTTTTAATTATACATTGGTAACAACATAATATCAACATCTCCACATGTATATACGTGTATCTTACTCTTATTTTCATCTTGAGAAACAATAAAGTTATCTCTATAATCGACATAAGTTTCTCCAAGAAAGTTATCCTTTGTACAATATTTATATGAATAATTTTTAGTTACTTTGATACTTTTAGAATTTCCTCCTTCTGCACCTACTTTAATTGTCCCTTTAGAGGAAGAGCCTTCTACACCTCCGTTTACTTTGAAATTTTGTGAATAAGTATATTCTTCTGAAAATTTTTTTTCTCCATTCACCTCCCCATCCATTTCATATACTTCAATTTTATACTCATTTGGAATTCTTAACAAGTCCCAAATAAATAGACTAAAATTCACCTCAATCCATTTAGGTTTAAAACAAGTAGGATCTACGTAATAATGACTATATTGAAGAGCACCGATCCAATTATATTTTCTGACATTTAGAACACGAGTAAGCTTAAAAGCATCATTAATTGAAAGACTTTTAAGTAAACGAATAACTTTATTTCCATTATAGATATAAAAGAGTAATTCTATATCTCCATCAGCCCATGTAAAATTTTGCAAAGTTTCTCTACGATGTAGGTTGTGATTCCCAACTAACCACTCATCTTTAAAATTAAAATCAGGGAATGGAACTTCTTTTGAAAAATTATTTTGCGCCCAATCTCCTAAGATATTCAGTTTAATCTTGTGTATTACTTCATGATAACCAATAGAAACAGAACCACTATCTTTTGGTGATAATAAAGAATAATAAACATAATCCCTTTGAGGTAATCCTAAAACATCTTTTGTTTTATTATAAACATCTGTTAACCTCCCACTTAATAAATCATTACTTATATAATTTGTTGGAGCCACATAAGGAAAATCCTCATCAAAATGATAAGTTCCTCCTTTTGTATCATTATTGTAGTTATTAAATTCTTCAGAAACAAAATCAAAACTTAATGTATCTCCTTTCGTTGACGGTTTTACAACCATTCTTTCATTTTCTTTAATGATTAATAATGGAGCACTCACAAAAGTTCCCGGTTCAAGGATATCTAGTATTTCTCCATTGAAATATGTTTGGCATTGATGGTTTTTTGTTTGAAAACCAACAGCAACCTCATTTCGTTCAGTATTCCAATTATGGACACTAAAGCAGTTACTATTCACCCATGACCAATCTGGAACAAGAATTGTCAACTTAGGTACAACATTTAAAATTGCTTCTAAACGATTTTCTTCATCATATCGTTTAAGAATATTACGGAAACTATTATCTTTTACCTGTTTATCAAAAGCCCAAGGGCAAAAGACGTCATAATCATTATCATATCTCTTTAATGACTCTTGTTTTAAAAATTCTCTAAGTGTAGGTTCATTAAATACCGCCTTTGACAATATTTTAGAAAATTCAGCGAAAGCCTCTTCATTAGATGTTATTTTAGAAATAAGTTGATTTGTTGCTTCTTTCTGACAAGACAGTAATATTACTCCTAACACCAAAATTGAAATAGTGTATATAATACACTTCTTAAATGTAAAAATCATAATATTAAATTTTAAAATTAGAATTTGACAAAGGTAGATAATATTAAAGTTCTATACAATTAATAAGAAAAGTAAATTTACTTAATTCTGTCTGCTTAAAAATAATGTTCAATTCGATAGGGGTACGAGTAAACGCCAGGCGAGTCACTACCCGCCATCACTCCCCCTCTAAAATTCCAAAGAATTTTCATTAAGAAGAAAATCATAAATACCAATAACGGTTATCCCGTACTCGTCCCTTGTAACATTGCATTCTTCTCCAAGCACGATGATCTTTTTGAACGAATCATCGACCTTCAACAAAGAAGCCCGCTCCTGCTTCATTTTTTCCTCAGATTCCATCCTATACGCAGACTGAATGTAATATCTTCGGCTACCGAGATTACAAACAAAATCCACTTCCAACGCAGATCGTTTCCTTTATCACTTTTATCATCCCATTACCTCGCAAAGAAACTAACTCTGCTAAATACTTATCACGTTTCACTATACCCATAATCGAAAAAAGCGTGCATTATACACATAGTTTTCGACCACAAAGAACTTATAAAATAATTCCCTAAACTAACAATTCCGCCTTTTAGCAGCCCTTATCGGTCGGCACTTACATGCCCTCCCTATGGCTGCTAAGGCAAAGCCGCAGACGACTAACGCGACTGCTGAAATCACAAGAAGAATTGTGACAGCGGGCAAAAGCCGCTGATCACAACACTCTCACCGATGCGGCTTCTCTTTCGCTACGCCGCATTCCTAAAAAAACACTAAAAAGTGTATTATTTCTTCTTTTGTTTGCGTTCAGGAGGATTGTTGTGTATATAATCTTCCATAGAGTAGACCAATTCATTGAAAATACGCTCCGCCTCCACTCGTGCGGCATCCAACACCTTCCTATTTGTCACCAACAACCAAAACCATGTACGATTCGTTCTATCATCGTGGGTAGACAAACGCCATACTACATTACCGGGAGACCAACCAACTGTAATATCTGTTAATATGATTTCAAAATAACTGTTATGAAAATTAAAATAGACATAACAATGTATTTCGCCGAGACGACCTTTGAAATAGAGATTGTCATAATACAAAGAATATTCACGATTTCGATTATCTACAGATAAGCCCATAAAATCCAATTCAGGATGTAAGTCATCGTATCCTAGAGTATATTGATAAATATCATCCTCAGGCATCCCGGGGAAGAGAAAAGCCCTTCTGAACGTCAACGTATCAGGTCTATACATCGGCTCGGAACGACTGACACGCTCCATCACTAAAAATAAAAACAATAATGAAAAGATAAATATCAACCGTCTCATGGCTCCTTGATTTTATTGTTTCTTATTCAAATATAGTGTTTTTATTTTATATATGCCGGATTTTGTATGTTAACGCTTTTATCATATTACGATAGCATTAGTATATCTCTTTGTACTCACACTTTCGCTTTGAATATCTTTTTATGCTGTTCCTTTTTATATTGACTATCTGGAGTTGGCATATCTGGGTTACAGAGCGTGACTTGAGCAGTGTAGAGGTTACAAACTTCCAGAATGTGACGTATAAGTTTTTACCTGTTAATTTGGGCTGGTGTGGCTTCGGTAATGAATGGTACGCTCCGAGAGAGGTGAGAACCCGCTTCAAACAGGCTGGCGGTAAGACTGCTGACCTTACTTTTAGTCAAAAACAAGAGGTTCTTAATAGCGACTATGATATCAAGAACGGTAATAACCCCTATTACCAGTGGGGTCGTAAGGACCCTATGCTACCGGGTAATGGAATCGGTGATACGGATAAGACTTGCTTCACAAAGGAGGACCAATATAAGTTCAAATACGGCTCGGAAGGATTGAATACTAATGAGATTAAGGAGTACATCCGTAACCCTCATAAGTTCAATATTAATGTAGTGATGGACGGCAAGTACTATAACCTTTGGAGTACGGATAATGCTAGGACTGATGGAAATGATGATGTGGTGATAAAGAGTGTGTATGACCCTAGTCCCGTAGGATATTCTCTCCCGGCTT
>JBQMXN010000018.1:0-32772 GCA_052173975.1 Candidatus Cryptobacteroides sp. | reverse complement strand
GTCACCGAGCAAGTCACCGAGCAAGTCACCGAGCAAGTCACCGAGCAAGTCACCGAGCAAGTCACCGAGCAAGTCAAAGAATTAATTAAAATTATGAATAGTGACATGGACAGGCAAGAATTACAACAGAATTTAGGACTTGCACACAGAGAGAACTTTCGAACAAAATATTTACAACCGGCATTGGAACAAGGTTTTATAGAAAGGACTATTCCGGATAAGCCTAACAGCCGTCTGCAAAAATATCGCTTGACCCTTTTAGGTAAACAATTAAAACACAATCTACTGGATTAACTATGCGTGATTGTACCGAAAGGCAAGGAATACCCCCTCCTGCACCTCTCCCTGATGCAGAAAAAATAGACATACCGGCTCTACTCGAAAAATTCAGAAAAAGAGAAATAGATTTGATTTGCGTTTTAGGGCCTACTGCATCAGGAAAGACACGCTACGCTGTCGGGCTTGCAAAACAAATAAACGAATTAGCAAAAAAAAATATTTGCGAAATCCTGTCAGGTGATTCCCGTCAAGTGTACAGACGCATGGATATAGGCACCGGCAAGGATTTAGACGAATACAACGGTATCCCGTACCACCTGATAGATATCGCCGAACCCGGAACACGATACAACATATATGAATACCAAAAGGATTTTGAAACGGCTTATAAAAAAATAAAAGCAAAAGGGGGCATTCCCATACTGTGCGGAGGCTCCGGACTGTATATCCAAGCTGCAACCTGCGGGTATAGACTGCCTAACATACCTCCGAACGAAGAACTGAGGAAGCAATTGGAAACAGAGGACATAGAAGAACTACGTGAAAAATTAGCCGAATTAAGACCGATAGACAAAAGCATATTCGAATCCAAACGTCGCTTAATCCGTGCTTTGGAAGTTGCCTTCCATGAACAAGAACATCCAACTATCCACAAACCTGTTTATTTACCTAAAAAGACCTACTATATCGGCACATTGGTAGACAGAGAAGAGCGAATTAGACGAATCGACAAACGACTGGACGAACGACTTGCAAACGGAATGACAGAAGAAGTGGAAAACCTGCTTAAAGAAGGCGTAGATCCAAATGAACTAATCCTTTACGGCTTAGAATACAAATTCGTAACACAATATCTGCAAAAAATCATATCTTACGAAGAAATGCGCACCCTCCTTGCAAATGCAATACACCAATTCTCAAAACGCCAAATGACCTGGTTCAGAGGTATGGAAAAAGACGGCTTACGCATTCATTGGACAGAAGTATAAACAAAAAATTCGGGCACCATAAAGATACCCGAATTTAATCCATTATTAAAAAAGAACTATTTAAGATCCAAATTCTCTGACTTCTCAACGAGAGTTTCCAATCCGAAAGATCCCATTTCAGTAGTCTTATTTTGTTCTACACCATTAAGTTCCTTTACCTTATCATTCATATTCCCCATAGACATACCTCCGAACTCAGTATTCCTCTTCTGCTCAACCCCATTCAATTCCATATCCTTATCATTGAAATCCTTAATGGACATACCGCCAAACTGTGTAGGATTTTCTCCCGTAAGATCTTTATAAATCTCATTAAGATCCTCTATAGTAGGATTAAATCCGACTTTCGAACCCAAATATAACTTAGGGAAAGCAGCAGGACCGACAATATCAATAATATTGGTACCTGCAATTGCACCGTCATTCCAAACAGTAGGAGCAACTTTTGCCGTACCATCTACTTCATGATCATACTTAGAATCGCCTGTTAAACTCTCCGTATTATATAGCATCTTAACTGTAAGTTCAGTAGCATTTTTATCAGGAGCGCCGAAAGTCATAATTTCAGTTGAAAGAAGCGTATTTCCGGCTGTGCGATCAATTTCCATAACACCCGTCACATAAGCCTTATTGATTGCTTTACCTGTAGCAGGAGAATAAGAAGTATTGATACCTGAAATCTTAGCCTTTGCTTCTTTTACTTTCGCAAGATTGAATTTACGAACATACACTTTAACAAGTTCGCCTGTAAGTTCGGGAGAAACGGTTATAGATTGCCCGGGCGCCGACTCGATCTTTTGGGCATTCTCCAAACGAGCCAACCACAACTTATTTCCGGCTACAGCCTTTGTTTCCGCCGCTTTAATCTCAAAAGTATCCCAAGCGGAAGTAGAAACAGCCTCCACTCTTGCATCCTTATTGAAAACCACTACCCTATAATCAGTAGCTAACAGTTTTACATTACCTCCTCCCTTAGGAACTTCATAAAATAAAGTCTTAATCTTATCGGAAGGATTCACAGGTATAAAATACGCATTCATCCCTGAAGGATTTGCTGTCGCAGCCTTGCTCCAATCAATATTCAATGTAACATCAATAGGAGTAAATTTCTTCAAATCCTCATTTAGCTTAGGCAAATCGTTATTACCGTCTTTCTCTATCGTACCGGTACCCGGAGTTGTACCTCCATCAGGATTAGGTTTTGGCCAAACACCCGGATCAATCCCCGTCTCACCTTCTATAACAGTATCATTTTCAGGTTTTCCTTTTCTACCATCAGGATTAACGGCAACAGAAACTATTAATTTTGCTTTTGCTTTATCAGGAACCCCGAAAGTCAATATTTTACCGGAAGCAGTTCCTGCAACAGCATCAAACTTAAGAGTATCAACAATAGTAGAAACGCTCGAAGATCTACCGATATTAGGGAAATATGAAGAATAAGCTCCGACAATTTTCCCTTTTACTTGCCTTGCCTTCTCTAAATGTAAATTTTTCAGGTTTATATTTACCACCTGACCTATAAATTCCGGAATAAGGGTTATTTTATTATCCTTACCGATAATAACCCTCTGAGGTTTAGCTTCTCTTGCACAAAGTATCGAAACCGGATTTTTAACAGTATTCTTCTCTTCTCCATCCACAGCATAAATCTCGAAACTATCCCAATTTTTTTGATTTCTCACAGCATAATTATCACCCACACTGACAGCTATAATACGATACTCTCCGGGATTAACGGAAATTACACCTCCGGCCGTAGTCAAACTATAAACTTCTGCCCATTTGGCTTTTTCAGGAATGAAGTATACAGCCATATTAGCAGGCGTTCCTATAACAGCCTTGCTCATATCGAAATTCACTGTAACCTTAGTCTTCTTCAACTCCTCTAAAGGTTGATGTTTACAAGAAACGGTTGACAGCACAAGAGCCGCAGCTCCAACTAATGCTGTTGTTATTTTACGTATCATTGTTTTCAGTATTAATATTTTCTATTCTTATTATTACGTCCGAGAAGCCAAACTAAAGCGATCTCCGCTTTAACCGGAATTACATAATTCAATCTGGTTTTCTGGAACTTATAATTCTTGCCTGCAAAATTATCATACTCCTCCTGTACGCTGTGGAAATATCCCAAACCAAGAGAGAAATCAATATTAAGCCTTTTTGCTACAGGTAAAGAATAACCATACTCAAGACCCGCAAACCAGGCAAGAGGTATATTCTGATAACCGAGACCACCTAACTGGAAGTCATAAGTAGCCACTCCTCCAAGAGCGCCTATATGATGACCGGAATAATTTTTCAATTCAGCCTGTTTTCCGAAATATTTACGAACGTTCAACTCGCCTGTAACCAATCTCCAATAATAATTTCTATTATTGCTCCACCAAGCAAAATTACCATTCGCACCGATAGACCAATTCTTGCCCAAATAAATATCAAAACCGATATTAGGAACAAGAGCAGGATAAGCAAGCAAGTTAGTTCTCAAATCCATACCGAAACCGCCCTCTCCGATTTCTTCATCATAATTCTTTTTACTGAATTTTTTTAACTCTCGACGGGTAAGAGCTGACTCCTCAAAAGCCTCATCCTCAGACTCTACTTCCTCAAAGACTTCCTCCTCTTTTGCTTTCAATTCAGCAGCTTTAGCAGCCTCCTTACGTGCTTTTTCCTCCTCTAATCTTGCAGCTTTTTCTTCCTCTTTACGAGCCTTTTCTGCAGCAAGTTTAGCCTTTTTCTCCTCCTTTGCACGTATCCTTTCTGCCTCTAACTTTGCCTTTCTCTCTTTATCGGCTCTGATTTTTTCTGCAGCCTTGCGAGCTTTTTCTTCAGAAGCCTTCTGCATTTCAGACTTTTCTGTAGCAGCTACTGCACGAGACTCTCCGATACTCTTAACATCTTTGCTCTCTTTTACCTGCTTTATATCTTTTTTATCGCACTCCTTATGGTCAGCCTTTTTGTCGCAAACCTTATGATCCTCTTTTTTATCGCATTCTTTAACGGCCCTATTCTTCTTTGCTGTCTTTTTATCCAACCTCTCCTTACGCGACATTTTCTTATTACTCTCTACCGTAACGTTCTTGCTCTTAACATTGCTATCAGAAGCAACAACAGTTGTCTCCTCAACCGCATTCGTACGATAATATACGGCACATACAGAAACACTGCGCAAATTAGGAAAAATTTCCACCTGCATTTCACGCCATTGACGACCTCTGTTCAATTTGCGAAGACGATTGATCCTCACATCCACCAAACGGCCCTTCTTATCTCTCACCTGCTCAGGCACATACTTAACGATATTTAATATTTCGGCACGCTTGCTCAAGTTTGATTTCTCCACAGCCTGAGAAAAACGCAACCAAAGACCTGTCGAAAAAATATCATAACGAACCCCCTCAGGAAGACGAGAACGAAGCAGATCCTGCACTCTGAACGCGCGTAACAAAGCCAAGTCTTTATTTTTATCATTACGTCCCTCCGGAGAAGCATTACCCTCAATTTTAATTTCGGTAAGCACTACCTTGTCATCATCAATAATAGCGGAAAGTTTATTCATAAAAGAATCAAACTCCACAAAACCTTTATTATACACGTCCTCAAGTACAGTAGACCCTGAACGGAAATAAAGTTGAGCCTTAAGAGTGTCTGTTTTTGCCGGAACAGAAGCCACATAAACACGTGGTGTCGGAGCAGCAAAAGCATTAACGCCTACCAACGATAATAAAATCGAAAAGATGAGTAAGCAGATACTCAATCCGCTTGTTTTTTGTTTAATTGCAAACATCATACACATAATAATATACGTGAAAGTATAATTTAATATCTCGCAAATGCCTATTACAGCAATAAATACGAATATGCAAAGGTAAAATAAAGAAAATGATTTTCCTAATTTTACAAAATCTTTTTAAATCTTATCTCCCCCATCGCATCCCTAACGGTCTGCTCAGGGAAAAGACGCTCTCGCGTCTAAAAATCATCGGAATTTTTAATAAGGCAAAAAAAACGTGATGCGAATCCGCATCACGTCTCATATTTTTAAAATTAATATTAACGATTTATTTTTTTGCCAATGGGTTCTGATCCTTTTCAGGTCGAGGAGTAACATATACCCACCCATTAGCATCTTTAGGCTCGATTGTAATAGCTGTAGCTACGTGTGCATTCCCGCCATCCTTCAAAGTCTTACGAACGATAGGCAATTTCCAACGTTTGTAATCACTGAAATCAAAGCCCTCACCCCATAATTCCAAGCCTCTGTAATTTCTGATTTCCTCAAACAAAGCATCACCCGTCTTTGTACAATTGTATGAAGCATCACGCCCTGTATCTTTGTTCAAAAGATTCAAAGAAGCCTGAGCTGCCGGAATATCATTTAAGAAATAATTTGCTTCAGCCTCTATAAGCACCATCTCAGAAGATCTGATAAAAGGCAAAGATGCAACACCCGGCATAGCCTTAACATAAAATTTCAACTGATCTCCAAGATGATAAAAACCGGCAGATAATGGTGCAGGCAAACCTTTAATTGTTCTTTTCTCTTTAATATAAGCCTTTACCTCATCATACAATTCCTGATTCTTTATTTTAATCTCATCATTTTCATTTTCAAAACCTAAATAATAGAAAGTATCATTTGCCCCGACATAGTCTTTATTATAATGTGCAAATTTATCAGGTGTCAAAAACAACGCTTTACGGACATCATTATTCGGGAATTTCGCTGCAAATGATATACTTATAGAGCCTGCCCCGTTCGTAGTATTTCCTGCATAATGTCCATTACAAGCAAACTGAGTACCCGGAGCCCAATACCACAAGTTTTCTTCCTCAGAGCCGACACAACCGAAAATCCACTCCGAATTCGCCTTATAAAAACCACCAAGATACTCCTCATTTGTCATAAGTTTATATCCTTCACGAGCCTTTTTGGCTTGTTCCAATGCTTTTGCATAATCCTGCTTTGTAAGCGCAGCTCTTGCATAAACGGCATGAGCGACATTTACATTCGGAAGCCAATAATCTGTCCTTTGAATACCTGATTCAGTAAATAATTTAATAGCACGATCGCAATCCGCATAAATTTGTTTATAAATTTCAGACTGGGCTACAAGAGGAGAATCTCCCATACTTGTATCAATTCTCAGCACAAGGCAAGCGTCTTTACCGCCATCGGAATCCACCCATCTTTTTGCATAGTAGTTCAGCAATCTCTGATAAGAATAAGCACGGAAAGTAAGGGCAGAAGCTTCTATAAAAGCTTTTTCTTCCGCTTTCGTTTCTTTCACCATACCGGAAATTCCTGAAATTATACTATTTGCGGAATTTATCAATGTATAATAATAATACCATGCATTAAAATTAAGCCTTGTATTATCATTCATTAATAAATTCATATTATGAACATCAGCCCATCCTCCTGCATATTCATTGTAATGAAAATTCGGACTTTGATAATTTTCATATACTTTATGTAGAGAATACTCTCCTGCAAAACTACCTTTTTTAGCAGTATTCCCATGCTGAACATACATCATTTGAGAAATACCATTTAAAGAAGATAAAGCCGTTTTAAAATTACTGACTGCCGCTTTCTCATCGACAGCATCGGTAGGAGACGTATTGAGATAATCTTTACTGCAAGAAGCAAAAGCAAGTAATGATACTGCAAATCCCCCAACAAATCGTGTAAATATTTTTGTTTTCATAATAATCAATTTTATCAATTCTTAAATTATTAAAATTTAACGGTAAGACCTACATTAAATACACGGGCTGTAACGTATGAATCGTCTAAACCTCCATTAAAACTTTGTTGAGGATTCAGTCCTTTTCTTGCTGACAAAGTAAAGAGGTTTTCAACTCCGGCATTCAAGGAAAGACCTTCAAGACCGACTTTATTCACCAATTTTGTAGGGAAAGTATAAGACAAGTTAATATTTTTAAGTACCAAATACGAACTGCTTACAAGCCACCTGTCACTTATTGCATTCGAGTAATTGCTTCTGTTGAAGTCCAATGTAGGAAGCCCCTTAGGATCTATACGATCTGCAGAAGTCTCAGTCATACCGGCAGGCGCACCGTTCCAAGATTTAAGAATATCTTTATGATTAGCGCTCGCACTCGTAGCAGAAGATGTAGACATCAAACTTTGATAAATACCATCATAAGTCTTTCCACCGAGAGAATATGTAAACAATGCTCTTAAACTCAAATTCTTCCATCTTAAAGAAGTAGAGAATGAACCATATACGAAAGGTATGGCAGACCCTGCCCAGTCTCTCTTGCCATAAGTTACGTCTGTAGCATATTTAACGCCATTGATTTCCACCAATTCTCCGGCTGCTGAAGCTTTTGCCACGTTCTTTTTATTTGTATCCAAAGTATATAGAGAACGACCTGTAAGTCTGTCTACTCCTACAAAATGATAAGTATAATACTCATACACGGATTTACCGAGTGCATACCGGCGTATCTTTCCATTATCCAACCCTTCTTCATTCGGAAGTTTTACAATTTTATTTTTAAAGAATGTAGCATCCAATCCGAGACTCCAAGTCCAATCTCTTGTACGAATTACATCTCCACTGATATTTAATTCCAGACCGCTATTGGAAACAGTACCGATATTTTTCAATACCGACATATTGTATCCTGTCTCAGAATAAGGACTTGAACCTGCAGAAAGAGGTAAAAGCACGTTGAAAAGCAAATCAACGGAACGTTTGTCGAAAAGCCCCAAACTGAAATTCAATCTTTCATCGAAAAATGAACCTTCAAGTCCCAAATCAAAAGTTCTGGTAGTTTCCCATTTTATATCTTTAGCAGGTAAAGTCTGTTTAACGAATGCTTGTTTTCCTCCATACTTTTCTATCTGATAAAGAGCCTGATAAGCATATAGACCGGCAGAAGCATTATTTCCCACTTCTCCGAATGCGGCACGAAGTCTTAGAGAATTTACCCAATTTACATTTTTCAAGAATTTCTCATTCTTGATATTCCAACTTGCACCAAGAGAGAAGAAACTACCCCATCTATTATCGGGATGGAATCGAGAAGAACCGTCACGGCGGAAAGAAGCATCAAAATAATATCTTTCAGCAAAATTGTAACGTACACGTGCCAAATAAGAATCTGATGCATCCCTATCATAACTTCCTATATTACGAGCTACCTTCAAGAAATTACCCATAGTATAGTTACCCGGAACAACCATATCGGTATTCATACTATTATTATAATGACGTTCGTATTGATAATTCTCATGTCCTGCAAGGAACTCGACATTATGAAGGCCGAATTTGTATTCCCAATTCAACAACTCTTGCAATGTATATACAAAATATCTATATGTAGTATGGGATAAACGACCGTTAGGATAACCATCACCAATTACCGGATTATCATATTTATTTTGATCTGTGTTGCTATGGTTTATATCGCCTTTTACGGTAAATGAAAAGCCGTATGGCAACATCAATGTAGCAAAAGCTTGTGAGCCTATAACGTTTCTATGAGAAATTTGCTTATCATTATTCAATTCGTAAACGATATTTCTATTAGAAAGATAGCCTGCCGTATTATACTTCTTTTTACCATTATCATCGAGGTCAAATGAACCATCGGCTTTATGAGCATAATAAGGATATATTGGAGCCATGTACCTTATAGTATAGAAAGGGTTTGAGTAATAACTTCCTCCTTCGGCAGAAGTACTGAAATTTTTATCTGCAGCAGTGAAATTCACATTAAGTCCTGCCTTAAACCATTTCGTAGGTGTAAAAGTAGTATTAACCCTTCCTGTAAAACGCTTATAATCCGCATAAATTATATAACCTTTTTCATTAAGATATCCGGCAGAAGCATAAAGATTGAATTTACTTGATGCAACTCTTCCTGAAACGGTATAATCTTGACGATGTCCCAAACGCGCTACGGCGCTATACCAATCAAGGTCGCTATAATTGGTGTTTCTGCTCGCTATAAGTTTTCCGTTTACATCGAATAGTTTTTTAGCATCTCCATCATATATATTCAATTTGGTATAATCGCCTATAAGATGCTCTGTAGCATATTTAGCAGCATTTTCAGCAGAGAGATTCAATTTACTTGTCATAGCAAAGTTTTTCATTGCTATCCAAGATGCCTCCATCCACTTATCCGCATCCAATCTATCGTATTCAGGAATACCTCTGTTATATATACCTTGATTGATATTAACAGTTATGGCTGGTTTGTTGTTACCGGAACCGCTTTTGGTATTAATCATGATAACACCGTTAGATGCGCGATTACCGTAAAGAGCTGCGGAAGAAGCATCTTTCAACACTGATATATTTTCTATATCGGCAGGGTTAATTTCCGAAATATTTCCGAAATATACAGCTCCGTCAACAACAACCAAAGGACTTTGCTCTCCATTGATAGAGCCGAAACCGCGGATGCGAATTTTAGGATCTTTACCCGGCTCGCCGTAAGTATTGTTAACCTGAATACCGGGAGCAGCTCCTTCAAGAGCGCCGGTAGCGGAAGTAGTAGTACGAGCTTCCAATTTTTTATTATCAATTACAGCGACTGAGCCGGTAATGGATTTTCTATTCTGTTTACCGTATGCAACAACAACGGTTTCATCCAAAAATCTGGAATCAGGGTTAAGCACGACATTCACATTCGGAGCGATGGCAACTCTTTTTTCCTCCATACCCAAAAGGCTGATAACAAGAGTTTTTGCATTTTCAGGAACCCCTTTAAGTGTAAAGTTACCGTCCAAATCGGCATAAGTACCCAATTTCGTGCCTTCTACAAGCACTGAGGCGCCTGTTAATGGAGAACCGTCTTCCGAAGATGTTACCTTACCTGTTACAGTCCTTCCGCTTTGAGCAAAAGCCAAGACTGTACTCAACAGTAAAGAAGTAACAAAGATTAGAAATTTTTTACCCATAACTTAAAGAATTAATTAATATATGAACAATAGTTTTAAGCGGTGTTTCGTTGCCTTATACAGTGCCGTTTCTGTAAATATATTAATTATTTTTTTCTTTTCATATCTTTTTAAAGATTTTTTTAAAAATTTTAATTGTTTCATTAGTAACCAATTATATGAATTTTAAACAAAAAAAGCAGGATGTTTGGTATCCATCTTGCTTTATTCGTTTTTGAGTTACAATTTATCACTTTGAACAGTGATTTTACTTACGATTTCTTATTTTTCGATTTTTTAAGAGATTTTGTTTTCGATGTTTTTATCGCAGCTTTAATCTTTTCTCTTCTGAAATTTTTATGCTCTTTCTTTTCTTGCGGGTTTTGTTCTTCAGATTTATCTACTGATACAAGCTCGTAATCCAATAGTTTTTGTTCAAGATTTGCAGATTTGACTTTTATTTTGACAGCATCTCCGAGGCGATAAGTCTTTCCTGTACGCTTACCTGTAATTTTGTAGTGTTCCGCATCAAATTCAAAGAAGTCCGTGCGTATATCTCGTAATGCAATCATACCTTCTATCTTGGTAGGTTCGATTTCTACATACATTCCCCAATCGGTGAGACCTGATATATGTCCTTCAAATTCTCCTCCGATTTTGTCTTGCATATATTCTACAAGTTTGTATTTGATACTGTCACGCTCTGCATTTGCAGCAATGACTTCTCTTTCGGATGCGTATTTGCATTGTTCACTGTAATATTCTTTGCTTTGGCTCGAGACGTTATTCAAGTACATGGCAAGAAGTCTATGCACCATCGTATCAGGATAACGCCTTATAGGAGATGTGAAATGAGTGTAGTATTTGAATGCCAATCCGTAGTGTCCTATATTATCCGTAGAGTAGCATGCTTTCGCCATTGAGCGGAGAGCAAGTATCTCTATTGCAGCGAGTTCCGGTGTATCTTTCGCATTAGATAGAAGTTCATTAAGGGACTTGGCTATTTCTTTCCCTGTTCCGATTGCACCCATCTTATATCCGAAATTGCCTGCAAATTCGCTCAGACCGTGTATCTTTTCGGAGTTTGGCTCGTCATGCACACGATAAATAAATGTTTTGGCATTTTTATCCGCTTTCCCTCCCTTTCCTGAAGTGGCAATAAATTCAGCAACAGAGCGATTGGCGAGAAGCATAAATTCTTCTACCAACCAGTTTGCTTCTTTGGTTATCTTTTGGTACACTTTTACAGGGCGACCTTTTTCGTCTACTTCTACTTTCATCTCGGGACGTTCAAAATTGATAGCGCCTGAATTGAAGCGTTTTTTGCGTAGAACGGATGCTATATTCCATAATATAAGTATAGCTTCTTTTAGTTCGCGCGGAATAATGCAGCCTTCATATGCTCCTTTTCCCATTGCGGAATCGCTTGCTTTTTGTCTGCCGTCAGTACCGCCGCGAAGTTCCATTTCTAAAGATTTCTGTCCGTTATCTATGACCTGTTGTGCTGTTTCATATGCAAAACGATAGTCGGAGTTGATTACAGTCTTGCAAAATCTGCTTTGCATTATTTTACCTTGCGGAGTGATTTCAAATATTGCAGAGAAAGCAAGTTTGTCTTCATTAGGACGTAGCGAGCAAAGTTTATTTGACAGTTTTTCCGGCAGCATAGGTACGGTCCTGTCCACAAGATATACTGATGTACCGCGCGCCTGTGCTTCTTTGTCGATAATATCACCAGGTCTTACGTAATGTGAGACATCTGCTATATGTACTCCTATTTGGTAGTTGCCGTCAGGCAGCTTTTTGAAGGAAAGGGCATCGTCGAAGTCTTTCGCATCGGCAGGATCTATAGTAAAGGTCAGGGTGTCCCTGAAGTCGCTCCTTTCTTTTAAATCTTTTTTGGTGATTTCTTCGGATATGCTGTCGGCTGCATTTTCCACTTCGGGTTCAAAACGATACGGAAGTGCGTATTCTGCAAGAATAGCGTGCATTTCGGTGTCGTTTTCACCCGGTTTACCGAGTATGTCCGTAATAATACCGTGCGGATTCGGTTCGTGTCTTTCCCAATGGTCTACGATTACTGCGACTTTCATTCCTGATTGAGCGGTACCGTCTTCGGGGAGCTCGACCGATATGTCGTATGGCATAAATCGGCTTTGCATAAGCACCCAAGCCTGCTGCCCGACGATATGGAGAATACCTACGAATGGTTTTCGTGAGCGTTCTACGATTTCTATAATTTCGCCTTCTCTATGGCGCAGTTCTGTTTTTTCTTTGGTAACGGATACTCTTACAATGTCACCGTTGAGCGATCCTTTGGTCTTGCCTGCCCGTACAAAGACATCGTCTTCCTCTCCTTCTATTATTACATATATGAATCCTTCACGGGTCATTTGCACCTTTCCTGTAACTTCAGGATATGTTTTTTTATTTTTACCTGTGCGTTTCCTTTTTAAAACAGATGTCTTTCTTTCGTTTTTTCCTTTACCGCTTTTTCTTCTTTTACTGCTATACATATATATATTAAATATTAATTTTTAGTCATAATTCAACACTTTTAGTTCCTTCCAAACCTGCATTTTGAAGATATTGCAGAATCATTGTTCTTTTGAGGTCATTTTATCTAATTTAGGAATATTTAAAATTTTTGGCTTTGTTTGAAAGCTATGCTTTCACCGCTGTTTTTTTTATTTTTATTTTTCGTAAGAAAAATTTAAATTTTCAGGGATTTCTTGAAAGACTGAAGTATATTTGTAGTTGAGATAATTTGTTATCCTTTGGCAAAGATACTAATTTTAATGTAATTATTTAAAAATGTATATTTTATGGGTAAAAAAGTACTTTTAATGATATTAGATGGCTGGGGTGAGGGTCGTCATGATAGTTCTAATGCGATTTGGACAGAAGGAACGCCGAATATCGATGCTTTGAGGGCTAAGTATCCGTTTGGGCATTTGCAGGCTTGCGGTGAGTTTGTGGGGCTTCCTGACGGGCAGATGGGTAATTCGGAAGTGGGACATATGAATTTAGGTGCCGGGCGTGTTATATATCAGGATCTTGTGAAGATAAATATGGCTTGCAAGAATCATACGTTGCTGGAAAATCCTGAAATCAGGGAGGTGTATGATTATGTGAAAAGGACGGGTAAGAAGTTGCATTTGATGGGTCTGACGTCGACAGGCGGTGTGCATTCGTCTTTGGATCATGTGTATGAGTTTTTGAGGGAGGCGAAAAAAGAGGGACTTGAGAAGGTGTTCGTGCATGCTTTTATGGATGGAAGGGATACTGATCCGCATAGCGGAAAGGGCTTTTTGGAGGCGTTGGAGCAAGAGATGGCTAAAAGCACGGGTAAGATTGTTTCTGTGTGCGGTCGTTTTTATGCTATGGATAGAGACAAGCGTTGGGAGCGTGTGAAGTTGGCTTATGATCTGTTAGTGAACGGTGCGGGCGATAGGTTTAGTTCTGCGATTGAGGGTATTCAAGCTTCTTATGATGCTGATGTGACGGATGAGTTTGTTAAGCCTATAGTTGTGACGGATAAGGATGGGAATCCCCTTGCAAAAATCGAGGAGGGGGATGCCGTAATTTTCTATAATTTCCGTAATGATCGTGCAAGGGAAGTGACGGCAGTGTTGACACAGAATGATTTGCCGGAGCATGGGATGCATACTATCCCTCTGTATTTCTGCTGTTTGACTCCTTATGACGGCTCGTTTAAGGATGTGCATATTTTGTTTGATAAGGAGATTGTGAAGGATACGTTGGGCGAGACAGTGGCAAAGGCAGGTAAAAGGCAGTTGCGTATAGCCGAGACTGAGAAGTATGCCCACGTTACATTTTTCTTTAATGGCGGTCGTGAGACGCCTTTTGAGAATGAGGACAGAATTTTGGTGAATTCGCCTAAGGTGGCTACGTATGATTTGCAGCCTGAGATGAGCGCTCCGGAGGTGGCAGAGAAGTTGATCGCTGCTATTAATTCGGAGAAGGAGGATCTGATTATTTTGAATTTTGCGAATGGCGATATGGTTGGACATACAGGTATTTATGAGGCTGTCCGTAAGGCTGTTAAGTGTATTGACGGGCTGGTGAAGGAGGTTGTGGAGGCTGCTATCGCTCATAATTATGCTGTGCTTTTGACGGCTGATCATGGTAATGCGGACTATGAAGTGAATGAGGATGGTACTCCGAATACTGCTCATTCGTTGAATCCGGTTCAGCTCATCGTGATTAATGCAGGTGATGAGGTGAAGAGCGTTAAGGATGGCGCTTTGTGTAATGTTGCTCCTACGATTTTGAAGTTGATGGGGATAGAGAAGCCTGCGGCAATGACGGCAGAGGCTTTGATTTAATGATTTCGTGGTGCGGGTGAAGATACCCGCACCACGATGTTTTTGAGGCATTGGCGGCGATTTTGGCGCCGGCAATGTTCGAATTAGGTTTGCCGAGCGGATGCGATGGCTTTTCCCTGTGCAGCGACCTGCGGGAGGCTGCTAAAGGGGGAATTTTTTAGATTTGTCCGATTGTTTTTCGCGGTCCTTCGATGCTGCGCCAGTAGTCGGCGTCGAATTCGGGGTAGTTGTAGTCGCCGTTGTGGTCGAGTAGGAAGGAGAGGTAGGTGATTTTATAGCCTTGTCGGATGAACATTTTTTCGTAGAAGGTGCGGACTTGGTAGAGGGCGTCTACGGCGTCTTGTCCGCATACAGAGGCTAATTCGTTGCAGCATTTTTTGTCTGTGCCGTATAAATCGTCTGTGGAGGCGAGTATTTTAAGGTGATTTTGGAGGGCGACGGCTTTGCTATAGTTGTGAAGAAATGCGCTATCGGTTTTGAGGTGAAGGATGCCGCTTTGTCTTAGGAATTTACGGTAGCGGTTTAGGAATATTGGGCTTGTGAGGCGGCTGTTTTCGCTTTTCATCTGCGGATCGGAGAAGGTGAGCCAGATTTCTGCGACTTCGTTTGGGGCAAAGAAGGCTTCTATGAATTCTATTCTTGTTCGCAGAAAGGCTACGTTGGGGAGTTTGTGTTCATTTGCATATTTGGCTCCTTTCCAAAGTCTTGCGCCTTTGATGTCTACTCCGATATAATTGAAATTGGGGTTACGTAGCGCTAAGTCGATGGTGTATTCGCCTTTTCCGCAGCCTAATTCCAGAATGATGGGTTGCTGTTTTGCAAACATTTTGTCATTCCAGTGTCCTTTTATGGGATGTGGCTGTATTTGCAGTCCTTTTTCGCTTTTGTTAAGGATGATTTCTTCGGAGGATGGTTGTAAAAGGCATGCAAAGGTCTCATTTTCAGAGAATTTCTTTAGTTTTCCGTGTCCCATTTTATTTTTCTTTGTATTCTAAAACAATTCCCATACCTAATAATTTAAAGTCTTCGGATTCTTCGGGAGCAGTGATTGAGAGATACCATCTGCCGTATTCCGTAGGCACGATAGATGTGCGATAGGGAGATTTTCCTGTCCAACTGAAGGAGGTGCGCGATTCTGCTATCATAGGGAAACAGACATTTTCGGCATATTTTAGTCCGGAGGGAGAAATCCATGTTATATATAAGGGGATTTGAGTATTTTTCCCGGGTTCGTCTATTCCTGTATAGAGGTATAAATCGTATATGCGAGTGGAGTCGGACATGTCCAGGCAGAATTCGTAAGTACCCAGGTCTGTCTTATCTTTATTTAAAATGAATTTTTCATAAGATTTCGGCTCTTTACAGGAGATAAAGAGTAAAAGAATAAATATGGGATATAACGCGTTATTAAGAATTTTCATTTTCTTTTTGTTTTTGGAATCTTACGTTAGCGTTATGGTTTTTCCTTTTATTGTTTTTATTATGGAATTTCTTTCGTCCTACATTGTCAAATCTGGAAATACTGTCATCACCTACAGCTGTAACAAATTCAGGAGCAACAGGTTCGATATCTTTTTTGAGGGATGCCGGCTTTTTACCCGCGCGATTCATCCGCAATATTTCTTTTACTTGCGATGCTTCTATAGGAAAGAGTTCGACGATTGATGATTTGTCGTAAGAAAAGTACATCGTTTCTTTGAGAATGTCGGTCTTCATCAAATAGGCGAAACCGTCTTCAAATTCCAAATAGTCAAAGGATTTAGGAATTCTTGACTGGGCATCCAAATATGTGGCAACTTCGTTGTTTAGACAACATTTCAATTTTCCGCATTGTCCTGCTAATTTTTGCGGATTGAGAGGCAAATCCTGACAACGTGCTGAAGAGGTTGTTATGGATTGAAAATTGGTGATATAGTTTGCACAACATAGTTCTCTTCCGCAGACTCCTAAACCGCCTATTAATCCTGCTTCCTGGCGCGCTCCGATTTGTTTCATCTCTATCCTGATACGAAACTCTTCTGCAAATACTTTTATAAGTTGTCTGAAATCGACTCTGCTCTCTGCTATATAGTAAAAAATCGCTTTTGTTCCGTCTCCCTGAAATTCCACATCTCCGATTTTCATCTCTAAGCCCATATCGGTAGCGATCTTTCTTGCTTGAATCATTGTTTCGTGTTCTCTGCCGATTGCTTCCTGCCATTTTTCTATATCAAATGCTTTCGCTTTTCTATAAATCTTCTTAAATGGTTCTTTTTCCGGATCTATGCCTTTTCTTCTCATCTGCCTGCCCAAAACAGGTCCTTCCAGTGTAACGATTCCCAAATCGTGTCCTCCGTTGGCTTCGACAATCACCAAGTCTCCGGTCTTTATACTTTGATTTGAAGCATTGATATAAAATCCTTTACGCGTATTTTTAAAGCGAATTTCATATAAATCTTTGAATTGTTCTTGGCCTATGCCGCCAAGCCAGTTGTAATCTTTTAATTTACAACAGCCTTGTCGATAAGTACAATTTAGTTCGGCAGTATCTGTACTTGTGACAGCACACCCTCTGTTACAGTCGTATTGTATATTTTCGTTATCAGGATAATCCATAATTAATCGTCGTTACTTTATCATCAAACTATCGAGTACAACCTATCTGCCATATCGCAAAAAAGAATTTTTTGATTTACATTTCTGCCTATCAATAAGTTTGTCCTATCAAAAACTTCCATTGCATTTCTTGGAAAGTTTTTTTTACATTTGCCCGATATGTTTAAATAATATTCTTTTTCTTCTTCCGTCATATATGCGAGTTGCGATAAATTTTGCTGTACAAGAAAAATTTTACGCAAACATTCTTCTGCAAATTTACAAAATGCTTTTTGTTTTTCGCGAGATTCCAATGATGCAAGTTGTTCGGAAACTTCCAAAACGAGAGAAAGTTTGCCTGTATTCAATGCTGTCATTAAATTTTTAAATAGTGCGAAATTTTCTTCGTAATCGGAGCGCACAACCGATGTCTGTTTTGGCATTACTCTCAACCGCAAACATCTTGATGAAATAGTCGGCAAGACTTTCTCCGGTTCGTGTGTTATCATTATGAAGAATGTACTTGCAGGCGGTTCTTCTATTATTTTCAATAATCTGTTTGCAGCAGAGATGTTTAGTTTTTCAGGAAGCCATACTACGACCGCGGTATATCCTCCTTCTAAAGAGGTCAGTGATAATTTTTCTATAATATCTTTTGCAGAGCCCGTAGAAATAATTCCTGTTTTCCCCTCAATTCCCAAGGCTTCATATAAATCGCTTTCTGTAAAGTCAGGGTTGGTCAACACTAATTCTCTGAAATATTCCATAAATTGAGAAGGTCTGAGGTCGTCTATTTTTCCTGTAACCTTTAAGCCTGAATTTAAAGGAAAGACAAAATGTATATCAGGGTGAATCAGTTTAGATATTTTCGATTCGTCTCCAAAGCTTTCATCTTTCTCTTTTGAATGGCAAAAAAGATATTGTAAAAATGCCAAAACGATCGAAAAGGCTCCGCTCCCCTCGTCTTCGTGCAACATCAAGGCGTGAGGAACTCTACCGCATTCTATCATATCTACGAGTACACGTTTTATCTCTTCATTACCTTGTATGTCTGAAAATTTCATATTATTAATTATGATTTTCTATTAGCAGCAAAAAGCGCTAAAGATTTCAAATATTCTTTTTCTTTACAATCCGAAAAATCTTGCAAACTCTCTATTGCTCTTTCGGCATAAAGGTTTTGTATTTTTTCGGCATATTCTATTCCTGAATATTCGCAAACGAAGTTAATAAGTTCTTGTACATATTGGTTTTCAGTACCGATTAATTTTATTTTATTTCTCATTTCTTTACTCAATGATTCACCTGCTTTGGCAAATGCACCTAATAAAGGCAATGTTATTTTCTGCTCTTTTAGGTCAAGCCCGACAGGTTTTCCTAATTCAGCGGTACCGGAATAGTCCAATATATCATCTTTTATTTGGAATGCAATCCCTAAATTGTAGGCATATTGCTTAACAGCTTCGCATTTTTTCCATTTTGTTCCTACTGAAATTGCGCCTGCTATAGCGGAAGCTTCAAATAGAGAGGCTGTTTTATAATAAATGATTCTAAAGTAATCGTCTTCTGTAGTATCACAATTAAATGATTTCTGCAATTGCAAAATTTCACCTTCTGCCAAATCCGACAATGTCTTCGAAAACACTTTTATCACTTCTGAACCGTATTGAGGTGATTCAAGGATTCTTTCCATCGCTTTGACAAGCCAAAAATCACCTATCAGCACAGATGCGGAATTACCCAATATAGACATTACAGTAGGCTTTCCTCTCCTTTCATTACTTTTATCTGCAACATCATCATGCAGGAGAGTCGCATTGTGTAACAGTTCGGCGGCAGCAGCAAATCTTATAGTATCATCCGTAGCAATTCCACCAGAGCATAGTTTAGCTGCAACTATAGATACAACAGGTCTTATACACTTACCTGTATTATTCAGGATTGAATTATTCGTAGAATTAAGGAGCGCGATCTCACTCTTCAAAGCAGATGCTAATGAAGCGGAAAATCGCGCCCAATCATTACTTAAAAATTCTTTTACCTCATTTAAATTCATTTTACAATTGCACAATTCAATTAAAAGAATAGTGCAAGAGAAATAGTAATACCGCTAAAGTTCTTACGATTTTTAATGGCATCTTTCATAGTTTGCTGCATAATTTCTGCAGTACCTTTTAAATTTTTACCCTCTTGATACAAATTTCCGAAATCCCAATAATATTTAGCGGAGAGCTGTAATTTCCAAAATTCAACACCGAATCCTAATCCTAAACCATATTCAAGTCTTTTCAATGCGGAATCTTTGAAATTTTTAGCTATTTCTTCTGTTTTATTTATGCCATCATCAATTATAGCTTTGCCATATGCATGAAGCCCGAATCCTACAAAAGGTTCTGCAAAAACATATGGTCTGAAAGCTATCAAATCAGGTCCCCACTGTATTTGGACAGGAACTTGCAAATAACCGGCAGACATTCTGAAAGAATCAATCGTCTTACCTAAGCCCTTGCTCTTTATATCTTCAAGAGTCGCTCCCTTAAACTGATATAAGACAGAAGGTTGAATGGCAAAGCCCAATGCTAACGGAATTTCGAGTGTAATTCCGGCGTGATACTGAACGATACCTGATAATTTCAAGTCTTTCAATTTGGTCGTAGCAGCGCCACCGGCACCACCTACAATTCCAAATCTTGGACCTGCTGCATTAGCCATAGGGCTTAATAAAAACAATGCAGATATAAACAGTACGGAAGCACTGAGAATTTTGTTTTTCATAATGTTTTATTTTAAATTAATGAATCCAACTTGGCGGTAATTTCAGACTTTGGGACAAGTCCGACCATTTTATCCACTACCTCTCCGTTTTTGAAGAACAACAATGTAGGAATATTCCTAATGCCGTATTTCATAGAGAGTTCGCCGCAATCATCCACATTACATTTAACGACAGTTGCTTTACCTTCATATTCTTGTGCAATTTCTTCTACTGTAGGACCTAACATTCTGCAAGGTCCACACCAAGAAGCCCAAAAATCCACCATTACGGGGTTTGCATCATTTAGAATATCATTGAAATTTGAATTTGTTGCTATTTTTTCCATAATTTTTAACAATTTATATATACTAATATACAAATATATAAAAAAAATCTATTTAATAATTTTGTTAAGCAAATCGAGCCATTGAGCAACTATATTTTGTCTGTCAAATCTTTGGACTGAAGCTCTTGCTTTCTCTGACATTTCCATAAATTTCTGCTCACTGTCACTCATAAGCAAGGCCAGTTTATGTTCAAATTCATCTATATCGTAAGGCCGAACCAATACACCTGTCTCTCCATCATCTATAATGTCTCGTGCTGCACCAAAAGAATCGAAAATTATAGGAATTGCCCTGTGCTGCATTGCTTCAGTAAGCGCCATTGGGAAACCCTCATAGTCGCTAGCCAACACTATAATTCTGGCTTTTGCATAATATGGAGCAGGATCTTTTCTACCCTCAAAACTGAACCTGTCCAATTTCCATTCTGCGGCAAGTTCTTCAAGTTCACCTTTCAGAGGTCCGTCTCCAACAATCTTCATATTCCAATCAGGGAAATATTTCACCAGTTTTTTCCATAGAAAAACCACTTTTTCGGGACTTTTTTCTGCAGAAAGCCTCCCCACAAAAAGAATAGTGTTCTCTTTTTCCGCCTTTTTGATCTCAGATGGATTATAGGTATTAGGGTTATTGATTGCAAACAGTTTTTCAGGAGTATTAATATCCGATATTGCCATTACTGCATTAATATATTCTCTTGATAGCAAGACTATACCATCTCCGGTTGCATTTAATATGTTGAAGTATTGTCCGGCTTTTCTATCCTTTTTTCTGATTTTATATTTTTTAAAAAGGATTCTGAAAAATCGGTGGTACTCTTTTAATAAATTACAACGTTCGGAACGAAGAATCGGCTTTGAAGTATCCGAAATTTCTAAACTTTCCAGGCGAGGAGAGGAATGGAAAACATATAAAAGTTTTACACCTGTCCTTTCTTTTACAAAATAAAAGACATCGGATTCCGTAAGATGGGGATTATGACATAAAATAATATCTATTTTATTTTCCTTACAATAGTTTGTAAAGGCATTCGCATATTCTTCTTTGCTTAATCTATTTTCAGGATCAGATAATATCGTTTCTTCTACCAAAGGATGGTAATTTTCATCCTTATATCCGGAATTTTCCGTTATAAAAAACACATTATGCCCTTGTTTTATAAACTCTTCAGCAAGTATACCGGACACCCTCTCAACCCCTCCTTCCTTAGGATTAAAACCATTATACGAGAAAAATAAGATATTCATCCAATCCTTAATGTTTCAACATTGCCGGTTCTTTTTTCACAAAAGCATATACGAGGAAGCCGATACCGAGCAACACAAAAGGAATACTTAATAACTGCCCCATATTAAGGAACATAGACTGCTCAAATTCGACTTGCGGCTCTTTCACGAACTCTATCAGAAAACGCATACCGAAGCACACAATAAAGAAAATCCCGATAAACGTCCCCTTATATACCTTTTCCAATTTAAACTTATAAAATGCCAACAAAGTACAGCCTAAAATAAAATAACTCAAAGCCTCATACAGCTGTGTCGGATGTTTCGGCAAGGTCTCACCCCTCAACTCAAACACAAATCCCCACGGCAAATTAGTGAAATCACCGTAAATTTCAGAATTAAACAAGTTACCAAGCCTTATAAAAGTTGCTGCAAAAGCCACAGGAATACAAAGCCTATCCACCAACCACACGAAATCGAATCCATTTTTTGTTCCATAATACTTTGCATACCACAACATACACAAAATCAGCGCGATAGTACCTCCATGGCTTGCCAAACCTCCTTTCCATGGCATAAAAATCTCCCAAAAGCCCTCCCAACTGCCCAAATAATAATCAGGTTGGTAAAACAAACAATGCCCCAGACGAGCCCCAACGATAGTGCCTAAAAGCAATGTGTAAAGCAAGCTATCCAACAATTTTTCAGATACGCCTTCACGTTTGAAAAACCACTGAAAAATGTAATATCCCAAAATAAATCCGGAGATAAAAAGTAATGAATACCAACGTATTGAGAGAGGTCCAATATGAAAGATTTCCGGATTAACGTGCCAATTAACAACTAATAAATCGAACATAACTCTAAAATCTACTTTCACAAATATAGAAAGTTTTTATTAATTCAGCCGGCAAGCGGCAAAAAAAAATCAGGCTCACACAGGACGCCTGATTTTAGCCAAATTAAACAAATAACTTACTCGCGAATAGCCGCAATCCCCGGAAGTTCTTTCCCTTCAATAGCTTCCAACATTGCTCCGCCTCCGGTAGAGACATAACTTACTTTGTCTGCATAGCCCATCTTAGTAACAGCAGCAACGGAATCACCGCCACCTACAAGAGTGTAAGCGCCTGCTTTTGTAGCCTCAGCCAAGTCCTCTGCGATCTGTAAAGTACCTTTAGCAAAATTAGGCAACTCGAAAACGCCTACAGGACCATTCCAAAGAATCGTTTTAGAAGAAAGGATTATCTTCTTCCAATTTTCAGAGGATTCAGGAGCAGCATCCATACCTTCCCAATCAGCAGGAATGGCATTGATAGGGAATATTTTCTGCTCTGCATTGTTATCAAAGTCCTGAGCACATACAGAAGCGACAGATAGTGAAATATTTACACCTTTTTCTTTTGCCTCTTTCATAATTTCAAGTGCTTCAGGGATAAGTTCATCTTCGTGTAATGATTTACCGATCTGACCACCTTGCGCTTTTACAAAGGTGTAGCCCATACCGCCACCGATAATAAGGTTATCTACTTTACCGAGAAGGTTTTTCAACACTGCAAGTTTAGAAGATACTTTTGAGCCACCTATAATTGCAGTAAATGGACGTTTAGCGTTTTTAAGTACATTATCAATAGCTTTGATTTCGCCTTCCATCAAATAACCGAACATTTTGTCATTAGGGAAGTATTTAGCAATCAATGCTGTAGAAGCATGAGCACGATGTGCTGTACCGAAAGCATCGTTGATATAGCAGTCAGCGTATGAAGCCAAGTGTTTTACAAATTCTTTTTGGCTTTCTTTTACCGCTTTTTTTGCAGCTGCTTTTTCTTCTTCAGTTACGTCTTCTGCAAGTCCTCTTGGCTTGCCCTCTTCTTCTGCATAGAAGCGGAGGTTTTCAAGCAATAGGGCTTCTCCCGGTTTTAATGCAGCAGCCTGAGCATCTGCTTTCATACAGTCGTCAGCAAATTGTACTTTTACGCCTAATTTTTCAGAAACATGATCTACAATGTGCTTGAGTGAGTATTTTGAATCTACTCCTTTTGGCCTACCCAAGTGAGACATTATGATAAGCGATCCGCCTTTTTCCAAAACCTTTTTTAGCGTAGGGATGGCTGCACGGATTCGTGTGTCGTCTGTAATTTCAAATTTCTCATTTAGAGGTACGTTGAAATCGACTCTCACAATGGCTTTTTTGCCTGAGAAGTCGTACTTGTCGATAAATTGCTGCATAATAAAATTATTTACTTTTTAAAATTCCTTTGATTTTTATCGAAAATCGACTTTAATGATTTTCGATTTTTATTTGCGAAGCAAATTTAATAATTTTTTTGATATGGTTTTTGGATTGATTGGGCGGAGCTTGGAAATCTTTGCTAACTTTGAGGGATTTTAATTGATTTCGTTATGATTATTGAGTATCCGGGAGAAAATTGGAGGGATTATGAGCTTGTGGATTGCGGAAGATTTGAGAAATTGGAGAGGTTCGGAGAGTATTATTTGTGGCGTCCCGAGCCGAAAGCGATTTGGGATAAAAGTCTGCTTGAGAGTGATTGGAAGAGACTTGCGCATACGAAGTTTCGGGCAGGAGCCGGTTTCGGTAAGGCAGGCAAGGAGGATAGCGGCACATGGGAGAGGGTGAAAAGAACGGAGGACAGGTGGTTTATAAAATATGGTGCGGAGGAAGGTCCGAGGTTTGATTTAAGGCTTGGATTGACATCTTTTAAGCATGTGGGCGTGTTTCCGGAGCAGGCAGGCAATTGGGATTATATTTTTAAGGAGACTTCTGCGATTGTGAAAAAGGGCGTTCGACCTCGTGTACTGAATTTGTTTGCTTATACGGGGGCGGCTTCGCTTGCTGCCAAAGCTGCAGGGGCGGAAGTTTCTCATTTAGATTCTGTGCGTCAGGTGATTACGTGGGCAAGAGAGAATATGGAGAGGAGCAGGATGGATGGTATAAAGTGGATACTTGAGGATGCTTTAAAGTTTGCACGCAGAGAAGCTAAGCGCGGCAACAAGTATAATGGTATTATTTTGGATCCGCCGGCATACGGACACGGACCGAACGGTGAAACATGGAAATTGGACGAGTGCCTTTTCGATATTCTGAAATGCGTTGCTTCGATTTTGGAGGATAAAGACAGTTTTATGGTGCTGAATCTATACTCGAACGGTTTTACGGCGTCATTAGGAGAAACGGCTGTAAAAGAGGCATTCGGGCTTAACAGACAGGACTGTCCTGAATTTAAAATCCAATCGGGCGAGTCTGCTTTGCGCGACCGTTTTGGTAAGGTCTTACCGCTCAGCGTTTTCGTCCGATTGAAAAGATAATCCGAATTTACCGGCTAAGATACAGAACGGACTATTTTATCCATTTTTTCGTCAAATTCTTCTGCTAATTTATCTTCTCCTGCTGCTGTGAGTACTTCATTCAAGTATAAAGAGCAACGGATACAAATTTCGAAATCCTCTTTCGAGTATTCAAAGTGATTTGTGTAGAAAGATAAGGTCGGTAAAAATTCATCTATGTATTCTTTTGCAAGTTTACGAGCTTTTTCTTTTTCACCAAGTTTGTAATAACACTCCACAAGTCTTATAACCACCAAGTCATTTTCCAAAAAGCCTATAGGAATGGTTTCCAAAGGATATACTTCTTTAGGAATGTTAACTTGACATTTGTCCAACATTTCCAAAGCACGTTCTTTTTCTCCTGCTTTCAGAAAAGCTTCGGCAGCATTTGCAAATAGTAAACGTTGAGAGACCAAACCAAGGAAAGTGTAATTATTGAAATAATCCACAAAGTAGTCTTTTCTTGACAGAGCTTCCCAAGTAAAGGATTTTGTCATCAGACTATACAGTTCATCAGTAGATATAAGCCCGACATCATTACGACTTGCCCCTGTTTTGAAAGGCACTAATTTATAAGAAAATCCTGCATACATAAGATAATCTTTGATACCTATATTAATATCTCCTCCCATCGAAAGCAAATTCAAAGGTCTGTCCCATTGATAATTAGACAGAAGGTCAAGCATAAATAATTCAGGTTTAGTAAGATACCTTTTATTTTTCGGAATTTCGATAACTATATTGTCAGGGATCCTGTCTGCTAATTTCTTATCAACGATACCTGAATTGAGTGCGTTCTCTTTATTTACCGGTATGGATAATTTTCTGGAAATTATATAATCTACATAACTTCCGTCATTGAGCATTATCTTTGCATCAGGATGCCTGAAGACTTTCATAACGTCGGAAATAGGAATGACCTGATTGCGCGTATCGTTAATAATCACAAATTCGTTAGTTCCATAAAGATATTGTTCCTGACCGACCGAAAGATTTAAAGGAGCAGATTGGTTACAAGCATATTTCATCTGATCAATATGCCAGTCGGTACCGAGTAAAGATGTATTGCAAATCCTCACATCCGTACGCACATTTTCCACCTCCTGGGCATACCATAACGGGAAAGTATCATTATCGCCATGCGTCACCAATATACCATTCGGACCTACTGAATTAAGATAGTTTTTTGCTACTTCTACAGCTGTATATCTATTGCTTCTATCGTGGTCGTCCCAGTTCTCGCTCATCATCAAAGCAGGGACAAACAAAGCTATAATAGTAACAATACCGTTAATGGCTATGGAGTGTTTTTCCTTAAATGCATATTTCTTAAGCCTTGTTAGTTCCATAAGGGCAAGTCCCACCCAAATAGAGAAAGCATAGAAAGAACCTGCATAGGCGTAATCTCTTTCTCTCACCTGATAAGGAGGCTGGTTAAGATATAGGACTATGGCTATCCCCGTCATAAAGAAAGTCAAGAATACAAGCCACCAGCCGCGTTTATCTCGGTCAAATTGGAAAAATAATCCCAATAATCCCAAAATCAAAGGAAGAAAATAATAGTGGTTCTTGGCTTTATTATTTTTGAGACAGGCAGGAGCATCGTCTTGATTTCCTAATCTCAAATTATCTATGGCTTTTATTCCGCTCTCCCAATTGCCCTCAAACATTGCTCCCGGAGATGGGCTGTGAATATCATTCTGACGACCGGCAAAATTCCACATAAAATATCTCCAATACATCCAGCCAAGTTGATAATCAAAGAAGAATGCAAGATTGGATAAGAAAGTAGGTTTTTTGTTTTGAGCCCCGGGTACTACCGTCCCTTTGCCCTGAGTATAACTTTTGTAGAAATCAGCATGTTTAGAATCGTTGCTCCACATTCTTGGAAACAACATTTTCCCTTCTGCTTTATAGACAGGCTCTCCAGGTCCATTTACATATTTGTACTCATTCCCTACTCTTGCCCAATATTTTTTCTCCTTTATTTCAAAAGGCGCATCGAAATATGCCCCGTATATAAGCGGAGAGCTACCATACTGCTCTCTTGAAAGATACCTTGCGAGAGAGAAAGCATTATCAGGTTGATTCTCATTAGTAGGTGTTTTTACAGAAGAACGTATGATTACGATGCTAAATATCGAAAAACCTATTATAATGGATGTAAAACACAACAATACAGTGTTTATAATGACTTTGTTCGTTCTCAAAGTTTTGAATAGTCCCCAGAAACACAACCCTATAAGAAGTGCAACAAAGAATGCTGCCCCTGAATTGAATGGCAAATGTAAAACATTTACAAAGAACAGGTCAAAGTATCCTGCAATTTTAGGCAGATATGGTACGAGTATAAACACAAGTAAACCTAAAATCACTATGGAAAGGAGCATAATTTTGACATATTCCCAAAAAGAATAGTGTCCACCTTCTCTTTTCTTGTAATAATACATAAATACGATCGCAGGGAGCGCCAACAGATTAAGAAGATGCACCCCAATAGATAACCCCATCAGGAAGAATATGAGAACTATCCAACGGTTCGCATAATTTCTATCCTTCTGTTCATACCATTTGGTCATACACCAAATAACGATAGCCGTAAAGAAAGAAGACATCGCATAAACTTCAGCTTCTACGGCAGAAAACCAAAATGTATCAGAAAAACAATAAACCAATGCCCCTACAAGACCGCTTCCGAAAATCAAGATAGAATCAGAAACGGAATATTCTCCTTCTTCATTGGTTTTTACTACCCTCTTGGCAAAAAAGACAATTGTCAAATACAAGAAGAAAATAGTAAAAGCGGAAAACAACGCACTCATAGCATTGACCAAAACTGCTGCGTGCATATTATCGCCGAAAATAGTAAAGAATCTTGCAATTAACTGGAATACAGGGTTTCCAGGCGGATGCCCTACTTCTAACTTATATGATGAAACAATAAATTCTCCACAATCCCAAAACGAAGCCGTCGGCTCAATAGTCATAAGATATGTAAAGGCTGCTATAAAAAGGGTAACTAATGATATAGCCCTATTCCAGATATTGAATTTCTTTTGGTCCAAATACATTTTTCTCGTTTGTACTATATTAGTAATTTACAAATATAACTAATTCCTATATATTTTGCTTCTATTTTAGAAACAGTTACTTATCTTTGCGAAATAATTAATTATCATTGTAATGAACGATAATGATTGGAAAAAACGTCTTGGAGTAGTTTACTCTACCAACAAGAATTTTGAATATACGCAAGAGGAGCAGAAGGAAGAGGAAACACTCTTACCCAAATCTCAACGATTGATTGTCTCATTGGACAAGAGAAACAGGGGAGGCAAACAAGTAACTTTAATTACCGGATTTATAGGGAAAGAAGAGGATTTGTGTGAATTAGGTAAAACTTTAAAAATAAAGTGCGGTGTTGGCGGAACTGCAAAAAACGGAGAAATCACAATACAGGGAGATCTTCGGGATAAAATCACCAATCTACTGATAACGATGGGTTATAACGCAAAAAGGGGTAATTAAAATGCCGGATAAAATTTATAATAAATTATTGAATAAACCCGATAACATCAATATGATGCCGATGGATAGTTTCCGCAACATAGATTATTTCCAACTCGGACAAAATATTGACTCTATTTGCGGACAAAATTTACTTCCGGTTCAGGATGCTTTCATTAGCAGCACTTTAGAATTACCTATCACCTCACAAAATACAACGAGGACTAATTTCATAAATAGCCCTTCTCCTATCATTTCAATCTTAATGATCCTTTCAATCATTGCTTGCATCACTTGTTTAAGAAATTTTATTCATATATTCCCATCTCTTTTAGAATCATTATTCAGATGGAAAGGGTGTATGAATATAGAGGAGAGTCTTCAGTTAAGCACAAACAGAAACAGGGTCGCTTTTGCTTTAATTCTTCCTTTTGCTATGATAATAAGTAAATACAGGATTTATAATCCTGAGTTTATGCAAAATATGAAAGAGTGGGAACATTCGCTTTGCACATTGGGTATTTTCTTATTATTCATCATTTTACGATTTATACTATCTTGGCAGTTCAGGCTGCGAAAAATCAAATTGGAAAAATATAAAGCAGTAAAATGCGCTCCCTATAATTTCTTTATACTAGGTACTACTGCAGGATTGGCTCTTTTCGGAATTTCCGTTTTTATAGGAGCAAACGAATCAACTATAAAACAAGTTCTGTTATACGACATTGCATTTTTTTATGCTATGCTCCTTATTCGCGAAAAACAGATTTTAAGGTCATTTTGTAATCCTTTCATAACTATTTTGTATCTTTGCATCTTTGAAATTTTCCCTACGAGCGCGCTTGCCGCTTCTGCCTTTTTACTTTAGAATGAAGAAGTAAGTGTAAAGGAAAACAAAATGTAATATAGAATGGCTGTTAAAAAGATACTGATCTCACAAAAAATGCCGCTAAACACGGCTCCTTATGATAATTTGAAAGAGAAATTCGGAGTAGAATTTGAATTCAGACAATTTTTCGTTATCGAACCCTTATCTTCTCGTGAATTTAGAGAGCAGAGGGTAAATATAATGGATTATACTGCTATCGTTTTTTCTTCTCGCCATGCAATAGATGCTTTCTTTAAATTAAGTGAAGATTTACGTGTAAAAGTACCGGAATCAATGAAATATTTCTGCACAAGCGAAGCAGTAGCAATGTATCTCCAAAAACATATAATATATAGAAAACGCAAAATTTTCTATGGGACAGGCTCTCCGGAATCCTTGTTGGAGACTATCGGTCCAAAACACAAGGAGGATAAATTTCTTATAACTACAACTCCGGAAGCATCTGTAAGCGAAAATATCGGTAAACTATTCGATGCTAATGAATTAAACTATAAATGTGCAGTTTTCATCAAGCCCGTATCACAGGATTTGAAAGATATGGATCTTCATTCTTACGATATGCTCGTATTTTATAATCCCAGTGATGTAAAGTCTCTTTACGAAAATTTCCCGGATTTTAAACAAAAAGATATAAAATTCGTATCTTTCGGAAAGGCAATTGTTCCGGCTATGGAGGATGCAGGTCTTAAAATTAATGTAAAAGCGCCTTCAGAAGAGGCACAATCTGTGGCTAAAGCTATCGAATTATATTTGGAAAAGGAAAAATAATGGAGGACTCTCCACTCAAAAGAAATACTCTTACAAAAGCTGAAAGGCTTTGCGGAAAAACTAATATTTCCAGATTACTATACAAAGGAAGATGGATTAATCTTAAGAATATCCGGTGTTGTTATTCCTTTACACAAAGCGAAGAATTCAATAAGATAGTCGTTTCAGTCCCTAAAAAACTATTTAAGCGTGCCGTAAAGCGCAATCTCCTAAAAAGAAGAATTAAAGAGAGTTATCGTCTGCAAAAACATAATTTATCCGTAAAGAACGGATTAAATATTTTATTTGTATATTCGACAAGCGAAGTTCTGGATTTTGATATTATCTTCTCCACAATAGGAAATTTAATACAGATAATAAACAAAGAAGGAGAAAAATAATGAAAGGCATTTTTAAAAAAATATTGATTTCTCCTTTTATCTTATTGATAGAATTTTATCGCCATTTTATCTCTCCTTACAAACCTCCTACTTGCAGGTTTACTCCTACTTGTTCTCAATACGCATTAGAAGCATTCAAAAAGCACGGGCCAATAAAAGGGTTTTATTTAGCAATAAGACGTCTTTTGCGTTGCCACCCTTGGGGAGGAAGCGGTTATGATCCGGTACCTTAATATTTACATATATGAAAAACAACGAAACCATCAAAACAATGTTCGATAGCATAGCACATAAATATGATATGCTGAACGATCTTGCATCTTTGCGTATAGATAAAAGCTGGCGTAAAAAAGCTGTAAGATATCTCATTAACGAAGATAACCTGAATGTCTTGGATGTAGCCTGCGGTACAGGAGCTCTTTCAATAGATATTGCAAAAGCTATGAAAGGAGGTCATATCACCGGCGTAGATTTATCTGAAAAGATGCTTGCCGTAATGGGTGAAAATGTAGCAAAAGAGCGCTTGGAAGAAAAAATTTCGTGGCAACAAGGCGAGGGAGAACACCTAAATTTACCTGATAATCATTTCGATAGAATTTCTGTTGCTTTCGGTATCAGGAATTTCGAAGACAGAGAAAAAGGGCTTAAAGAGATGTTGAGAGTGCTGAAACCGGGAGGCCGATTGGTAATTTTAGAATTATCTATTCCTGAAAACTTCTTCATTCGCGGAATCTTTAACCTGTATTTTAAACATATCGTGCCGTTCCTCGGATGGCGTATTTCAGGAAATAAACCGGCATACGACTATCTTCCGGTTTCCGTAATCGAATTTCCCAAAAAAGAAGAATGGATGGAAACGATGAAACAATACGGCTTCTCCAATGTACGCCATAAAGCCCTCACTTTCGGAATTTGCAGGATGTACATAGCAGAAAAGGGAAAACAGCTAACATATAAATAATGTTACTATTAAAATTCTGTTATCGGCAGAATTTTAATATGATAACCCGAACGCTCTATAGTACGCTTATCATTATTGGTTACAATTATCAAATTTCGACAATTCAGTTCACCGGCACACTCGATAAGACTGTCAATTTCCCTTTTCTCCGTTTTCGCACTGCTCATATCATAACAGACCTGTATGATTTGCTCAACAAAAGCCCCTTTACGTAGAACGAAATCCACTTCTTTATCGTTGCGCGAATGATAATAAAACATCGTATTATCAGGATTATATCCGCGCCGCAGCAGTTCGACAAAAACCTGATTTTCAAGCAATCTCCCGAGATTATCACTTAAAGAAAAAGCTTTTGCAGCAACAAATCCATTATCAACAACATATACCTTTTTGGCAGCCTTTTTCATAATCTTTAACTTATTGTTGTAACGAGAAAGATAATAAAACAGATATGGTTCGTGAAGATAATCCATAAACTTCTTTACCGTATTGACGCTGCTAAAGCCCAAAGATTGTGTTAAATCGTTGGCACTTATGTAATTGCAAAAATTAGAAACAAGATAAATTGCAATATCGTTCAAGTCCGTAATATTGCGCACATTATGCCTCTTTGCTATGTCTTTCAATATTATAGCATCAAATAAAGTATCTAAATAACTACGTGTAAGGCTACGAGATAAAACGACCTCAGGATAACCTCCATTACGCATATAATCATCTGCAAGCACAGTCAATTTCGTTTTCTGCTCATTATGTATCTTATCTAAATCAAGTTCATTCCAAGCAAAAAATTCCTGAAGACTAAAAGGAAGCATCTCCACCTGAATATATTTACCTGTTAAGACAGTCGCCATCTCACTTGATAACATCTTGGCATTGCTACCTGTAATAACCAGATTTTTCCCCATTCTGAATAGTTCGCTTACCCATAAATCCCAATCCTCCAGATTTTGCACTTCATCAAGCATAATATATTGATAGCCGGGATATACTTCATCCAACAATCTCAAAGCCAGATTAGCATCCCAATCATTCAAAAGCGTACTATTGTCAAAATTCAAATAAGCAAAATTCTTATTTCTTAACATTAACAAAGCTTGTGTCGACTTACCAACACGTCGTGGTCCTGTTATTAATTTTATTAAATGGCTACCGAGCAACTGTTCGTTATTAAGACTCGTTTGTCGTATCAGATAACTACGTGAAAGAAGTTCATCCCTCTCTTTCCTTTGATTTAATATGCTTGTTTTCATCTCCACCTCCTTATTTTCTTTGCAATATAGAATTTTTTACTCAATAATCAACTCCTACTGCATAAAAAAGTACAAATTTTATGCAATACAAAAGATTTATTGCATAATAACGGTGCTCCTACGCCGACCTCTGCCCAATAAACAAAAAAGGAGTCCGGATAAGAGTGTGTTGTTTACTCTGTATCAGGACTCCTTATACTAAATGCGGCAGCGGCCTACTCTTC
>JBQMXN010000017.1:0-33460 GCA_052173975.1 Candidatus Cryptobacteroides sp. | reverse complement strand
TCGGTAATGAATGGTATGCTCCGAGAGAGGTCAAGACCCGCTTGAAACAGGCTGGCGGTAAGACTGCTGAGCTTGTCTTCCAATCTAATGGTGAGGTGCTTAATAGCGACTATGATATCAAGAACGGTAATAACCCTTATTATCAGTGGGGCCGCAAGGACCCTATGCTACCGGGTAATGGAATCGGTGATGTGGATAAGACTTGCTTCACAAAGGAGGAACAATATAAGTTCAAATACGGTTCGGAAGGCTTGAATACTAGTGATATTAAGGAGTACATCCGTAATCCTCATAAATTCAACACAAAATGGGAGATGGACGGAGTGTACTATAATTTGTGGAGTACGGATAATGATAGGACTGATGCCAATGATGATGTGGTAATAAAGAGTGTGTATGACCCCAGCCCCGTAGGATATTCTCTCCCGGCATCTAATGCTTTCACCGGGTTCACCACGACGGGAGGTAAGACGGCTATTGCCTCTGAGTTTAATGTTAAAGGAAACTTTAATAAAGGCTGGCATTTCTACTGTAAAACAGGAAAACAGGGAAGTACTTTTTTCTTCCCTGCGTTCGGCTTTCGCCGCTACGATACCGGTTCGTTGAACGACGTGTCGGCGAACGGCTTCTATTGGGTTGCCGGTCCTCACAATAGGAACTTCGGTCGCGACTTGGGCTTCGGCTCTGACGGCGTCAACCCACTGCACGGCACGGGCCGTAGTTGCGGGTTGTCTGTTCGCAGCGCAGAGGAAGTCAGCACATTGCAATTTATACAACACACAAAAAGATTAACGCTTTAAAGGGGGACAAATTCAAGAAACACCAACCTCTGACTATTCCCACTCGAAATTTTCCGGTCCGGCACCGATTTCAAAGTGAAGTTTTGCAATGCCCATATCCATTTGGGTATATCCGATCAGTGAAAAGCCTTTTTTAATGGACACCTTGCTTTTTCCGGTTTCGCCTTTCCGACCAAGGTATTCTATGTGAAATTTTTGTTGATTTACGGCAGTAGGAGCAAGCAGGGCAGACTCAACACCTGATTTAAACCACTGAGGCACACTATCATCCGCATTGCTGATGTCTGTTATAGATTTGATTTTATGCGTAGAACCATGCCTCAAACCATATCCAAGAGCAATATAGCATCCTATTTTTTCGCCGTTTTCAAGCTCATATGTTCCTGAAATTTTATTATAACTTACCCCTGCCCAACAAGTATTTAGCCCTAAAGTCTGAGCCAGCAGCACAAGTTGCTCCCCATAATAACCAATCTTCTCGTCAAGGTAGTCAGCTTTCGGACCTGCCATTATAAAATAATTCTTAACACCGGAAAACTGCCCGTATGCCATAATGCCTCCGAACGCTTTCGGCTCATTTACAATAAGTTGGACATGCAGCCCGGCCTTCAAATTGATCTCCTCCACCTTCCCCCTTAAAATGCTCAAAATATCTTCCGGTATAGGCTTATCAACGTATTTTCGTACAGAATGCCTTGCTTTTATCGCTTCAATTAACGTCATTTCTATCTTAATTCTAATAAAACAAAAATACTAAATTTTTCATGATTTTGTAATTTAAATACCCCCGTTCGCATCTCTTACGGACGGCAGTTTCCTGCCCTCCCTCGGTCTGCTCAGGGAAAAGCCGCAGCCGCTGCTCGCGCCTGCTGAATTTTCAATACGAAGATTGGCAGCGTCACAGCCGCTGACCAATCCCTCTCACCGATGCGGCTTCTCTTCGCTCCGCCGCAGAAATTTTTATATATTTGCGATATTCTCGTGATGCGCCTCCGCATCACGTTTTTTGAGGATGTGTCGGCGGCTTGTGTCCGCTGACACATTTCTTCTTGAGATTTCAGCGCGGAGCGCGGCTTATGGCTACTAAAAATTTATTTTTTAGTAAGCCTGAATAATTTGTAATGTGTTAGTTATGAGGAATTTGTTTGTCTGCATTAGTAGTTGGCTGTGGGGGGCTTTTCAAGCTTATTTTCCTATACAAAACCGACTGAAGACCGAGCCGAGAATTTCATCGGGCGTTATGATTTCCTGCCCGGTGATGGCGCCTAAGCAGTGAAGTGTTTCGCGCAGATCTTGAGCAACAAAGTCCGTAGGTATGCCGGCCTCGATGCCTGATTTCACTCTTTCCAATGCTGTCTTTGCACGCGTTAATTCCTGATAGTGTCTCATATTTGATACAAGCACTGTTTCCACATCTGAAACAATATTTTTTTTACTTTTCGCAAGCAATTTTTTCAGTTTATCAATTCCATATCCGCTTTTTGCCGAGATAGGAACAATTTGCGACTCATCTAATATAAATCCTTTATTTTTAAGTAATAAAACAATATTGTTTTTAGTATTAACAATTTTGTTTCCGCAATTATCTTTTGAATTTAAATCGATTTTATTTAAAAGCACGAATACCTTTTGAAAACTGAAATCAACCTTCGACAACAGCAATTCCAACTCCGATAAAATCTCATCTTCCGAAGAATTGCAATCCGCCATTGCCAGAATAATTTCCGCTTCTTCAATCTTTTTGAAAGTTCTTTCAATACCTATTTTTTCTACAGTTTCTGTAGTCTCTCTTATTCCTGCAGTATCTATAAATCTGAATATGATACCGTCTATATTAAGAGTTTCCTCTATGGTATCCCTGGTCGTGCCTGCAATATCGGATACGATAGAGCGTTCTTCTCCAAGCAGGGCATTAAGCAATGTGCTTTTCCCCGTGTTTGCCGGTCCTGCAATTGCTACGGGAACACCGTTTTTAATAGCATTACCGAGCCTGAAAGATTCGGTAAGCGTCTCAAAATGCTTAATGATATGCTCTACCGAATTTTTAAATTTAGTCCTGTCTGCAAATTCTACTTCCTCTTCACTGAAATCCAATTCCAACTCCAATAGGGCAGTGACATCGACTAATTCTTTGCGAATTTTTTTCAATTCATTTGAAATACCTCCTTTGAGTTGATTCATGGCTATGCGTAAAGAGGCCTCTCCTGAAGAAGCAATTACATCTGCAACTGCTTCTGCTTGCGCCAAGTCCATTTTCCCGTTTACATATGCCCTTCTCGTAAATTCTCCGGGTTCGGCAATCCTTGCCCCTAATGATATTATGATACTTATAATACGCTCCGCAATATAACTTGAAGCGTGACAAGAAATTTCTGCAGAGTCTTCTCCTGTGTATGAGTTCGGATTTCTGAAAACAGAAACCAATACTTCATCTAAAATCTTTCCATTGTCTTCAATAGTTCCGAATTTTATTCTATAGCCTGGTGAATCTGATATCTTACCTTGTTTGAATTTTATGGCTTTATCAAGTATTGCAAATGTGGAAGTACCGCTTACTCTTATAACGGAAATTGCACCGCTGCCCGGAATAGTGGCAGGTGCAACGATTGTTTCATCATTTTTATACATATTCATATTTTATTATGCGAAATTACAATTATTTGATTAAATTTGCGAAAATAAAATAGACAGAAGATGAACTTGCAACGATTAGGGATTTTTCCTGATTTTGCGTCTGGTTTAGACGCAAGGTTTTTGTCTTTTGTTATTTCCTTTTCTTTTGGCCGACCTGTCTGGGACGGCTTTTTTATTATTTATAATAAGTTATGGAACAAAAAAAAGCAGCAATTTTGCGTCTTGAGAACGGAATGGAGTTTCAGGGCTTTTCTTTCGGCTATGATGGTGAGACCGATGGGGAAGTGGTATTTTCAACAGCTATGGTGGGATATCCGGACAGTCTTACGGATCCGTCATATTCCGGACAGATTTTGTGCGTAACCTTTCCTTTAGTAGGAAATTATGGCGTCCCTGAAGGCGGTACGGACAGGTATGGCATTTCAAAGAATTTCGAATCGGAGAAAATACATGTAAGAGGCTTGATAATAAGTGATTACTCATTTAATTACAGTCATAGGGATGCGGTGAAAAGCCTTGATGAGTGGATGAAAGAAAATAAGACTGTGGGCATTTATGGGGTAGATACAAGAGAACTGACAAAGACTTTGCGAGATGAGGGGGCGATGTTAGGAATGATTGTACCTGTCGGAAGTAAAAAAGAGTTTCCCGTTGAAGATCCTAATTCGATCAATCAAATAGAGATAGTGAGTTGTAAAGAAGTGATAGAGTACGGAGAAGGGAAGAAAACAGTTGTGCTGGTGGATTGCGGTGTAAAGCATAATATATTACGGTGTTTTATGGATAGGGAAATAAAGGTGGTAAGAGTACCTTGGAACTATGATTTCACAGATATGGAGTACGATGGAGTCTTTGTTTCCAACGGACCGGGAAACCCTGAGTTTTGCAATGTGGCAGTTGAGAATCTGAAAAAAGCAATGAAAAAGGATAAGCCGATTTTCGGGGTTTGCATGGGGAACCAATTATTGTCAATGGCAGCAGGAGCCAATACTTATAAATTGAAATACGGACATAGAAGTCATAATCAACCTGTAAGGATGGTCGGTTCAGAAAGATGTTTTATCACATCGCAGAATCACGGTTACGCGGTTGATGCGACCACTTTGGGTAAAGATTGGGAGGAATGGTTTGTGAATATGAATGATGGTACGAACAGTGGTATAAGACACATCTCAAAGCCTTTCTGTTCGGTACAATTCTATCCTGAGACATCTAGTTGTCCTACGGATACCGGATTTATTTTTGATGAATTTATTTCAAAACTTTAAGGATAATGAAACACACTGATATTAAAAAAGTCTTGGTGCTCGGTTCGGGAGCATTGAAAATAGGTCAAGCGGGAGAATTTGATTATTCTGGTTCTCAAGCTCTTAAAGCATTGAAAGAAGACGGAATTGCAACAGTCTTGATAAACCCTAATATCGCAACGGTTCAGACTTCCGAGGGTGTGGCAGATAAAATTTATTTCTTACCTGTTACTCCGTATTTTGTGGAAAAAGTAATTGCTAAAGAGAAACCGCAAGGAATTTTATTATCTTTCGGAGGTCAGACCGCACTGAATTGCGGAGTTGACCTGCACAAATCAGGCATTTTAGAAAAATATGGAGTTGCCGTCTTGGGCACGCCTGTCCAATCCATTATGGATACCGAAGATAGAGATTTGTTCGTAAAGAAATTAGATCAAATAAATGTAAAGACCATCAAATCACATCCTGCTGCTAACTTAAAAGAAGCAAAAGATGCAGCAAAAGAGTTGGGATATCCGCTAATAGTACGCGCAGCATATGCACTTGGAGGATTGGGTTCCGGATTTGTGGACAATGACAAGGAATTGGAAGAAATATGTGAAAAAGCCTTTGCCTTTTCACCGCAAGTGCTTGTGGAAAAATCTCTCAAAGGCTGGAAAGAGATAGAATATGAAGTAGTTCGCGATCGATATGACAACTGCATCACTGTCTGCAATATGGAAAATTTTGATCCTCTCGGAATACATACCGGAGAAAGTATCGTTGTGGCTCCTTCGCAGACTTTGACAAATAAAGATTATTACTTCTTGAGAGAGCTATCTATCAAGATAGTAAGACATCTCGGAATAGTGGGGGAATGTAATGTACAATATGCCTTTGACCCGGAAGCCATGGATTACAGAGTTATAGAAGTAAATGCAAGGCTTAGCCGCTCCTCCGCATTGGCATCAAAGGCAACAGGCTATCCTTTGGCATTCGTCGCTGCAAAATTAGGTATCGGATACGGTTTGTTTGAACTTAAAAACTCTGTTACAAAAACAACTCCGGCATTTTTTGAACCGGCATTAGACTACATAGTATGTAAAATTCCGCGTTGGGACCTTTCAAAATTCCATGGAGTATCTCGCAAAATAGGCTCAAGTATGAAATCCGTAGGCGAAATTATGTCCATAGGTCGTACTTTCGAAGAAGCATTGCAAAAAGGACTTCGAATGATAGGGCAAGGGGCGCACGGTTTCGTAGGAAATAAAGAATTGCAGGTAAATGATATAGAAGAAGCTTTGAAAGAGCCTACGGATAGACGTATTTTCGTTATTTCAAAAGCTATGCGTGCAGGATTTACGATAGACAGAATACACGAATTGACCAAAATCGACAAGTGGTTCTTAGGCAAACTGTTGAATATCGTAAACACTTATTCTGAAATGATGAAGTACGAAGACATTCAAGCAATGCCTTTCGACTTGCTAAAAAAAGCAAAGCAGCAAGGCTTCTCCGATTTCCAAATCCAAAGAGCGGTCTACAATGATGCAGGTGCGAAAAATGAAAATCAAGACAAAGTACGAGCTTACCGTAAACAATTAGGTATAGTACCTGTAATCAAACAAATAGACACCTTGGCGGCAGAATTCCCGGCTAAGACCAACTACCTCTACCTTACCTATAACGGTATTACCAACGATATACGATTTACAAACGACAAAAAATCCATCATCATATTAGGTTCAGGCGCTTATAGGATAGGCAGCTCCGTAGAGTTTGACTGGTGCTCCGTAACCTGCCTTAAAACCATAAGAGAACAAGGATACAGGGGAGTGATGATAAACTACAACCCTGAAACGGTATCCACAGATTACGATATGTGCGACAGGCTCTATTTCGATGAATTGACCTACGAAAGAGTAATGGATATCTACGAGTTGGAAAATCCACACGGTGCAATAGTCTCCGTAGGAGGTCAAATTCCAAACAACCTTGCTCTTCGCTTGTCAGCCAATAAAGTTAATATTTTAGGAACATCGGCTGAAAACATAGATAAAGCCGAAGACAGGCATAAATTCTCATCCATCATAGACGCATTAGGAGTAGACCAGCCTGAATGGAGCGAACTTACTACTATGAAGGAAGTAGACAAATTCATAAACAGAGTCGGCTTCCCTGTTTTGGTGCGACCATCATACGTCCTCTCCGGAGCCGCAATGAATGTCTGCTATGATGAAGATAATTTGAAAAACTTCCTATCGCTCGCAGCCGAAGTCTCACAAGAGCATCCGGTAGTTATCAGCAAATTTATGGACAGGTGCAAAGAAATCGAATTCGATGCCGTATCAGACAACGGAGAGATAATAGCGTATGCAATATCCGAACACATAGAATACGCAGGAGTGCATTCAGGCGACGCCACCATCCAGTTCCCTCCTCAAAAACTATACGTCGAAACCGTCCGCAGAATTAAAAAAATCGCCCGTAAAATAGCATCTGCACTACATATATCAGGCCCATTCAATATACAATTCTTGGCAAAAGACAACCATATCAAAGTCATAGAATGTAATCTCAGGGCATCCCGAAGCTTCCCGTTCGTATCCAAGATTTTAAAAATCAACTTTATAGAACTTGCTTCCAAAGTTATGCTCGGTCAGCACCCGACGCCACCTCAAAAAAGCGCTTTCGACCTCGACTACGTAGGAGTAAAATCATCCCAATTCTCATTCGCAAGACTTCAAGAAGCCGATCCGATGCTTGGCGTAGACATGGCATCTACCGGTGAAGTAGGCTGTATCGGGGACGATCTCAACGAAGCTTTGCTCAAATCCCTAATCTCCGTCGGTAACGAAATTCCCAAAAAGCGCATTCTTCTCTCCATCGGAGACGCACTCCAAAAAGCCGATATGCTCATGGCTTGCAAACTTCTCCACGAAAACGGCTACGAACTCTTCTCCGCAGGCGGAACTCATAAATACTTGGTAGAAAACAGCATACCATCCACAAAAGTCCTCCTTCCAAGCGAATGCGACAACCCGAACTACAAAGATCGCTTCAGCCCTGCGCTTGAACTGATCCAGACAAAAAAAGTAGACATGGTCATCAATATCCCGGAGAATTTCACCGACGAAGAACTCAAAAACGGTTACAAGATCCGCCGCGCAGCCATCGACTACAACATCCCGCTTTTCACCAACTCGCGCCTCTCCACAGCATTTATCCGCGCCTTCAGCTCAATGAAAATCGACGATATTCAGATAAAAGCGTGGGACGAATACTAATATAATAATTAAGGTGACTAAAAATGAATTTCAGTCACCGGAAAGCGCTACGCGCTAAAAAATAAATCTGAAATTAAGCCGCTCCGTGTCCTCACCGGAGCGGCTTAATCCCTAATAAGTATCATAATACTTCGCCTCACGAGGACTCACCTTATTCATATTCTCCAACAAATCCTCATTTGTTTTGTACTCATCCATAAGTTGAAGCATAAAATTCATAGCCTCCGTAGGATTCATATCAGCCAGCAACTTACGTAAAATCCAAATCCTTTGAGCTTTCTCCTTATCATAAAGCAGATCATCACGCCTTGTACTAGAAAGCACCACATTCACAGCAGGGAAAATACGCCTGTTAGACAAAGTCCTGTCAAGCTGTAACTCCATATTACCCGTACCCTTGAACTCCTCGAAAATCACCTCATCCATCTTAGACCCTGTCTCCGTCAAAGCCGTAGCCAAGATCGTAAGCGAACCTCCTCCCTCAATATTTCTCGCTGCTCCGAAGAAACGCTTAGGCTTCTGCAAAGCATTAGCATCCACACCGCCTGTAAGCACCTTACCGGAAGCAGGCTGCACAGTATTATAAGCACGCGCAAGTCTTGTAATCGAATCCAAAAGAATAACCACATCATGCCCACACTCCACGAGGCGCCTTGCCTTCTCCAACACCATATTTGCCACTTTCACGTGCCTCTCCGCCGGCTCATCAAAAGTAGACGCCACCACCTCCGCTCTCACGCTACGGCTCATATCCGTAACCTCCTCAGGACGCTCATCGATAAGTAAAACAATCTCATACACCTCAGGATGATTATCCGCAATTGCATTCGCTATCGACTTGAGCAACACTGTCTTACCCGTTTTCGGCTGTGCGACGATCAGACCGCGTTGTCCCTTGCCTATAGGAGTAAACATATCCACTATACGACAAGAAATATCATTCTGATGCCCATGACCCAATAAATTGAACTTCTCCTCAGGGAAAAGCGGAGTAAGAAAATCAAACGGCACTCTGTCGCGAATAAATTCAGGCGTCCTTCCGTTTATATACTTTATCTTCACCAAAGGGAAATACTTATCACCCTCCTTAGGAGGACGAATCTCTCCCGTCACCGTATCGCCGGACTTCAACGCATTCGTCTTTATCTGATTCTGAGACACATAAATATCATCAGGCGAATTCAAATAATTATAATCCGAAGAACGCAAAAATCCATATCCGTCAGGCATTATCTCAAGCACACCGGTAGCCTCTACTGTGCCTTCAAACTCTATTTTCTGCTGTTTATGCTGCTGACCGTTGCCGTTATTGCCATTATTCTGATGAGATCTGTAATCTCCCTGTTTTCTCATCGGTCTTTGAGGTCTTTCAGACTTATCATCCTTCAACTCATCAAACAACTGATGTATAAACTCTTTCCCGAGATTATCTTCCGGTTTGACATCCTTGTTCTCCTCCTTCATGATAGGCTTTTTTGCACTCTCTTGCGGCTCTCCGACAACCTTTTCCTCCTGCTTTGCCTTTTTGCGAGGCTCAACCTTTTTAAGCTCCTCCACAGGTTTAGTTTCCTTTTCAGGCGACTGCTCCTTTTCCTTCGGCAGAACAATTTCAGCCTTGTCCTGCTTCTTAGGCCGTCCTCTGCGCCCTCTTTCCGGTTTTTCTTTCTCAACAGGCTTCAGAGATGCAGCCCGTGCCTCCTCATCCAAGATAGCATAACCTAAATTTTCTCTGTCCAACTTTTTGTAATTTTTGATTTTGAGTTCTTCCGCTAACGCACGAAGTTGCTCATCACTCATTTCATTCAACTGAAATAGACTGTGCGGCATAAAAATTATTTTTAATGAATCGATGAAACCATCGTTTTAATAGAATATTTCTTAACAGAAAAAATATCAAATAAATTTGATATAAAGATTTACAAAGATAATAAATATTTTTTATGGGACAAAAAAATATTTATTCCGTCATTAAATAAATTACCTATCCATATAACTCTTGGACTTTCTGAATTTAAGAATATCGGCAAGCGCAGCTGCATTTGCCGCAATACGGAAACTATAAGACTGCCACTGACCTGAAGGAATCCATGATACTGAAATATTAAAACAATGCAAATCAAAAGTCGCGCTTACCTGCGTCGTAGTCATCTTCATTGCAATCAAGTCAAAACCCGTACTCAAATTAATAGACATCTTAGGAGTCAATTTAATATTGCCGCTTAATCCTAAAGTCTGATTATAATTTTTAGACTCCAACAAGCGATTATTCGAATAAGTATAAGACTTATTATAACTGAAAGAATAATTCAGACTTAACGACCAAGGCACATTCGGATTTGTATAATAAAGCCATCCTCCGGGGATATACTCGCCTGTGAAAGGATGATAATAGATTCTTTGATAATACGAAGCCGGACCGGCTTTTCCTCCTGAATCATTATCGTCCTTACTACGTCCGTCATTGCCTTTTATAGCTCCATCTCCGGAAATAGAATAAGAAAGAGAAGCGGAAGCGTTTGTTAATCTCAACGGCTGCCACCATTTGCCTGCTTGTACATTGAATTTGTCAATCCTTATGCCTTTCTCATCTATTGCATACGGATCAAAATTAGCATTCATACTTAACCCCACTTTGCCGAATACAGAGGTGGACATAGACACACCCACATTATTCATCTTAAATCTCTCCGCAAGAAAATTATAACCTGTATTTATGCTCAATTGATCAATTAACTTTATTTTTTTTACGCCTTTCCCTGTCGTATCGCGTAGATCCCTCACTTTCATTTCCAGATTATTGCCTATACTTATGCTTGCAGTGGCAGATTTGCCCTTTCCGGGAGGAGAATATATCTGACCTGCATAAATATTGTACTCGTAAGTCTTATTATTCCCATCCTTGTCAATATAATCCAATTTTCTCCAACCATTTGCATACGTTCCCAACTCCGGACTTAAAGAAAGCGATAGAGACGGCGAAATCACGTGTCTTATAGCCTGTATCCTGTGCAACTTTCCGAAATTCAGCGTTCCATAGATACGCGTACTCATAGAAATATTTCCCGAATAATTCTGTGTTGCTCCGAAAGTAGAGAACAATTTTCCTCTTACCGGTTTAACCTTATCGGTAGCGGCATCATACGCATATTCCGTTTTCCTGAAAAACCAATTCATTCCGTAACTTATTCCCGGACTGAAATTAAAATACTTGGCAATCGTGAAACTCGGCAATCCTATACTGAAATTGTGCGACATTCCGGTATTGAATTTATCCGAAAAATTCGGTTGCTTGAGTTCATCTACCTTGAAATTGACCCTATTCTGCAATGTCGTATTGTATCCGAAACTTATTTTCTCGTAAAATTTTTCTTTCCCCACCCTTGCCTTTCTTTTAAAAGGATAGAAACGGCTTATGGAAAGGGTTACATTCGGTAAAGTGAAACTATAACTTTTATCTCTAGAATTCTGATTATGCAAAGCATTTACGGAAAGGTTTACTTTTCCCTCCCAATTCTTTGAGTACGAAATAGAGGATGAGATTTGACTTTGCAATGCCTCTTCCACACTCGTAGAATTGAATCTGCTGTTTGACGGACTGGAGAAATTCACTGATGCGCTGAAAGTCGTACCGGGCCGCGCTTTGGAATCTTGTTGATGTGACCATCTTATGGCAAAGTTTCTCATTTGGTTGAAATCCGAACTACCTTTTTCGCCTGTCTGGTCATTGGAATATGTAAGTCCTATATTACCTGTACACTTATAATTAAAGCGATATCTCGAATTTACATTTACACTCCACGAACCTAATGTATATACGTCTCCGGTAATAGAAAAATCCAAATAGTCCCCGATAACGAAGTACATTCCGGCATCTCTCATATAAAATCCTCTCGCTTGTTCCTCACCGAATGTAGGCATAAGCAAACCTGTGGCGCGTTCCGGTCTTTTGGGAATAAAACCGAACGGCAATCCTATCGGTAACGGAATGCCCTCTATTACCGGGTAGGCAGGGCCGAATACGGTTTTTTGAGATGGTTTGGTAATAACTTTCGCCGCAGTAAGATGTAAAAAGTAATGAGGTTCATCCAGATCGCAAACCGTATATTTGCCGTCAGTCATATTGATGGACTTGTCAGGCAGCATTTTTATATTTTTACCATGGAGAATACCGTCCGCTTCTTGTGTAAGCATATTCGTAATTCTGGCTTTCTGCGTATTGAAATTATATCGCAGTTCCTCCATTTTATACGTCTTACCGCCTTGTTCCATTACAGGTTGACCTTTCCACGTTTTAGTTAAGGTATCCTGACGTCCTTTAGCGTACACTGTCCCGGTAGTCATATCGTATTCCATATAATCTGCGGTCAGTTTCATATTACCGTAATTAACGGTAACATCACCGTAATAATATATTTTTCTTTGACCTCCCGTAAATATTTCTACTATGGAATCCTTTGCAGCGGAAAAAGCAGGCTGTTCGAGAGAACTTTTGGTAAGCATTGCAAGAGAATCAGCCTTGAACAACGAATCTGCATGCATCAAGGAGTCTTTTTTTGCTTTTCCCAAAATATTCGCGCCGGTAATCCTTTTCGTAGTGTCTGCTTGTCTTGCTTTTATGCTCGGATCTATGAATTTCTTTCTTTTATTATCATTTTGAGATAAAACGGAAATGCTGCCTACAAAAAACAGGCATAGTAAAAGAAAGTATTTATAATATCTAAAATGCATTAACATGCAATTTTTTCCTAAATTTGCACAAAACAATGAAACGCAAATTTAAGATTATTTTTGCTAATCCACAAAGAGACATTATGAAGTTATTATATAACATTATTCGCACTTTATCTTTATTTCTGTTATGTATTATAAGTATGAGAGTAAATGCCGAGAAAAATACTCGCTTGTCGCTTCGTACAGTAGTAATAGATGCAGGACATGGAGGTAAGGACCCCGGATGTATCTATGGAGGAAAGAAAAGGTTGATGGAAAAGGATTTGACTTTGGACATTTCCACTCGTCTTGCTCAAAAAATAAGAGCAGTACATCCTGAAGTTAAAGTGATAATGACACGTTCTGACGATACCTTTATAGAAGTAAAAGAACGTGCAGAGATTGCAAATAGAAATAATGCCGATTTGTTTATCTCTATACATATCAATTCAGTAGAGACAAAAGGAAGAGCATGGGCTCCTGCTTCAGGTTTCTCTATACATTGCTTGGGACAATCTCGTACGGGTAGGGATTTGTTCTCATTCAATATGGAGGTATGTATGAGGGAAAACTCGGTTATATTGTTGGAAAACGATCACTCTACATCGTATCAGGGCTTTGATCCAAACGATCCTGAATCTTATATCTTTTTCAATTTGATGCAAAACTCGAATTTGGTACAAAGCCTGGTTTTTGCGGAGTTCGCTGACAAAGAACTCTTAAAAGGACCGCTTAAGAGCAGGGGGATTTCTCAAGACCCTTTTTTAGTGCTTTGGAAAACAAAAATGCCTGCTGTTCTTGTTGAGTGCGGTTTTATTACGAATGAAAACGATCATTCTAAATTGAGAGATCCTATGGAAAGAGATCGAATTGCTTCCGGGTTAGCTGCTGCTTTTGGAAAATTCAAAAAAAGTTACGATGCAAGTTTGGGTAAATCATCTCAAACTCAAAATTCGTCTTCTAAAGAGAAAGAAAAGATTGTTATCGGGGCTTCTGACAATGAGGAAGATATGCAAAATATCTATTATGGAGTTCAGGTGCTTGCAATGCAAAGAGAAATACAGGGAGATGATAAATTTTTTAAGGGATATGACGTGATGGTCGTTTTTGATGGAAGTCTCTTTAAATATATAGTATCTCCGACTGAGAATAAAAAAGAAAATGAAGAGAATTTTAATGAAATAAAAAAAGATTTTTCCGGATCTTTTAAAGTAATGGTAAAAAACAATAAAGTCAGCCGTATTACCCAGTAATTCATGGGGTTTAACAGATATATTAATTTTGAATTATTTAAAATATAAAGTATTTGAGTTATATACATTTAGCGTTTTTACTCTTTTGTATATACTTGATAATAAGGTATTTAAGAAATTATCCGTTTGCGGATTTTCAAACGCTTACAAGTAAAATAAATTACAAAATCAATACCTTTTTTTATTTTTTTATATATTTTTTTATCTCATATTTGCATTGTCTTAAAAGTTATCTTTTTAAGCGCTTTTGTACAATTATGAGCAACCTCGATAAACATATTTCCGTTTGGAACGATTTTCTGCATATTATCAGGCAGTTAATCGAACCCCAGCAATATGAGACTTGGTTTAAGCCGATAATTCCTGTTTCGATGGAAGAATCGACTCTTACCATTGAGGTCCCTTCCGATTTTTTTAGAGATTATATCGAGGGAGCGTTTCTGGATGTAATAAAAGCTGCGATGAAAAGAGTAGTAGGTCCTAATGCAAAGCTTGTATATAGGGTAAAGCCTGTAAGAATTGAGCCTCCTATGGTTTACCCTGCTGCTAATGGACTTGCTCCTACAAATAAGGCTGTCAACATTAATACATATCAACCTGCTTGTAATCCTGGCGCTTGGGTATATCCCGGAAGTAAAAAAGTGCAAATCAATCCAAGGTTGAATCCTGTTTATTGTTTTGCAAACCTTATAAAGGGAGAGTGCAATAAGATGGGAATTACTGCAGGGGAGAGCATTGCTTCCGCACCCGGAAAGACTCCTTTCAATCCTATATTTTTATTTGGAGGTCCGGGGTTGGGTAAAACTCATTTGGCACAGGCTATCGGTATCGCTATTAAGGAGCAGTTCCCTGATCTGACTGTGCTGTATGTGACAGGTAATGAGTTTAAGACTCAATATATGGATGCCGTAAGGGGAAATAAGATTACGGATTTTCTTGCATATTATATGAAGATAAATGTCCTTTTGATGGATGATATCCATGATTTGGTCGGTCAGGGATCACAGGGGGCATTCTTTAATATATTCAATCATTTGCACCAGTCAGGCGGTCAGATTGTATTTACATCAGATAGAGCTCCTGTAGAGTTGCAGAATTTTGAAGAAAGGCTTTTGTCAAGGTTTAAATGGGGATTGTCTGTGGAGTTGACACGTCCGGATTATGAAACAAGGCTGGCTATGCTTAAGGCTCGCAGTTTCAGAGAGGGGGTTCAAGTGGAAGATAATGTGTTGGAATTCTTGGCTTCTCGTATTAAATCAAATTTCAGAGAGCTTGAGGGAGCATTGTTGTCAATATTGGCATATGCTACATTGTTGCACAAGAAAGTTACGATAGATATTGCGGAGGAGGTAGTAGGCAATTTGATAGGGGAGCCTCAGAATGATATTACTATTGATAGAGTGCAAAAGGTAGTGTGTGAGTATTTTAATATTACAAGGGATACATTGATTTCAAAGTCAAGAAAGAGACAGATTGTGCAGGCTCGTCAGATAGCTATGTATATGATTCGTAATTTTATCAGCAATTGTTCGCTTTCGACAATAGGAGCTGAGTTGGGAGGTAAGGATCACGCTACTGTTTTACATGCTTGCAGCACAGTTTCCGATTTGATGGAGACTGATAAGTCTTTCAAACAGTATGTGAGTGATATTGAAAGTATTCTTTCCCCCTCGGAGAGGTAATTCACCTTTTTAAAATTCCGCTGATCTTTTTTTTGTGCAAAATATTTATTATTTTGCATACATAATTATTTTATAATTGAAATTTTAATTTTTGTGCTTATGGATTCAAAAAGAGTTCTTGATATTTTTAAGGATATTACTCGTGTTCCGAGGGAGTCGGGGCACGAAGGTCCTATGACGGAGTATTTGCAGAATTGGGCTAAGGAGAAGGGACTGGATTGTAAGACGGATAGCATTGGTAATGTGTTGATTAGCAGGAAGGCTTCACCGGGTAAGGAGGGTGTGCCGACTATTGTATTGCAAGGGCATCAGGATATGGTCTGTGAGAAACGTCCCGGAGTTGAACACGATTTTGCAAAAGATCCGATTAAGTATGTTATAGAGGATGGTTGGATGATAGCGAAGGATACGACTTTGGGTGCGGATGATGGTATTGGTGTGGCTGCTGCGTTGGCTCTTTTGGAGAGTGATCTGGAGATGGGACGAATAGAGTGCGTGTTTACGATTTCTGAGGAAACAGGTATGGATGGGGCTTTCGGTATGGAGAAAGGCTTCTTTACCGGTAATACGTTGATTAATCTGGATTCTGAGGATGAAGGGCAGTTATTCATCGGTTGTGCAGGCGGTTTGAATACTTTGGCTACTTTTTATTATGTTCCGGAGGAGTTGAAGCAGAATTTCAAGACATTAAGGTTGAGTTTGGCTAATGCTGCCGGCGGGCATAGCGGGGATGATATCAATAAGGAGCGAATGAATACGGTGCGTCAGATGGGGCGTTTCTTATATTCGGAAATGAAGCATGATTTTCAACTTATTTTATTGAGAGGCGGTAATAAGCCTAATGCTATTGCAAGGGATTGCGAGGCTATTATTGCTGTACCGGATGTTGATGCTACCATAGAGCGTTTTAAGAATTTTGCTGCCGCTTTGCAGGATGAGTTCCATATTACGGATCCGAATGTGGAGTTTGATTTTGCTGAATTCCAGTGCAATGAGAAACCTGTTCAGAGCGAAGTTGCAAGGAAATTGATTATGGCTTTGTTTACTTGTCCTCATGGTGTGGAGGCAATGAGTCAGGACATACCGGGCTTGGTGGAAACGTCTTCTAATCTTGCTGCAGTGAAGATGGGCGAGATAGGGGAGATTCTTGTGGTTACGAGTCAGCGTAGTTCTACTCCGTCTGCGAGAAAGATGATGGGAGATAGGGTAGAGGCGGCTTTCCGCTTGGCAGGCGCGAAGGTTGAACATCAATATGAGTATCCGGGATGGAAACCGAATATGAATTCGCATATTTTGGCTGTTTGCGTTGAATCTTATAAGCGCTTGTTTGGTACAGATCCTGAAGTAAAGGCTATTCATGCCGGTTTGGAGTGCGGCTTGTTTGATGAGCGTTTCGGTAATTTGGATATGATTTCGTTCGGTCCGACTTTAAGAGGAGTTCATGCTCCCGGTGAACGTATGGATTTGGCGTCTTTGGATAAGTTCGTGGATTTGTTGGTAGATGTGGTTACTCATTTCGAATAGTTATGGTACTTATCGCTCCTTCTATGTTGTCTGCTGATTTTTTGCATTTGGAAAAGGATGTGGAGTTAGTGAACAAACACGCTGATATATTCCACTTGGATATTATGGACGGTACATTCGTTCCTAATATTTCTTATGGTTTTCCTGTTGTGGAAGCTATAGCAAAGAAAGCGGAAAAGCTGTTGGACGTACATCTGATGATAGTGAATCCTCAAAATTATGTGGAGCGTTTTGCTAAAGCCGGAGCGGGTATGATTAGTTTTCATTTGGAAGCAGCACGACTATCCGGAATAGATGCAAAGTCTACATTGCTAAAGATAAAGGATTTAAATGTAAAGGCAGGTCTTGTAATCAACCCCGATATTGATGTTAAGGAACTTTTCCCTTATCTGGAGTTTTGTGATTTCGTATTGATTATGTCCGTCTTTGCCGGTTTCGGAGGTCAGAAATTCATTGAGAGTAGTTTTGGAAGGGTCAAAGCGGTTAAAGAGGAAATCGTGAGACGTGGCTTGAATTGTCTTATCGAGGTGGATGGGGGAGTGTCTGCTGAAAATTCTTCCGGCTTGTCAGCGGCAGGAGCAGATATTTTGGTGGCAGGCAGTTCTGTGTTTAAGTCTGCTTCTCCTGCCGATGCCATTGCTTCTATGAGAGGTTAATCTATATTATATAACTGATTTCCTTGAAGGAGAATTTCTTAAGGGAGCCGTCAACTATTTCTATTATTAGAAATCCCTGTTGGTCGGTTCCTTTTATTTTGCCTTTGAATGTCATATTGTTTTTGCAATCCCTGTATAGATGCTGTTCGTCTTTACGATATAGAAGTTTGTTGTATTCTTTGTCTATTATATCATAAGGAAGCGATAAGATTTCTGTTAATATAGATACGAGACTTTCTGCTATTTTATGTGGAGAGTAGGTTTTTGATATTATTTTTTTTATAGATGTCGGATTGATAAGTTCAGGAGGAAAGTTTTCTTGGTTTATATTGAGACCTATTCCTATGATGCTGTGAGATATATTATTGTTGTTAATAGCATTTTCTATAAGGATTCCGCAGATTTTTTTATTTTTATGGTAGATATCATTAGGCCATTTTATTTTGGCATCTATGCCTGAATTTTGTAATAATTTTATTATTGAGAGAGTGGTTATTTTGCTGATAATGAATTGATCCTGTGCTTGGATTGCAGGTGTTCCTTCTTGTCCCGGTTTTAGTATTATAGAGCAGGTCAGGTTTTCACCGGAGGCGCTTAACCATTTATTTCCTCTTTGTCCACGTCCTGAAGTTTGGTAGTCAGCAGCTATAACTGTCAAATTGTCAAACTCGGAAATATGCCTTGCAGCCTCTTCATTGGTCGAATCTATACTTTTATGCCATATAATTTTATACGGATTTTTCATTGGTGCAGTTTTTGTCTTATCTTTGTATCGTACAAAATTAGATAAATATTTTTATGATTGAAAAGGATATAAAAGTGATGGCTGATGCCATGTTGGGTAAGAAAGCTAAAGATGTGGTTTCTATAGACTTAAGACCTATAGGGACAGCAATAACCGATTCTTTTGTTATATGTAATGCAGATTCGACTACTGCCGTTTCATCCATTGCTGATTATGTTATAGAAAAAATGAGGGAACTTACAGGTAGAAAACCTGTAAGAACACAAGGGTTGGAAAATAGTTTTTGGGTTATTTTGGACTACGGCGATATAGTAGCTCATATTTTTCTGACAGAATACCGTGTTTTTTATAGATTAGAGGATTTGTGGGCAGATGCTCCGAAGAAAGAGTATGTTGATGAAATGTAATGAGTTATGAATAAGCCAAATAAAAATAAACCAAAACCTAAAACAAAAATTATTAATATAAACTTCAAATTATCTTGGCTATATCTTTTGTTTATTTTAGGAATCGGCTGGATGCTTATCGGACATCCGGGCTCTAATCCTCAAAAAATAGAGTGGGCTCAGGTACAAGAGATGTTTGATAAAGGCGATATTAAAGAGATTACTTTTATAAGGAATGAGTTTAAGGGAGAGATTACTGTCAAGCCTGAAAAGATAGAAAATTATGCTTCGGAGTTTGGTGGAAAGATCCCTACAAGCTCTCCTCATTTCTTTTTCTTGGTTTCCGATGCATTTAATGCGGAGCAGGAGTTCGGCGCTCTTAATGCCAAAATGCAAGACAGCAATAAGGTTAAGATAATAATGGATACCGGGAGCAAAATTTGGGATGACGTAATGATGTGGCTTTCATTGATAATGATGGTCGCAATGGTTATTATGTTTGTGAATCTTTTCCAAAAAAGGGTTTCAGGAGGAGGACCCGGCGGTATGCCGATGTTTAATATTGGAAGGCCTATAGGAAAACCTCAAGATGATGATGTTTCTAAAGTAACGTTCAAAGATGTTGCAGGCTTGCACGGAGCGAAAGAAGAAATAATGGAAATCGTAGATTTTCTGAAAAATCCTAAGAAATATACTGCACTTGGAGGCAAAATACCTAAAGGAGCCTTGCTTGTAGGTCCTCCGGGTACAGGCAAGACTTTATTGGCAAAAGCAGTGGCAGGAGAAGCCAAAGTACCTTTCTTCTCTATTTCAGGCTCTGATTTTGTAGAGATGTTTGTGGGCGTTGGAGCATCGCGAGTTCGCGAATTGTTCAGGCAGGCTAAAGAAAAATCTCCTTGCATCGTATTTATAGATGAGATTGATGCAGTAGGTAGAGCAAGAAGCAAAAATGGCGGTTTTTCTTCAAATGATGAAAGAGAAAATACTTTGAATCAGTTGCTTACTGAAATGGATGGCTTTGGTACAAACTCGGGTGTTATTGTACTTGCAGCTACCAATAGAGCCGATATTTTAGATAGAGCGCTTCTTAGAGCCGGACGATTTGATCGTCAGATACACGTAGAACTTCCTGAATTGGATGAGAGAAAAGAGATTTTTGAGGTGCATTTAAGGGGCTTGAAATTGGCAAGTGATTTTGATGTAGATTTTATGGCAAAACATACACCGGGATTTTCAGGTGCTGATATTGCAAATGTTTGTAATGAAGCCGCTCTTACTGCCGCTCGTAGGGATAAAAAAGAAATAGATCGTCAGGATTTTTTAGATGCTACTGATCGTATTGTAGGTGGTATGGAACGTAAAGGCTCTATTTTATCCCCCGAGGAAAAGAGATCCATTGCTCATCATGAGGCAGGACACGCAACGGTAAGTTGGTTGCTTCCTCACGCGAATCCATTGTTTAAGGTTACGCTGATCCCGCGCGGTCAAGCTTTGGGCGCTGCATGGTATCTTCCGGAAGAAAGAAAACTCTGGACTAAAGAACAAATGATGGATGAAATGTGTTCTTTAATAGGAGGCAGAGTTGCAGAAGAGATTGTTAATGGACAGCCATCTACTGGAGCGCAAAATGATTTGGAACGCATAACTCAAATGGCTTACGGTATGGTCCAATATTATGGTATGAGTGAAAAAGTCGGGCAATTGTCCTTTTTTGACTCTACAGGTGCTCGGGGATATGATTTTAAAAAACCATACAGTGAAAAGACTGCAGAGTTGATGGATGAGGAAGTTAAGACATTGGTAAATGAAGTACATGATAGGACTTTGAAGATTTTAAATGATCATAAAGAAGGATTTTTGCAAATGGCAGCTCTTCTTCTTGAAAAAGAAGTTATATTTGCAGAAGATGTCGAACGTATATTAGGACCAAAGGTAAAACCTATTGCAGATAATAATAATACGGAAGAGGCTAAAGTATAAAAGTAATTTCAGAGAATGAATAATATAACTGTGAGGACATTATCCGGAATAGGATTTGTATGTATAATGGTGGCTTGTCTGCTATTAAATGAATTCCTTTTTGCAGGTCTTTTTGCAATGATAATATCCTTTATGCTTATAGAGTTCTATCGTATTACGATGGGAGGAAGTTTTAAGTTATTGAGAGGATTGGCGATTGCTGCCGGAGTAATTTTATTCTTTTCCTTATTTTTGGTCTTTGGCTATAATTTACATCCAAAATATATCGCTTTGGCATTTTTACCGGTTATTTTGATAGTTATTTCATCTTTATTTTTGAAAGACAGATCGGAATTTTGCAAAGTTGCTTATTTATTTACGGGTTTATTATATATAGCTATTCCTTTAGGAATGGCGAATATTTTAACTTTTAATGATTTAGGAGAATTTGACGGCAGATTGCTTCTTTGCTTTTTCATTATTATATGGAGTTCCGATGTGGGGGGCTTTGTTATAGGTAATTTATTGGGAAAAAACGGTAAAAAACTTATGCCTGAAGTCTCTCCTAAAAAGTCTTGGGCCGGTTTTTGGGGTGGAATTGCTTTTTCTCTTGCCGCTGCTGCGATTTTACATTATTCAGATATGCTGTTGCCGGAACATCATTGGGTACATAGTATAGTTTTGGCTCTATTGATGGATGTGTTCGGAGTATTTGGTGATCTTTTTGAGTCTCAATGGAAGAGACTTTATGATTTGAAGGATTCCGGAACTATAATCCCGGGACACGGAGGAATGTTAGATCGATTTGATAGTACACTTATGGCTTTACCTGCCGGTGTGATTTATCTTTCATTGGTAAATATACTTTAGTTGAAATTTTTTTATAATATGAAGTTAGATAAAGATTGTTATGGAACAATAGGATTAGCTTGGGTTATAGCCTTGCTTATCCTTTGCCCTGTTTTTTATTTAGTAGACAGTATATACATTACTGTACCGGTAAGTATCGTAGTCTTAGTTCTTGCTACTTTTGTTACTTGGTTTCATCGTGTACCTGTTAGAAAACGGACAGGTAATGATAAAGAAGTAACAGCGGTTGCCGATGGTAAAATCGTCATCATAGAAAAGACTTTTGAAAAAGAGTATTTAAAGAAAGAATGTATTCAGGTATCTATTTATATGAATTTCTTTGATGTGCACGCCAACTTTTGGCCGATGGATGGGGAAATTTCATATTATAAATACCATCCGGGTAAATATATGCTTGCTTTCTTGCCTAAAGCCTCTGAATTGAACGAGCATACTTCTACTGCAATCAAAAACCAGTACGGTGAAGTATTCTTTAAACAAATCGCAGGAACTTTTGCAAGAAGAATCGTCTGCTATTCACAAGAAGGCAAACAAGTAAAAAAAGCCGAACAAATGGGTATTATTAAGTTTGGCTCAAGAATAGATATGTATTTCCCTTTAGATGCCAAGATTAAGGTAAAGATAGGGGAGCTTACAAGGACTTGTGAGACTGTAATAGCAGAACTTTAAATTAATTAGTTGATTTTTCGGCTTCGATTAATTCAAGAAGCCTATCTATAGCTTCATTATCGGGAATGTGTTTCAATACAGGAATATGTTTCCGATATATTGTTACCATTCTGTTGCCTTCACCTACATACCCCCAATCGGCATCTGCCATCTCTCCCGGACCATTTACTATACATCCCATTACCGCTATTACAGTATCCTTTAAATGAGAAGTTCTTTTTTTGACCTCCTCGAATGTTTCCTGTAAATCGTACATTGTTCTGCCGCATCCGGGACACGCTATATATTCAGGCTTGTAAAATCTTCTTCTTGCCGCCTGCATTATCTCATCGCACAGATATTCTCCAATACCGGACTCTTTTATTGAAACTTCATTACCATTCTCTAAATATGTTCCCGATATTTCTATTTCATCTAATTCCTTATCCAATAAGCGTTTCCCTAGATCGCATGAAGCATCCATAATCAATTTTTCCCTTGATGGAGCATCATAAACTGCAGAAGCTTTTTTCCCGCTTACATTTATGCTTGTCATAGAAGAATAAATCTTATTTTGTGAATCAGGAGAATATCTTCTTGCTAAATATGAAGCAACCGGAAGCTCATTGACCGGTTCTTCCGTAAGAGATACCCTTATAGTATTACCGATACCCTCAGATAAAAGAGAAGAAATCCCTACACAGGATTTTATTCTTCCGGAATCTCCGTTACCTGCTTCTGTAACTCCGAGGTGAAGCGGAAATACAACTCCTCTTTCTTTCATCAACTTTGCAAGTATTCTGTATGCTTCCACCATTATTATGGTATTGCTGGATTTTAAGGATACTACAATATTATAAAAATCATTGGAAATGCACATTTCAATCCATTCCATTGCCGCTTTTGCCATAGCAAAAGAAGAATTTCCATACAGATTTGTAATGTAATCACCCAAAGAACCGTGATTAAGCCCTATTCTTACAGCTGTATTATTTTCTTTACAAACTACTAAAAATTTTGCAAATTGTCTTTTAGCCTCCTCGTGATCTCTGTGAAAATTTCCCGGATTTATACGCACCTTATCTACAAAAGGAGCTACCAATAAAGCCGTTTGTGAAGAAAAATGAATATCAGCGACTATAGGAGTATCAATACCTTTAGATACCAAAATCTCCTTTATAGACTTAATGCTTTCAACATCTTTAGGTCCGGGAACAGTAATACGTATCAATTTCGCACCTGCTTCAGCGACCTCTATGCATTGACTGACAGTTCTTGCTATATCATATGTATGAGTATTGCACATTGTCTGAATGGCGATGCTATGATCTCCTCCTATGACAATATTACCTGCTTTTACCTCTAATGTTTTCATTATTAAATACTGTTTCGTAAGCCTGCTTTCTAATTTGTTCTCTTGTTTTTCCGCTTCTTTTTGTTAGTTGAATATGGAGCCCGGCCGTAATTACCACATCAAAAGGATAAGCGAACCTGTAATAGTACTTGTTATAATAATCAGGATTGTAAAGTGTGCCCCAAGAATATTTTACTTGTCCTTTTATATGGAACTCAAAAGGGCTGAATATAATACCGAATCCGACTCCTCCTTTAATTCCATAATCAAAGCGCCTGTCTGTTTGTAAAAAAGAAAAACGAATGTTGTCATTAACACTACCTCCGGAACGTTCAATATTAAGCCTATAAGCTCCGAACAATCCAACATCTGCAATTATCTTAAAAAAAGGCATATCAAAGTGCATTTCAGCAAGTAAGGGCACTTCAACTATTTTCATTATTGCCTGTGTTGCACCATTGACATTAGAGATATTTCCAGTTGCGTTGTCCTTTCTGAATTTATATCCTTGAGCCCCATAAAACAAACCTGCCTGAATTCCGAAATAAGGCATATAACCAAACATTTTACCGTATTTTGTAAATGTAACACCGGTATATACAGGGTTTATTAAAAAGGTCGTCTTATGAGACGGAGTAAAAAGTACATTATTAAGACTTAAGCCGTACTCTACGCCAACTAATACATAATCATTTAATTTAAAAGACTTTTCTACATTTACTGTATCCAAATAACTATTGGAAAACTCAAGAGTATCCCTTCTTTTACCAAACAGTAGATTGCTTGATAAAATAGAGATTAGTAATAATATATATAATTTTCGCTCCATTAGTTTTTGAACATTTCTACGATATCTACATCTTGTTCCAATTCCGTTTTCTCCGGAATATCTATAAACATCTTGTCTTTCAACTTGTAAAACTTCACTTTTTCCGGTTGCCTATGATCAAGAAGACTGCCTGTATCTACAATTCCATTACCGTTTTTATCCTCAGTAATCCTCACCATATACTTACCGGCAGTAAGGTAAGGAAATTCAAGTGAAGTATCTTCTGAGATTACATAATTTCTTATAACTTTTGTTCTTCTCTCGTCCAACAAATCAACAATGTAATTAGATTTAACATTTTTGATATTTAATCTAAGATTACTTAATTTCTCATCGGTAGGCAAAGAAAACTTGACTAACAGACTATCATTATAAAAACCATTAATATCCTTAAATTTACGTTGCGGAATTTTTAAAAAATACTCATATCCTTGAAGAAGTTTACTATTGGGACGTACAATATACTTTCTTGGATTTTTACTATCCTTTTTCACAGTAAATCCGCTTTTAAACTCCTTCTGGCGAGGTGTCCTGTACTTCAACTCCATAGAATCAAAAGACGCCTTTATAAGAGGTAAACCAAATTCCATTTCAACGCCATATTGCTCAATTCTACTCGCTTCTGCAGACACTTTAAGTTCGCAAATAGTATCCTGATGTTTTAATTTCCTCCTCGAACTTCTAGAATAAGAATTCTTATTTTCCATAAACAATTTAGCCTGTTCGGTAACCGGCGCTAAATTTCCCAAAGAATCTGTCTTTCTGTAAGTCACGAACATCTTTATCGTATCCGGAATTTGACGCTGATCATTCAACCATATTTCGAGACTGTCCCTCTCAATATTCATCTGCTTCATGATGCGCTTAGAAGAAATGCCGCCTATCCACACCGAATCCAATTGCACATTAGGAGCCATGAAAGTAATATATCCCGAACGCACACCTGTCCTTACTCTTTCCTTCAACATCTGCTTCGACGGCTTACCCCTGAATAAATTCAATTCGTAAGGTATTTTCCTTGCCAAACAATGCAGCGTATCTTTCATCGAATACCTCAAAATCTCCGGCAAGGTATCATTCACCTTCACAGCCGGCCTCACCAACGAATCATAAAACGCAACCAAATCATTATCAGGATCATAGATATTATTCCCCTCATTATCCTTGATAGCATACATACGATAAACGGTATCCTGAATATTCCTGAGGCAGAAAAACCCCCACTCATCCGTCTTAATCGCCGCCGCAGGGCGATGTTTAAGCACCGCTGAATCCCTCAAATCTTTGTATAACATCACGGTAGCCCCCTTAACCGGCTTCAAAGTATTACAATCCTGTACTATACCGCTTACCAACATCGAATCTATCTTGCTGCCAGTAGAAAACACTAACGTATATCCGGGATAAACATTCCCCTCATTATTATCTGCAACCGCATTACCGATATCCAACGTATAAGTAGTATTCTCAATCAAATCCTCATCAAAATATACCACAAGACTCTTTCCTTGAATTTTATACTTGGGCAACTTCGAGAGCGGCGGTGACAAATAAATATCCGAACCATTCTTCACCGTAACATATTCATTAAACGTAAACACGAACTTCGGTTTATGAACAGGCACATTTGTTGTGCCCGGGAAAGGATTGATATTCACTATGATAGGAGGAATCGTATCCTTCGGACCTCCGGTAGGAGCTTGCGTCGTATTTGCACAAGAATTAGGTATTATAGCTGACGCTATAAAAAGCCCTGCGGGCAAAAAAACAAGGAATTTAGAAAGTGAATTATTCATTTTTTAAAATCTCAGTTCTGATAACGCTCTTTATTCCGTCAACAGAATATAATTTTTCAATAGTTTCCTGTAAATTACTTTTATCATGTACAAGAACTTCGATAAAACCTTCAAAAAGTCCACTCTCGCTCCACAGAGACACCTTCGTAATATTAAGCGTCATTACCAATGATAATTGTTTCGTAATATCATTCATAAGTCCCATCCTATCAATTCCTTTTATAGATATTCTTACCGGGAAAGAACGACTTTCTGCAGATTTTTCCCACTGCGGGACGACTACACGATCCCCATGAATAGAAGCCAGGTTCTCCGCTACATGGCAAGTCTTTTTATGTATTGTGATTGTACCGTCCGCATTCTTGAATCCCACTACAGAATCACCCGGAATAGGGTGGCAGCAAGAGGCAATAATATATTTTTTCCTTTCTTGGGCGTTTTCATCAATTATAGATATTTCCTCTTTATCTTTACTCTTTTCATCTATCTTCTCTGAAAGTTTATTTCGGGATTTTAGATAATCGCTGACCAAATTTATTGCTTTCCTGCTTTTTAAGAAAGTCAGCCACTCCGGTTTAGGTTTTTCCTCTTCAGCCGTTATTATCTCTACTTGATCTCCCGTACGTAATACGTGAGAAAGAGGTACAAGTTTCATATTAACCTTTGCTGCAATGGCTTTGTTACCTATTTCCGTGTGAATCGAATAAGCAAAATCAAGGGCTGTCGCTCCTTTGCAAATGGATTTTTGTTCTCCTTTAGGAGTAAACACCATTATTTCGCTTGTCGTCAAATCATTATGAATCAGATCCAGCAACTCCAAAGCATTTACATCCGGGCTTACTAAAATTTCCTTGACTTTTATCAGCCATTTATCCATCTCGCTATCATTCTCACTGATATATCCGTCCTTCTTATATGCCCAATGTGCGGCAATTCCTTTTTCCGCTATATCATCCATACGTTTTGTACGGATCTGGACTTCTATCCAAAGCCCTGTACCTGTCATCAGAGTGCAGTGCAGCGCTTCATAACCATTACTTTTCGGGTGTTTTACCCAATCCCTTACTCTATCGGGCTTGTATCTGTATATACCCGTGATTATAGAAAAAATATGATAGCATTGATCTCTCTCAGATTCCGTTGAATGCGGATCAGGCGTAAATACTATCCTTACTGCATACAAATCATATACTTGATCGAAAGTTATATTTTTAGTCTGCATTTTATGCCAAATAGAATAAGGCGTTTTTATACGCTTCCTGATTTCAAAATTAAAACCTGCACCATTAAGTGCATTTTTCATATTTGACACAAAATTATCTATATCATTACCTTGTTCTGAAACATTCTTTTCTACTTCCTTGCTGATAATCCTGAATGTATCCGGCTCTTTATACTGAAGCCAGATATTTTCCATTTCAGATTTCACCTCATAAAGACCAAGCCTGTGGGCGAGAGGTATAAAAATATACATTGTCTCGCTTAAGATTTTATCCCTCTTGTATTCAGGCATAAATTCAATAGTCCTGCAATTGTGCAGCCTATCTGCCAATTTTATCAGGACAACTCTGACATCATCATTTAACGTTAATAATATGCGTTTGAAATTCTCAGCCTGCTCGCTTTGTTCGAATACGTTGCTGCGTTTATTCTTATCCTCGTTATCAAGTACTGTCTTAATCTTTGTAAGTCCCTCGACCAAGACAGCGATTTTCTCCCCGAAAAGATTACGAATATCTTCAGATGTATAATCCGTATCTTCCACTACATCATGTAGCAAGGCCGCTGAAATGGATTTATATCCTAAGCCGATAGTGCTTACAACTATTTTCGCAACAGCTATAGGATGAATTATATAAGGCTCTCCCGAACGTCTACGAACATTTTTATGAGCTTCATTTGCAAAATTGAAGGCTTTCTCGACTATTTCCAATTCTCTTTCGTTAGCACAGCGTTTTTTTGCAGTCTCTTTTAGATCTGCATAATCGCGTGCAATCATCTCATAGTCTTGTTGTGTAAACTCTGAAAAACTCATCTTGATTCATATATTTAAAATTCTCTCATTTTCAAAATAATGTAGGCTCTTCTATACCTATCTTCTTTTTAATTAAGTCTTTACCTCCTATTATAGCAAAAAAACGCTGCTCATCTATGATCTCTATATCAAGTTCTTGCGCTTTTTTGATTTTTTCAGGTCCAGGCTTTTCTCCTGCCAATAAATAATTTGTTTTGCTGCTCAAAGAAGAAGAATTTTTACCCCCGTGTCTTTCTATTAACTCTTTTATTTCCTCTCTTGATACCCCGAATGTTCCTGAAATTACGATGCTAATTCCTGAAAGTTCATCAGACATTACCTTATCGGCACTCCCTTTTGAGAACTTCAATCCTGCATTCTTTAATTTTGTTATTTCCTCAATATTTTGATGGTTCTTGAAATATTCTACTATGCTTTGAGCTATTATTTCACCTATATCTCCTACAGCTAGCAATTCCTCCTTATTTGCATTTATTATATCATCGATATTCTCGAAATTTTCTGCTAATAATTTTGCTGTCTGTTCTCCGACGTACCTTATCCCTATTGCGAAAAGAACACGGCTAAAAGGTATTTTAAGAGATTCTTCAATACTTTTCAAAAAACGCTCCGCACTTTTTTCTTTCCATCCTTCCAATGTCAGCAAATCGTACTTGCTCAAAGAATAAAAATCCGAAATTTTCCGTACTAAGTTTTTATTGAAAAGTTGCTCTACCGTAGCTTCTCCGGCAATAATATTCATTGCTTTACGGCTTAAGAAATGTAGAAGTTTTCCTTTTATCTGTGTAGGACATCCCTCGGAATTCGGGCAGAAATATTTTGCTTGGCCCTCCTCTTTTATTAATTCACATCCGCAATCAGGACATACTTTCGGAAAATTCGGCTTAATAGCATTCACACGCCTTTTGGATAATTCAACCGATACGATTTTAGGTATTATTTCTCCTCCTTTCTCCACATACACATAATCCCCTTCATGTATATCCAATAATTCCATCTGGTCTGCATTATTCAGAGTAGCCCTTTTCACTACCGTACCTGAAAGTTGAACAGGTGAGAGATTTGCGACAGGCGTGATTGCCCCTGTCCTGCCTACTTGATAATCAATAGATAATAATTCGGTAAGCGCTTGCTCTGCTTTGAACTTATATGCCACTGCCCAACGCGGAAATTTCGATGTATAACCTAATTTTTCCTGATAAGCTTTCTCATTTATTTTTATTACAATCCCGTCTGTGGCAAAAGGAAGGAATTTACGCTGAGTGTCCCAATAATCTATGAATTCTTTTATTTCATCAATATTTCTACAAATACGCCTTTCCTGCGATATCGGCAATCCCCATCGAGCAGCCGCTTTCAATGTATCATCCTGCGTAGCAAAAGCCAAATTCTCGCCTAACATATGATAAAGAGTACACCAAAGTCCTCTCCTGCCTACTTCGCCGGAATCCAATAATTTGAGAGAACCCGATGCGGCATTTCTCGGATTTGCGAAAGGTGCCTCCTCATCTTCTATTCTTTGTTTATTAAGCCTTTCAAAGGCCTCGTAAGGCATAAGAATTTCTCCCCTTATTTCAAATTCATCCGGAAAGTCGTTTCCGTGTAACTTACGAGGAATATTCTTTATTTTTAACACATTATGCGTCACATCATCCCCTATGGAGCCATCTCCGCGAGTCAACGCCCTGTATAATTCTCCGTTTTTATAAGTCAGACAAATTGCAGTCCCATCAAATTTGAGTTCACAACAATATGTAAACTTACATTCCAGAACTTTTTCAGCCCTGTTCGCAAATTCCTCGACTTCCTGTATGCTGTATGTATTGCCGAGAGACAACATCGGGTACTTGTGCGGATATTGCTCAAATTCATTTTTATGCCCCTCTTTCAGGTCGCTTCCAACAATAGCAGTAGGGGAGTCCGCAGTTTTATATTCAGGAAAACGGGCTTCCAAGTCCTCCAATTCATATAAAAGATGATCATACTCATAATCGCTGATCACAGGAGCATTATCCACATAATACCTCCTGCTGTTTTCCATAAGAATTGCTTTAAGGTCTTTTATTCTTGCCTCAGCCTGCTGTTTATCCATTTCACATTAAAAAAGCTTCTTACAAAAATAACTTATTTTTGCCGATTTTTCATTAAAAAATCTTAATTTTGCAACTCTATTTAAATATATTCAAAATGAAAGATGCAATTATCATTCTTTGCGGCGGCGGTCCCGCTCCAGGTATGAACACCGTAGTATTCTCAGTCGCAAAGACCTTTATTTCAAATGGTTTCAAAGTAATAGGACTTCACGGAGGTTACTCAGGGCTTTTCAGCAACGCCCCTCACACCGAAGAACTAGACTTCTTCAAATCCGATTACTTCTTCAACAGAGGAGGCTCCTACCTTCAAATGAGTCGCTTCAAACCCACCGACGAAGATTTTGAAAAGAACTTCAATCTATCTCTGTTCCAGGACAATAACGTAAAATTGCTCGTAACCGTAGGTGGCGACGATACCGCTTCCACAGCCAACAGAATAGCCAAATTCTTGGAAGCAAAACACTATCCGATCCGCAATATACATATCCCTAAGACTATTGACAACGACCTTCCATTGCCGAACAACACTCCCACATTCGGATTCAACTCGGCAAAAAACGAAGGCGCTCACATAGCCGAAACAGTATACGAAGACGCTCGCACATCCGGTAACTGGTTGGTAATTTCAGCTATGGGACGCTCTGCCGGTCATCTCGCACTTGCCATCGGAGAAGCCACACACTGCCCGATGACAATCATTCCTGAAATGTTCAACAAAACTAACATTTCATTAGACAAGATCATCAAACTCACCCTCTCAGCTATTCTAAAACGTAAATTAGAAGGCATACCATACGGTACCGTAGTCGTAGCCGAAGGCGTATTCCACGACTTAGATCCCGAAGAGCTGAAAAAGACCGGGGTACAGATGACTTACGACGAACATGGACACCCCGAACTCGGAAAGATCTCCAAATCAGTCCTTTTCAACGACATCCTCGAAATGGAATTCAAAAAAGTCGGATTAAAAGTAAAAACCAGACCTGTCGAAATAGGATACGACGTACGCTGCCAGGACCCTGTCGCATACGACCTTACCTACTGCACAGAACTCGCAATGGGCGCCTACGAACTATACTCAAAAGGCGAAACCGGCTGTATGGTCTTTGTCGACGCCGATGGCAACTCACACCCTCTGTACCTCAAAGACTTACAAAACGCAGAAGGCAAAATCCCTCCAAGACGAGTAAACATCGAAGACGGAGTCGCACGAAACTACTACCGCCACATCTGCAACTTCATCACTCCAAAAGACTACGAAGCAGCCAGACAATACATCAAAAATCCCGAAGACTACGACTTCACAAAGATTTTGAACTGGTAAATACAACACTCAAGTCGGCGCAATGCCGGCTTTTTTTATTTTAAATTCCGCCTTTTAGCAGCCTTTCTCGGTCGGCAATATAAGAGCCTCCCTATGGCTGCTAAGGCAAAGCCGCAGCCGCTCTCGCGCCTGCTGAAACCCCAATCTGAAGATTGGCAGCGTCACAGACGCCGACCAATCCCATTAAAAACACATTCTTTTCTACGCAGCGCAAAGACTCCTTTAATGCAGAAAAGGCCCTACTATAAATACTTCACCTGAACGCGCTTTGGCAACGACTTCAACACAAGAAAATAAGAAGTCTTCACCAACTCAAAAATACGCTTGTCAGGAACATCGCAATTAAAATAAACTGACATCCAATGACGATGATTCATATGATAACCGGGTCTTATACCATCAAACTCACCCTGCAGCCTCAAATTCTCCTCAGGCTCACACTTTAGATTACAAAAATCAAAACGCTCGGCATTCACAAAACCAAACCACTTATCCTCAATACAAAACACCAAAAGATTACGAGCATAATCACTGTTCGCTTTACCAAATGGCATTTTCTCGGTAGCGCCTTTAAGAGAAAGGCAATATTCACGAAATAACTTAAAATTCATAACACAACAAATATAACTATTTATTAACACTAACATAAAAACATCTACAACAAACAAATATACAGAACAAGCATCTTTCCGCAACGGCTCTCTTATCTGTTTTCTATTGCAGAGCAATCATCTCTAACATCACAAAAAAATACTTTAAAGAATAGGGTATAAAAAGATATTTTATACGTTTTTTATCAAATAAAACGTAGATTTTACGTTTCAGGAGGTAGTTATGGTTATAAGATTTTATAACTTTCGACTAAATATTTATTCTGATTGTACGAATTTGGAAAACATAAAGATGATTATTATATTTGTTAGAGTTAGTAATTTGAAGAGAAGGATGTATGGAAAAGAAAATTTCAAAGAAAAATGTTAAAAAACAATCTAAAGCTGACGAGGAGAAAAGGAAGTACAATAAAACTTGGGAAGCTATACTTAATCACCAAGGAGCATTCATTGTTACTGAACCCGGATTGTTTTTGTAAGTAATGAGATATTTGTTAGATACGAATATCTATGTATATTCTATAGTTGATAGGAAAAGTTTAAGTCTGGATGTCCTTTCTATATTAGAAGATTACGATAATTCTTTCTGTATGAGTGCGGAATCTGTAAAGGAACTAATTATTGGTTTTAGAAATAAAAAATTACTGACGAGATACTGGAAAACAGCAAAGGAGATGGTGAGTGCAATTACAAATGAGTTCTTTATAACAGTATTACCTGTGGATAGTGAAGTTATGAAAACATACTCACTACTCAATATTAATACGGATGAACGACACAAAGACCCTTCAGACCATATAATAATTTCGCATGCAATTAATAATCGGCTACCGCTGATTTCGAGTGATCATAAATTTTTGTTTTACGAGAAGCAAGGACTTGAAATCATTTACAATAGTCACAAATAATTGATTAGTAACTTTATCTCTCATCATTCGCAGCGCAGAGGAGAGGGAAACTCATAAGTTCAATATCAAGGAGGAGATGGACGGACAGTACTATAACTTGTGGAGTACGGATAATGAAAGGACTGATAAT
>JBQMXN010000016.1:0-34046 GCA_052173975.1 Candidatus Cryptobacteroides sp. | reverse complement strand
TAGCATCAGTCCTATCATTATCCGTACTCCACAGATTATAGTACTGTCCGTCCATATAACTATTGATATTGAACTTATGAGGGTTACGGATGTATTCCTTAATATCATTAGTATTAAGCGGTTCTCCATGGCCTTGATATGCAAACTGATACCGGTCGTCAGTAGTATAGCAACTCTTATCCGTATCACCGATACCATTACCCGGCAGCATAGGGTCCTTACGGCCCCACTGGTAGTATGGGTTATTACCGTTCTTGATATCATAGTCATTATTAAGCACCTCTTGTTTTTGACTAAAAGTAAGGTCAGCAGTCTTACCCCCAGCCTGTTTCAAGCGGGTTCTCACTTCTCTCGGAGCGTACCATTCATTACCGAACCCACACCATTACGCACTTCTCCTCTGCGCTGCGAACCGGAAGCCCCCATGAATGTGAAAAATCTGTTATAGGACTGATAATGTTTTTGTCAAAATATAAACCTGCTCCAATATTAATATTATTATTTTCTGCTGTTTGAGCAGTTCCAACATTATCAATAAAGAGTGTTCCTGTAGTATGTAATCTCCTTCCCGGAGTAGGGAAAAATATAGTATTTCCTTGTTTGTTTGGTTTAGTATAAAAGTAGAATCCATTATCAAATGGTAATTTGGCATTCATATCATTAGGATTAGCAGGAGTCACAGGATTAGTCCAATTACCTATTCTTTGTCCTGTTGTGGTAAATCCTGTGAAAGCATTGGATGCCGGAAGAGAATACCCTACGGGACTGGGGTCATATACACTCTTTATCACCACTTCATCATTAGCATCAGTCTTATCATTATCCGTACTCCACAGATTATAGTACTGTCCGTCCATCTCGGGCTTGGTGTTGCAACTCCCTCCAACGCACATCATCTTCCTTTTACTTCTCCTCTGCGCTGCGAACAGGGAGACCGTGACTACAGTACGTGATGTTCAGTGGGCTGACGCTGTTCGAGTCGAAGTACAAGAAGCGACCATTATACGTATTGGTAGTACTGGAAACCCAACAGAAGCCGCTCGTCGCCACGTCGTACAACGAACCGGTATCGTAGTAGCGACAGCCGGAAGCAGCAAAGAGGTGAGGAACACCTGTCTTATTCAGTTTAGTATAGAAATAATATCCTTTATCTAAATAGCCTTTGACATTTAACTCGGAAGAATTACGACTCTCTTCTCCTGTAGTGGTAAATCCTGTGAAGGCATTAGGAGCCGGTACAGTATATTCCACAGGGCTGGGGTCATACACACTCTTTATCACTACATCATCATTAGCTTCAGTCTTTTCATTATCCGTACTCCACAGATTATAATACTGTCCGTCCATCTCCCACTTGATATTGAACTTATTATTTTCTTCTCCTTTGCATTGTGAGGAGAATATTTGAAATTACGATTGTAGAGAGCTGCAATGAATCGACTTCCGCTTTGCTTCATCCTCCCCACGCATGGCGTGGGTCCCCTCCATTTATGCTGTCATTGCTGACACAGTCTTTCCTTGCAACTCCCTCCAATCTACGCATAATAAACCTCCCTTAACCCAAACACCCTTTGAACTCCCTACAACCCACATCAACTTTCCTCCATTACTTCTCCTCTGCGCTGCGAACAAACAATCCGTAACCTTTATTAAGTTTAGCTAAAGGTAGTATATTATTTGGATGAAAATCTAAAGCAAAAACCCTATCACCGTCAATAGGTCCTGCAGACCAAATATTTCCATCATTAAATATGCCTAAAACTTTACCTTCTTGAATTGCACGATATCCTGCTGCAAGGTAAAAAGTCGTTTTTTGTTTAGTAGAATTATTATAAATAGTCCATCCTTTATTAAAATCTCCTTTGACATTGAATAGTGCATAGTTTTCAGGAGTAAGAGGATATGTAGAACCTAGTCCATCACCTGCATTCTGTCCTGTTGTGGTGAACCCCGTGAAGGCATTAGATGCCGGAAGAGAATACCCTACGGGACTGGGGTCATACACACTCTTTATCACCACTTCATCATTAGCATCTCTCCTATCATTATCCGTACTCCACAAGTTATAGTACTGTCCGTCCATCTCCTGCTTGATGTTGAATTTATGAGGGCTGTATAATGCTTGTCAAGCGAAACCAGAAAAATACAAAATAAGTAATATAAAAAAGACAAGAAATGTACGAAGTACAAATCTTATGTTATATATTTACGTTTTTTATGTAGTGTAGTGGTAGTAAATGGTTTGTGCAGCTGTGTTTTTGAGCGAGTTGTAAGGTGTTTTGAGCGTGGTCTTTTTGATGCGTAATTGTTTATAATGAAGAGTTGTGCTGCGAAGAGCGAGTATCGCTCCGCAGTGGTGAGAGAGTTGTGATCAGCGGCTTGTGCCCGCTGTCACAATTCATCTTGTGATTTCAGCAGTCGCGTGAGCGTCTGCGGCTTTGCCTTAGCAGCCTGAGGGAGGGCATGTAAGTGCCGACCGATAAGGGCTGCTAAAAGGCGGAATTTTATTGGAAAGTTTGGGGTATTCATTAAAAGGGAATCGTAATTTTAGGGATTTGTCGCTATATTTGTCTGTAAGGCGGATTAATATTTAGTATTATGTTACAGGAAGATGAGAAATATATGTTGGAGGCGTTGAAGGAGGCGGAATGTGCATGGGATGAGGATGAGGTGCCAATAGGGGCAGTTGTTGTTTGGAAGGGGCGGATTATAGGCAGGGGACACAATATGACGGAGCGACTGCATGATCCTACTGCGCATGCTGAAATGATTGCGATAACGTCTGCATCGGAGGCAACCGGAGGTAAGTATTTGAATGAGTGTACGTTGTATGTGACGATGGAGCCTTGTCCGATGTGTGCAGGAGCGATGAACTGGTCGCAACTCGGTAGGGTAGTCTATGGCGCTGCCGACCCTAAACGCGGTTTCTCTTTGTTTACCCCTTCGCTTTTGCATCCAAAAACGGAAATTGTTACCGGAACTCTGTCGGAGCGTTGCAGCGCTATTGTTAGCGATTTTTTTATGCAGAAAAGGCAATGATTTGTTATCAGAGCATTGCAAAAACAAAAAAAAGATAATATATTTGTACCATTATTGGCATTGAGGTATGGTGTAACGGTAGCACTACAGATTTTGGTTCTGCCAGTTCTGGTTCGAATCCAGATATCTCAACATTTTTGATGCAGTTCTTAGGAATAGGGACTGCATCGTTTGTTTTATCTTAAATATGGTAATTCGTTGAAAACAATTATTACTTTTGTATAATAAAAAACGAGGACAAACTTTTGTGTTTATCCTCGAATAGATATCTATTTAAAAGGCAATTATTTTTTAGCCTCTTCAACAGAAACTTTTCTGAACTCTTTGAAATCTTTCATAAGAGCTAGAGCTGCTTTACGAGCGCGAGCGCCTGCTGCTTTGTTGCCTTTTACAACCTGAGCCTCTGCATTTTCTACGAATTCTGCATACTCAGCTTTGATTTGTTCTAATAGCTGTTTCATTTTGAAATGAATTTAATTGTTTGTATAAAAATTATTAATTATTCAAAAGTATGGACAAGATAGGGATTTTAATGTATATAAGCAAGAGAAAAGGCGAATTTTTTACTTTGTATTGAAAAAATTCATTGCCCTGTCAGGTCCTATTGTAGCAAAAGCCTTGATCCCCTCAATCGTTTTCTTACATATTTGAGGCATCAAATCTTTCTGGTTATCAGTCAATTCACCTATTACAAAATCAATCTGTGTCCCTTTTGCAAACTCATTGCCTATTCCTATACGGATACGTGCATAATCACGGCTACCTAATAACTCCTCGATATTTTTAAGACCGTTATGACCTCCCGGACTGCCTGATTTTCTCATTCTTAATGTACCGAAGGGTAAATTCAAGTCATCGCATATCACCAAAATATTCTCTATCGGCAATTTTAATTTCTGCATCCAGTACCTCACTGCATTTCCGCTTAAATTCATATAAGTAGATGGCTTCAGTAGTGTAAACTTTCTGCCCTTGAAGTTGATTTCTGCAATGTCTCCGTATCTCTCGGTATGAAAAACGATATCGGATGCCTGAACCCAAGCATCCAATACCATAAATCCCATATTGTGTCTGGTAGAAGCATACTCGGCTCCGATATTTCCCAATCCTACTACGAGATAGTTCATACCAAACAAAACTATTTTTATTTACCTGACTGACGAGTTGCTTTCACAGCGCAGATAATAGTTGTTTTAGGAGATATAATAGAGATATTCTCGTAATTCAAATTTGCCGCTGTAATTCTTTTACCTAATTGCAAGTTTGTAATATCAACAGGCAATTCATCCGGAAGATGTTTCATAAGTGCGCTGATACGCAAAGAACGAGCAGATTTCAAGAATTTACCTCCTTGCTGTACACCCACTGAGTGTCCTGTAATAGCAATAGGAACATCAATAGCGATAGGCTTATCCTCGCTTACTACCAAGAAATCAACATGAAGACAGTTGTCTGTCACAGGGTGATATTGAAGTTCGTGAACAATAGCCGTGCATTTTTTACCGTTACTAAGTACCAAGTCTACAATAAAAGACTCAGGAGTGTGTGTAAGACTTTTCAACTCTTTCTCTGTTACAGTAAAAAGTACATTTTCTGTACCCTGGCCATAAAGATTGCAAGGCACAAGACCCTGTCTGCGGAATGCTTTTACAACGGCTTTGTTGCCAACTTCACGGATTTGACCGTTCAATGTAAAATGTTTCATTGTAATAAAAAATTAAAATGTGTTACTCAGTTCGGTACCTCCGAACCCCATTGCACCAAAAGCTGATGCTTTTTAGCCGTATAAAAACGGCTGCTTATAAATATCTTGCAAAGATATAAATTATTTTTTAATTGCAAGCGACTTAATTTGAGACTATCATTGTTGCCTGATTCCATTTCAGATCCTTATAATTCTTATTCAAATATGCAGAACCGTTATTGGGTAAATACATAGTCATACCTGAGTAAGTATTAATCTTAAAACCATCATTGGATAATAGAAATTCAGGAGTTGCAGCTTTATAGATCACGCAACCATCAATAGCTTCTTGCAATAAAGCCAAATCTGCTTCTGAAATCCCGCACTTGGCAAATATGTCTTTTAAATCATAAAACCAATGTCTGTTGTATCTGTAAAATCTCTGAATCGTATTCGGCTCTACATTGTTTAATTCATTTTTATACTTTTCTGCCAGAGTCTTGCATACGCCAGCCAATTTTTCTGCTCCTGAAGTCTTTAACAAACTAATTGTTGCAGAACGCATAGCACCTTCTTTATTATTGTAATGTTCAAAATAATCTCTGCAAACGGCTTCGGGATTCGCTCCTGCATTATTTAAAAGATTGGTTACCAAAAACCTATAATTAAACCCTTCTGCAAGCACTTCAGCAGGAGAGACGCCGAGCATATCAGCCTTATCTTTCAACTCATAAAGCACCTCTACGCCACCTGCGAAGCATGCATCGAACAAAATATAAGAGAATTTCATCGGGAGAGCATTGGCAAAATCCTTTAAATCAAGTTCATACGAAATTAAATTCTTACCTTTTCTTTCAGTATCTCCACCCAAACTCTTTGTGAGAGGTCCTTCAATTTCGGGGTACTCATCAAAAGTTTTCCTGAATAAGCTTCTGCTTGTGTACTGATTGGGATTATTGTAATATCCGTTTGGCAGCCATCCGGTCATGTGTGAAGAAAATAGCAGACCGTAACTCTTTGCAGGATAATTATCTCGTATAAATGTCAAAGTATTGTTTAATGTTTCTTTAGATGAAATCACAGTAGATGGAAAAGTTTTCAATGTATCGAAAGTCGCTTGCCAATTGGTGCTCCTATACATATTTATAATATATGTAGGAGTTGTCGGATTATAACCAATGCCTTCGGGTAATCGGCATATTATAAATACTTTATCATTTTTTGCGGCTTGTTTAGGTATATCGCCAAACTTTAGGTCCTTTAAGTTTTGTCTGATATAACCGCTCAAATTATTATGCCCTGCAGCATATACTATCAATATTCTTTCGGGAATATCACCTTCTACTCGCGATATTCTATTTCCGGAATTATCTTTTGGGGGTATTTCAGGGTTTATAATCTCACTCTTTATGCATCCCCAAATAGTTACTCCGATAAAAATAAAAGTTAAACGCTTAAAAATTTTATGAAACATAAATTCCAAAAAATAAGTTCTAAAAATATAGTAAATATAATATATTTTTTATATTTGTATAAGATGGTTTACAATCAAAATCTATGCTAAAAGAAAAAAATAAAAACAATATAATAATGAAGACAATAGTTAAAATGTTGGTAACAATGGGAATAATCTCGACAATGATCTCTTGTGGAGAAAAGAGTAATGAAGAAAAATTTAAATATACTGTAGATGAATTTGCAGACTTGAGAGTAATCAAATATAAAATTCCCGGTTGGGATGCGCTTACATTACAGCAGAAAGAGTATGCTTACCATTTGAGCGAAGCCGCCAAGTTAGGTAGGGACATAACTTGGGATCAATATTGCAAATACAACCTTCCTATAAGGCATATTTTGGAAAACATTATCGAAAATTACAACGGTGACCGCAATTGTAAGGATTTTGATAAATTCCTCGTATATGCTAAAAGAGTGTTTTTCAGTGGAGGAATACATCATCATTATGCAGAAGATAAATTCTTCCCTGAATGTAGTAAGGAATATTTCAAATCCCTTATTGAATCTGTAGGAGGTATAGAAAATGCAGATATGTTGTTGGATGTAATTTATTCACCTGATCTGTATATTCAAAGACGTTCTACCTCAAAGACAGGAGATATCGTGGCATTGTCTGCCGTCAATTTCTATGATAATGTAACGAGAGCGGAAGTTGAAAAATTTTATCATAAAATGGAAAATCCTGCGGATAAAGAGCCTATATCATACGGTCTTAATTCTAAAGTGGTAAAAGGCGAAGATGGTAAAGTGAGAGAGCAACTTTGGAAAGTAGGAGGAATTTACGGATCTGCATTGGAACGTATATGTGAAGAGCTGGAAAAGGCTGCTAAAGTTGCAGAGAATGATATTCAGAAAAGAGCATTGGGATTACTCATAGATTATTACAAAACCGGTGACCTTAAACTTTGGGATAAGTTCAATATCGAGTGGGTAAAAGACACTACAGGTACAGTTGATTTTATCAATGGATTTATAGAGGATTATGATGATCCTCTCGGAAGAAAAGCCACTTGGGAGGGCTATGTTCATATTAAAGATTCGGCTGCTTCTGCAAGAACGGAAATATTGAGTGCAAATGCCCAGTGGTTTGAGGATAATTCTCCTGTTGATCCGCGTTTCAAGAAATCGAAGGTTAAAGGAATTTCTGCAAAAGTGGTAAATGCAGTGGCTCTTGGTGGAGCTTGCTATCCTGCAACACCTATAGGTATTAATCTCCCGAATGCAGACTGGATAAGAAAAGAGCATGGTTCAAAGTCTGTAACGATAGCTAATATTACTCATTCGTATGATTTTGCGGCTCAGGAATATCCTAATAGTGTGCTTTCAGAGTTTGCTTATTCAAAAGAAGAAATAGAGGCGCAGAAAAAATATGGAGATTATGCTGATGAGGTGCACACGGATTTACATGAGTGTTTGGGACACGGTTCGGGACAATTGCTACAAGGTGTAAGTACTGCTGCTCTGGGTGAGTATCAATCTGCTTTGGAAGAGGCGCGTGCTGATTTGTTCGGGCTTTATTATATAGCTGATCCTAAATTGGTGGAATTGGGCATAATGAAAGATAAGGATGCTTATAAGCCTCATTATTCGGGATATATAAGAAACGGCTTGATGACGCAGTTTACCCGTATCGAGCTCGGACGTAAAAATACGGAAGCACACATGCAGAATCGTAAGTTGATTGCGGAGTGGTGCTATGAGAGAGGGATGAAAGATAAGGTGATAGAGAAGAAAATAAAGGAAGGAAAGACCTATTTTGTAGTAAATGATTATGAGGCTTTAAGGGGATTGTTTGCAGAGTTGTTGGCAGAAATACAAAGGATAAAATCCGTTGGGGATTATAAGGCCGGTAAACATCTTATAGAGACTTATGCTGTAAATATTGATGAGAAACTGCATAAGGAGGTAAGAGAGCGTTATGCAGCTTTGAATCTTAAGCCTTATTCGGGTTTTGTGAATCCTGAAATCGTACCTGTGGAGAAAAGCGGTAAAGTGGTTGATTATAAAGTTGTATATTGTGATGATTATCTTGGACAGATGATGTATTACGGAAAGAAGTATAAGACTTTGTAGTGAATATAAATACTGAAAATATATTGAGAATGTACTCCTCTTATCTTACAATTGAGAGGAGTCTTTCTATAAATACAGCAAAGGCGTATGTTTCAGATTTGACGGAGTTCTTCGAGGGAAAGGATATTCTTCCATCTCAAGTGGAAACTGTTGATATTCTTGCATTTATAGAGGAAAGGAATGCTTCAGGCACTTTAGGAGTAGGTAAGTCTCATAAGGAAAAAGGAGGCATATCAAAGCGTTCTCAGGCCAGGTTGTTGAGTTCGTTCAGGTCTTTTTTCGATTATCTGATGCAGGAGGGGGAAAGAGATGATAATCCTTGTGAGGGCTTGGATTCGCCTAAGTTAGGACGTTATCTTCCTGATGTGCTTTCGGTGGAGGAGATTGATAAGGTAATGCAGGCTGTGGATATGAGTATGCCGGGGGGGATCAGGGACAGGGCTATATTGGAAATGATGTATGGCACCGGTATGCGTGTGTCGGAGGTATCTGTATTGAAAATTTCGGATTTGTTTTTCGATGAGGGAGGTAATGAAGATGATGGCGGTTTTGTGCGTATATTAGGTAAAGGCGGGAAGCAAAGGCTTGTACCGTGCGGGGAGGAGGCGCAAGAGGTTGTAAAACAGTATCTTATGTGTAGAATAGAGCCGAGCAAGGGGTTTGAGGACATTTTGTTTTTGAATAAGTTCGGTAAATCGTTAAGCAGGATTTCTATTTTTAATATGATTAAGAAGTATGCTTTGATTGCCGGTATACGGAAGGAGATTTCTCCGCATACTTTCAGACATTCTTTTGCTACTCATCTTATAGAAAACGGGGCTAATTTGAGGGTGGTGCAGGAGATGCTGGGGCATGAGAGCATTTTGACTACTGAGATTTATACGCATATTGATTCGTCTACCTGGCAGAATGCTGTTTTGGAACATCATCCGTTGAATAAATCCAAGCAGCACTTGTGAAAAACCTGCTTATATGCTTTTCACTATGTGTTTATGAGGGATAATAAGGCATTTACGTAACTTTTCTGTATATTCGTTTCTGATGATGCCTGCTTTTATGAGATTGTCTATCGTACATTGTTCTGCCGGATTGTTTTCCCTGAATAGTATTATGCCGTGTGCGGAGTATTTTTGTATGTAGGGGTGCTTGGCTAAGCTGTCTTCCGGAAGTGTCCAGAGAGGATATGGTGTGATCGAACTGTCAGGTAGATCTATGAAGTCTGATATTTTGTCGTATTTGGTTTTGTCAAATCTGTATATGTCCATAAGTTGTTCTTTATATGAGTAACCGTGCAGTCTTTCCCTATATTGTATGATTTTGTTTGCAAAGTAGTTACCTATTCCCGGAAGGGTTTTGAGTGCAGCGCTGTCAGCTGTGTTGAGGTCGATTAGCGGGATATATATGTATGGTTCTAATCTTTTATAGACGGAGTCGGGGACGACAAAGGATTTGGCAAAGTCTGTTTTTCTGCAAAAGCGTCCTCCTGCTTTGCGGTATTTGTCTATGGCGTCGGCTTGTTTGTTTGAGAAGCCTAATTTGCACAGTTGGTCTACTGTGACGGTATTGGGATTGAATTTGAATTTGGCGTAGGAGCGTTTGCCGTAGGTGTTTTTTATTTTATTTATTGATTTATTCACCTTTTTTAAATTCCGATGTTTTTGCGAGGCGTGAGCCGAAGCTTTTAGCGAGGTAGAGCTTGCCTCTGCCGATGCTGTAATTTTTTCGATGAAAACGGTGTCCGGCGGTGTTTGGTCGGAAATTATTTTTGTGATAGTGGCTTTGTGTATGAATAACGCCATCTGGAAGCCGATGATGAGGAATGTTATTGCTATGGCTCCGGTTTTGAATGTGGCGCTTGTTTTAGTGTTTTTTGAGTTGTGTCTGTCTTTCTTCACTTTCCTTCCCTCCTTGTTTTTTGTCGTTTTTGCCTGATATTATGATTACGATTTCGCCTTTGGGTTCGTGTGCCTCATACCATTGGGCTACTTCTTGAAGTGTTCCGCGTTTGTGTTCTTCGTGCAATTTTGAGATTTCGCGGGCTACAGAGCATTGTCTGTCGTCTCCGAAGTTTTCAGCGAGTTGGCGTAGTGTTTTGACGAGCCTGTAAGGGGATTCGTAGAAGATCATTGTGCGTGTTTCTTCGGATAGTTCTTTCAGTCTTGTCTGGCGTCCTTTTTTTTGCGGGAGGAAGCCTTCGAAGCAGAATCGGTCGCAGGGGAGGCCTGAGGATACGATGGCAGGTATGCAGGCTGTGGCTCCGGGGAGTGTTTGTATTTCGATGCCTTCTTCGCTGCATGTCCGTACGAGTAGAAATCCGGGGTCGGAGATTCCCGGCGTACCGGCGTCGCTGATGAGCGCTACGTTGAGTCCTGCGAGGATTTTTTCTTTTATGATACCTGCTGTTTGGTGTTCGTTGAATTTGTGGTGGGATTGGAGTTTGCCTTCGATCCCGTAGTGTTTTAGCAGGACTGAACTGGTCCTGGTGTCTTCGGCAAGGATGAGATCGGCTTCTTTGAGGGTGGTTACGGCTCTGTAAGTGAGGTCTTCTAAGTTGCCGACAGGAGTAGGGACTATATATAGTTTACCTGCCATTTTATTGTAGTTTTCGTCTTATGAGCATTATGATACGATAGACAATTTCGGAGGAGAGATCCCAGGATGGGAAGTTCGTTTTGATGTAGTCTACTGCTTCAGGGAAGGTATCCATATTGTTGAATGCTTGTATTGCTCTGTCAAAAGCTTCACTTTCTCCGTAGAAGAGTTCGGATATGAATACGAGTCTGTCGTTGAGTGGGATAGCTTTTTGGAGGTTGGATACTTTTGCACCGGGAAGATCTACGTACCAGGCTTGGCGTTTGTCTGAAACCGATAGGGTCTCTTTTTTTACTGTTTCTACTATTTTGACTTTCTCGACTATTTTTACGGTTTCCGTGGTTTCTCTTTTTGCATCGAATGAAATGGCTTCGTTGTCTTGTAAGTTATTTACAAGATTGTCCAGATTTTCTATTTTTTGTTTTAGTTCGGAAATATTGGTCTTCATTTCCGATAAAATGCCTCTGTTTGTTTGTCCCATAACAGCTTTATTGACTATATTTGCAAAAGTCAATACAAAAATAAGGAAATGTTTTCAGAAAATACAAAAAAAACGGGTTTTATCGAGGTGATTTGTGGCTCGATGTTCTCAGGGAAGACTGAGGAACTTATAAGGAGGCTTAAAAGGGCGCAGTTCGCTAATCAGAAAATAGAAATTTTCAAGCCGGCTGTGGATAAGCGTTATTCTGATATTGATGTGGTTTCGCACGATTTGCATAGTATTCCTTGTAAGCCTGTTAAGGATGTGGAGGATATTTTGAGTGTGGATAAAGATGTGCAGGTGGTGGGTATTGATGAGGCTCAGTTTTTTGGGGAGAAGTTGGTGGAGGTAGCGGAGATACTGGCTAACAGGGGAGTGAGAGTGGTGATCGCTGGATTGGATACGGATTTTAAGGGTAAGCCTTTTGGTCCTATGCCGGCTTTGATGGCTATTGCCGAGGATGTGCAGAAAGTGCATGCTATTTGTGTGAAGTGCGGTAATCTGGCTAATCATTCGCATAGGTTGTCGCATAGTAAGAAGTTGGTGGTTCTGGGGGAGAAGGATGTGTATGAGCCGCTTTGTCGTGAGTGTTATAATAAGGCGTTAGCTTCTGAGGAGTAGAATAAGTGTACACCGAAAGATTTTGGCTTTCGGTGTATTCCTTTTGAAGTTTTGGCGGGAGCGGGAGCTGCCGCTTTTTGCCTTAGCAGCGGGTGAGACCTCTTTTAGAGGCGTCACACGCTGCTAAAAGGCGTAATTTTTAGTCTTTGATTGAGGCTAGTTTTTCTCTGATTTTGGCTTCGATTTCGTCGCAGAGTTCGGCGTTGTCGGTGAGCAATACTTTGACGGCTTCGCGTCCTTGGGCGAGTTTTTGGTCGTTGTAACTGAACCAGGAGCCGCTTTTGCTGATGATTTCCATATCAACGCCGAGGTCTACGATTTCACCGACATGTGAGATTCCGCCGCCGAAAACGACGTCAAATTCGGCTTTTTTGAATGGTGGAGCCATCTTGTTTTTGACTACTTTTACTTTGGTCCTGTTGCCGAGCGCTTCTTCGCCGTCTTTGATTTGGGTGGTTCTGCGGACGTCAAGCCTTAAGGATGCGTAGAATTTGAGTGCATTACCGCCTGTGGTTGTTTCAGGGCTGCCGAACATTACGCCGATTTTTTCTCTTAACTGGTTGATGAAAATGCAGCAGGTGTTGGTTTTACTGATGTTGGCAGTGAGTTTTCGGAGAGCTTGGCTCATAAGGCGGGCTTGAAGTCCTACTTTGTTGTCTCCCATTTCGCCTTCTATTTCCGCTTTCGGGGTAAGAGCTGCGACTGAGTCGATTACGACTATATCTACGGCTCCGGAGCGGATGAGGTTGTCTGCAATTTCGAGGGCTTGTTCGCCGCTGTCGGGTTGTGATATAAGGAGCGTTTCAAGGTTTACTCCGAGCGCTTTTGCGTATGTCCTGTCGAATGCGTGTTCTGCATCTATCATTGCGGCTATTCCGCCTAATTTTTGTGCTTGTGCGATGGCGTGAATAGCCAAAGTGGTTTTACCGCTGGATTCCGGTCCGTATATTTCGATAATTCTTCCTCTCGGATAGCCTCCGATTCCAAGTGCGTGGTCAAGTGCGATAGAACCGCTTGGGATTATCTGTACGTCCCATTGAGGCTGTTCTCCCAATGTCATAATAGTCCCTTTTCCATAATCTTTCTCAATCTTGTCGATTGTCGCTTGCAAGGCTTTCAATTTTGCTGCGTTGACATCGACTCCCTGTTCTGCTGCTTTCGCCATAGTTATAAAAATTTAAGTTTTTTGAAGCTGTTTTACATTTTTACGCTTCTTGACAAAGGTAATTAAAAAAAGTAGAATATTATTATTTTGAAATGCTATATTTTGTTGGTTTGTTAACGCGATTTTATTTAATTTTGTAAGATAGGTAGTTTTTAGTTTTGAGAGAATGAAAGAGAAATTATTGGGAAAGACTCCTGAGGAGTTGTCCGAGGTGGCTAAATCGGTTGGTTTGCCGGCATTTGTCGGAAAGCAACTTGCTCATTGGCTGTATACTGCTAAAGTTAGTTCTTTTGATGCTATGACTAATGTCTCGAAAGCAGGCCGTGTCGCTTTGGCTGAAAAATATGATTTGGGAGTGTCGGAGCCTTTGGAAGTTGTGATTTCTTCTGATGGAACTAAAAAATATCTTTTTGCTGTAGAGTGTGCAAAATCGAGTGAGAGTTTTGAAAAAAGTGCGATAGAGGCTGTTATGATTCCTGATAGGGACAGAAAGACGCTTTGCGTGTCTTCTCAAGCTGGGTGTAAGATGGGGTGTTTGTTTTGTATGACAGGCAGGCAGGGGTTTCACGGTAATTTGTCTGTTGCCGATATACTTTCTCAATTTATTGCTATAGAGGAGGCAGGAGAGATTACGAATACTGTGTTTATGGGAATGGGAGAGCCTTTGGATAATTATGTTAATGTGAGGAAAGCGATAGAGGCGCTTACTGCCGATTGGGGTTTCGGTTGGAGTCCTAAACGTATTACATTGTCTACTATCGGTCTTGTTCCTAATTTGATAAAGTATTTGGATGAACAGAAATGCCATTTGGCTGTAAGTCTTCATAATCCTTTTGATGGGGAAAGAGAAAATATGATGCCGGTGCAAAAGGCGTTCCCTATTAGAAAAGTATTGGATATTATAAGAGGCTACGATTTTTCCGGTCAAAGAAGGGTGAGTTTTGAATATACGATGTTTGCAGGATATAATGACGATAAGGTACATGCAGATGCATTAATTCGTTTATTAAAAGGACTTGAATGCAGAGTGAATCTTATACGGTTTCATAAAATTCCGGATTTCCCGTATGAGCCTTCTCCGGAATATGCTATGAAGGCATTTATGGAGAGATTGAATAATAATGGAGTTTTATGTACTATAAGAGCTTCTCGCGGTGAGGATATTTTTGCAGCATGCGGTTTGCTTGCAGGAAAACATAAACAATAGGTAGGAGTTATGAAGTTATCTTGGATGAAAATTTTTATAACGGTAGTATTATTGTTATCGTTTGGTTTTGAGGGCTTTTCTACAAAACCGAAAAAAAGAACATTTAATAATAATTATTCTTTTGAAGCCAAATATAGTCCGGGTATAGATACTAAACGAGATTCCGTATCTATCAGTATGTTCCGTGCAAAGATGCGTAATATAAGGAGGAAAAGACCTTCTGTTGCTTTGGTATTGAGCGGAGGAGGCGCAAAAGGAGCAGCACATGTTGGGGTTATTAAATATCTTGCGAAAGAGGGTATTCCTATTGATATGGTATTGGGTACAAGTATAGGTGGACTTGTCGGTGGGCTTTATGCTATGGGCTATGATGCTGATTATTTGGATTCTTTGGTCCACGTAATAGATTGGACGAATTCTATGACAGATAAAGTGCCGAGAGAGTATATTTCTTATGAGCGTATGAAATATAAGGAGAAGTATGCAGTCTCTTTTCCTTTTTATTATTCTCAAAAAGAATATAAAAAACAAAGGGAAATCACTATGATGTATACTCCTTTGAAAAAAAATGAGAAACTCCATTTGGGTGCGGATAAAGGAGATGTGGCTTTTGAGGCTCGCGCAAACATACTTGAAAGTCTGCCTTCCGGACTTATTTTCGGTCAAAATGTGAGTAATATTTTCAGTTCTCTTACTGTAGGTTATCAGGATTCTACTGCGTTTTATGATTTACCTGTTCCTTTTGTATGCGTTGCCACTGAATTGGTTACGGCGGATGCTAAAGTGTGGTATGACGGTAAGATCAATAAAGCTTTACGTTCTACAATGAGTATTCCGGGATTTTTTTCACCTGTTCGTACGGACGGGATGGTGTTGGTGGATGGCGGTATGAGAAATAATTATCCTACCGATATTGCTCGTAAACTCGGTGCGGATATAGTGATAGGTGTAGATTTATCTTCAGGATATGGCGATTATTCTACGATAAATAATCTTGGAGATATTGTGATACAAGGGGTCAATATGTTAGGTAGAGCTTCCTATGAAAAAAATGTGTCTGTCCCTGATATTACGATTTTTCCGGATTTATCGGAATACAATATGATGAGTTTCGAACAGGCGAGTATGGACAGTATTGTGGTGCGAGGATATAGGGCTGCGGAAGAGCAAAAAGAGAATATAAATTTGTTGAAATCGCTTGTCAGAGGCGCTACTCCTCAAATTCAAAATATACGTGCAATAGATATAAATAGGACGCCGGTTGCTATTTCTTCTGTAGAGATGGTCGGTGTAGATGACAATGAAAGCCAATATTTGATGAGTAAAGTCGGACTTATTGCAGGACAGATTTTGGATAGGAAGAGGATTGAGGATGCCGTAGCCACTGTTTTCGGTACAGGTGCATTTGATTATGTGAATTATGAATTAGTTGGTAAGAAAGAACCATTTAAATTAAGATTTATTTGTAAAAAAGGTCCTGTTCATCAGGCAGGTTTCAGTGTAAGATATGATACGGAAGAGAATCTTTCTATTCTTGCCAATGTGGGCTTGAATGCACATAAATTGCAAGGTATGTCATATGACTTTACTGCAAAATTGGGTACTAATCCTTTTTTTGATGCAAAAGCCGCATTTGTTTTCAAAAATGGTTTGACAATGAATGCTTTATTGAGATTTGCGTATAATGATAGGAATAGATTTACTTATGGAAATGATGTGTATAAAACTACTTATGCTAATTTTAGGCAGGAGTTATATCTTTCCAATATTAAATGGGCTAATTTTAATTTTCGTCTTGGGCTAAAGAGCGATTATTTCAATGTGGGATCATTATTGGGAGAGAATCTGCGAGGTGATTTTCCTAATTATCATCTTCGTTGTTATGATTTTGGTTTTGTAACATCAGGAAGAGTAGATACGTTTGATGATGGATATTTCCCTAAAAAGGGTATTAGCTGCGGAGTACGTTATAATTTTGCAATTCCCGTAGGTACATCTATTAAGGATCCTCTTCATATAGCGGAAGCAGATGTAAAAACAGTATTGCCGGTAGGGAAGATTTTTTCGTTTATCCCATCTTTGAGAGCGAGGTGGTCTTTTGGTGGTTCTGTACCTTTAAAATATATGAACTGTATGGGAGGAACTCTTCCGGGACGTTATTTTGAACAGCAAATGCCTTTTATAGGTATAAATAATATGGCTGTTATGCCTGATTTCCTTACTGTCTTAAAGACTGATTTCAGGTTTCAACTGCTTCAGAACAACTACTTTACTGCTATTTTTAATTATGCGGCTGCATTTGATTCTTTCAGTAATTTAGATGATTATGAAGGTTTTTCAGGAGTTGGTATTGAATATTCTTATTATACTGTTGCCGGTCCTATAAGTTTTTTAATGCATTGGTCTGATTATTCTAATAGACTTGGTCTGTATTTAAGTTTCGGTTTTAATTTTTAGTATAATGGCTGAAGAAAAACTTTTATTGCATAAAAAATTAATCAATCGTTTGCAGAATACTTGCTCAAAAAAAGAGTGTTGTTCTTCTGAAATATATAAAAAGGCTTTGACGGCTTTGGAAGGTGATAAGCAGACCGCTTCAGAGATAATCGAACTTTTAATAAAGGATAAGTATATAGATGATTTGAGGTATGCGAGCGCTTATGCTAGAGAAAAAGCGCATCTTACAGGATGGGGAAGCATAAAGATTCGTTATATGCTTTCTGCAAAACAAATTTCAAAGGATATTATTAATGAGGCATTGACAGAAATTGATAATGATTATGCCGAAGATAAACTTATGAAAATAGTTTTGCAGAAATATAAATCGGTAAAAGATGATCCTCAATGCCGTTTGAAACTTCTTAGGCATGCTTTAGGAAGAGGATACGGTTATGAAGAAGTTAATGATGCCGTCAATAAAGTAATGTCGGCAGAAAGAGAATAGTATTATTTTAACTTTGCAAGATATTTTTTAATGTCATCTTCCATCTCCTTGGCAGAATAGGATTTTCGGATGAATTTTTCGCCTGTAATATTCTCGTAAAGCTCTATATATCTTTCGCTTATATTATTTACTATATCCGTATTCATCTCAGGAATTGTTTGCCCTTTTTGTCCGCTAAAGCCTCCTGCCATAAGCCATTCTCTGACAAATTCTTTTGAAAGTTGTTTTTGTCTTTCGTTTTTTGCTAATCTTTCTTCGTAACCGTCTGCATAGAAATAGCGAGAAGAATCCGGAGTATGAATTTCATCCATAAGGTAAATTTGTCCGTTAAGTTTTCCGAATTCATATTTGGTATCGACTAATAGTAATCCTCTTTTTTTTGCTATTTCGCATCCTCTTTGATAAAGCGCTCTTGTATATTTTTCTATTTGATTATAATCTTCTTCCGACACAAGACCTGATTCTATAATTTCTTTTTTACTTATGTCCTCATCGTGTCCTGCCGCAGCTTTTGAAGTCGGTGTGATTATCGGTTCCGGAAAACGTTGATTTTCAATCATACCATCCGGCATTTCCACTCCGCATATTGTCCTTTTACCGCTATTATATTCTCTCCAAGCATGTCCTGCAAGATAACCTCTTATTACCATTTCTACTTTAAAAGGTTCGCATTTATAACCAATTGTTACAGCTGCATTAGGGACTGCTATTTTCCAGTTAGGAAGAATATCGGCAGTGGAGTCTAAAAAACTTTCGGCTATTGAATTCAGTATAATTCCTTTATAAGGAATACCTGCCGGTAATACCACATCGAAAGCCGAAATTCTATCTGTTGCAACCATTACAAGATATTTATCTTCGATATTATAAACATCTCTTACTTTTCCTTCGTATTTGCTTATTTGTTTTGGTAAATGAAAATCGGTGGATGTAATAGCTTGCATAATAGTATTTTTTTAGTTTTACAAAGATACTTTTTTATTCGTAATCGGTAAGTTTTAATCTGAATTTTATGCTTTCCGCTCCTTTTGTAAAAGTTTTTGTTTCTTCTTCCTTAAAGCCTAATTTTTTGTAAACATCTCCGTCTGACCAAGAAGCATCAGCATAACTCATTATATCATCAGGTTGTACTTCCCTAATGAAACATTTTAATATTTTCCCCATACCGCCAAGAACTCTTGTCCCTTCTATACTTGCGTACCTTACCCATTCGTATGAAGAAATTACATTCTCTCCTTTTTGCCATCTTCTGGCTTTTGAAAAACCTCCTACGGCGACAAGCCCATTGATAGAATATAATCCATAGTAATATTTGCAAGCTGTGTGTCCTAATCTATGGTATCGGTTAAGAAAACCTTCAGCGGATACCTTATCTATACGTTTTACTTCACAGTTTCGTGCAAATATGTGCAAATATTCACTATTCATAGGGTACAAAATTATTCCATTGATTGGAATTTTCCTATTTTTGTAACTCTAACTTAGAAAATAATTATGATTGACAGGGATAGTATTTCTTCTGATAATCCGGAGATTGATGTACAACACGGTTTTGCATCTCCGGCAAGGGATTATTTGGAAAATTTTATTGATTTGAATAAAGAACTTGTCAAACATCCTGTTTCTACTTTTTACGGCAGGGCAGTTTCAGACAATATGTCTGATTCTGGAGTTAATGAAGGAGATATTTTGGTGATTGATAGGGCATTAGAACCACAAGAAGGTAATTTGGTCGTGGCTTTTTTAGATGGAGAATTTATCTTGAAAAGGATTTATTTCCATACTCCTCCTGTCAGGAAAATCAAAAATATGGCAAAGCCTCTTTCCTCCTATAATTTACTTTCGAAAAAAGAAATCTGGTTGGTATCAGATAAAGAGGAAATCATTCCTATTCATATCACAGAAGGAAATGATTTTACTATTTGGGGAGTAGTTACCTATACGATAAAGAAAATGATAAGGTAAGCCGTGTACGTACTTGTCGATTGTAATAATTTTTTTGTATCCTGTGAAAGGGTCTTTCAGCCGGAATTAGAAGGTGTTCCGGTAGTCGTACTTTCCAATAATGACGGTTGCGTGGTGGCGAGAAGTAATGAAAGTAAAGATTTAGGTGTGAAAATGTGTCTCCCTTTCTTCAAAATCAGGGCATTGGTTGAGGCAGGAGGACTTATTGTACGTTCTTCAAATTATGAACTTTATGCAGATATGTCATCTCGTGTAATGAGTTTGCTTGCAGAAGAAACATCTAGATTAATGGTATATTCGATAGATGAAGCCTATCTTTTGATGGAAGGCCTCTCCGGAGATAAATTGATGCAGAAGTGCAGAGATATTATTATTAAAATAAGACAACAGGTAGGCATTCCTGTCAGTATAGGTGTCGCTTCAACAAAAACTTTAGCTAAAATAGCCAATCATTTTGCCAAAAAATATTCCGGCTATAAAGGGATATGTATGATTGATAATGAAATAAAACGTAAAAAGGCTTTGGAACTTACACCGATCCCGGAAGTGTGGGGTATAGGGTGGAGAGGCGCTCCTAAACTTCAAGATTTGCAAGTCAATACGGCATCCGATTTCACAGACAGACCTGTAGAATGGGTCGAAAAATATATGGGTATCACAGGAGTACGTACTTGGAAAGAATTACAAGGGATAAATGCCATTGAAGATATCCAACGAGATAAACATAAAACGATATGTACTTCTCGCTCTTTTGCTGAACTTGTCTATGAACAGAATGAATTAGAACAACGCATATCAGATTTTGCAAGTATTTGCGCTCAAAAACTCCGCAAAGATGGGACTATTGCATCGGAAGTACACGTGTTCATACATACCAATCGTTTTAGAGAAGATTTACCGCAGTATTATCCGGAATCCGTTATAAACTTGGAAGTACCTGCAAGCTCATCTCAAGAAATCATTTCTGCCGCTATCAGAGGGTTACAAAAAATATTCAAGTCCGGATACGGCTACAAACGAGCAGGCGTGATAGTTTCAGGTATTTCTGACGATGATTCCATCCAAGCCTCAATATTCGATTTTGACAGTGATAAAAGGCAAAAAGAAGAATGTCTCTCGACGGTTATGGATCGCTTAAACAGTTCTGAAAAAGATATTTTGAAATTAGCCGCTCAAAATCAAAATCGTTATTCGGAAGGCATAAGAAGAGATTTCTGCTCAAAACAATATTCTACTTCTTTAGACGATATAATACTGATTCATTAAAATTTATTGTAAATTTGTAAAACCTATAAAACAATTTTTTAAATGATTAAAATAGATATTGAGAAAGCGTTTGATTTTCCTTCAAATCACATAATAACGGAATTTCAAAAGGAAATAAAAACTGCTGCCCGTACGTTAGAAAATGGCACCGGGGCAGGGAATGATTATTTAGGGTGGTTGCATCTTCCTTCATTCATTACCAAAGAACAACTGAAAGACATTAAAGAGACAGCAGAGACTTTTCGCCAAAACTGTGAAGTAGTTGTTGTTGCAGGAATCGGAGGAAGTTATTTAGGCGCAAGAGCCGTCATAGAAGCATTATCAAATAGTTTCTCTTTGCTTCAAGAAAGATATGGCCATCCGATAGTGCTGTTTGCCGGTAACAATATCAGCGAAGATTACTTGTTCGAATTACAGTCTTACCTCCAAAACAAGAAATTCGGAATTATCAATATCTCAAAATCAGGCACAACCACAGAGACTGCAATTGCTTTCCGTTTGTTGAAAAATCAATGTGAAGCTCAAATTGGTAAAGATGCTGCAAAAAAAGTAATTGTAGCTATAACGGATGCAAAAAAAGGAGCAGCACGTACTATGGCAGATAAAGAAGGGTATAAGTCTTTTGTTATTCCGGATAATGTAGGAGGCCGCTTCTCTGTCTTAACTCCTGTTGGACTTCTTCCTATAGCCGTGGCTGGTTTTGATATCGAAAAATTAGTCGAAGGTGCGCGTTTAATGGAAAAATCTTGCTTAGAAGAGGATAATATAGCTTTCGAATACGCTGCAGTACGCAATGCACTTTATCGTGGAGGGAAAAAAATAGAAATCTTAGCTAATTTCACACCTAAATTACATTATGTAAGCGAGTGGTGGAAACAACTTTATGGAGAATCAGAGGGTAAAGAGCATAAAGGCATTTTCCCTGCGTCAGTAGACTTGACTACCGATTTGCACTCTATGGGACAATGGATTCAAGAGGGAGAACGCAGCATTTTCGAGACTGTCCTGTCTGTAGAAAACGTAAATCATCGTTTAGAAGTCCCCGGTGATATCGAAAATCTGGATGGGCTAAACTACCTTGCAGGAAAACGTATCGACTATGTAAATAAAATGGCAGAGTTGGGTACAAGGCTTGCTCACGTAGAAGGAGGCGTCCCTAATATCCGAATTTCTATTGACCGACTGGACGAATTCAATATCGGAGAACTCCTCTATTTTTTTGAGTATGCTTGCGGTATCAGTGCTTACCTTCTTCAAGTAAATCCATTCAACCAGCCTGGAGTAGAAGCCTATAAAAAAAATATGTTTGCCCTCCTCGACAAACCGGGATACGAGAAAGAATCACAAGAAATTAAGCATAAATGCTAAAAAAACTGCTGACTTGAATATATTGTCAGCAGTTTTTTAAATAAAGAAGTCGCAATTTCTTTGCGACTTCTTGAAGCTCCTGAACCAGGACTTGAACCTGGGACCCTCTGATTAACAGTCAGATGCTCTAACCAACTGAGCTATTCAGGAATATTTAACTCTTTTTAGAGTTCCCAATCTGGTTTTGTTTCATTTGGGATTGCAAAGGTACGACAAAAACATTATTTTCCAAATATTTTTACATTTTTTTTAACAATTAATTTAAAATTTATTTATCCGCACAAATTTATTACTTTTGTACCTAAATCTCCTTAATTTGTTAAGATATGGATATAGATCTTTTGTCCAAGATAGTAAAAGAATTAATTCTTGATAATGACACAGTTGCATTGCCCGGCCTTGGTACCTTTGTGGCAGAACTGGTTCCCGCATCTTTTTCAGATAAAGGGTACACAATAAATCCTCCTTATCGTAAACTCCATTTCAGTGGACGTTTAGATGATAACGATACTAAAATTGCGGATTTTTATGCTAAGTCAAATCTTATGGATAAGACTGCAGCAGAAAAAATAATATCTGATTTCTTTATGGAGATGAAGGAAGTACTCATAATGAAGAAAGTCATAGTATTTCCCGGTCTTGGAAAATTAAGAGCCACAAAGGAAAATGATTTCTTCTTTGTTCCTGATGAAGATTTAGATATTTATCCTGATGGTTTCGGTTTGCAGCCTGTATCATTAAAGACGCATGAGAAAGTCTCGGTACCGGTTTCTGCTGATCTCTCAGATTCAATTACCGATTTCAAAGAAGATAAAAAGATAATAAATATGAAGAAAGAAAAAACGAATTTAAGTGAAGAACTCGAAGCAGAAAAAGAACAGCAATTAGATGAATTAGAAGAAAACCAAGAAGACGAAGAATGTCAAGATGAGTGTGAACTTGGTACAAGTTCCAATTTGAAAATGAAGACATTGGTTGTAGTATTATTAGTTATTGCTTGTGTAATAATGCTACTGCTTATCGCCTTTCTCATCATGAATCATTTCGCTCCTGATTTTGTAAATTCTCTCTTATATACAGAAGAAGAATTGCAACTGCTTAAATATTAATCTTAAATAAATGATTATAAAATCTGTTGGCAAAAAAGGAGTTTATACCGCTGATATTATAATTCCTTGCTATGATACAGATGCTGCTTTTTATTTAAAACCGGCATCTTTTATGGATTTTGCACAAGAATTGGCATATTATGCTTCAAATGATTTAGGATTCGGGTATAATCAATTAAAGGAACACAATACGGCATGGGTGCTGTCTCGTGTGCATATTGAATTTCTCAATATGCCGGTTTGGAAAGAACAAGTATTTTTAGATACCTGGCATAAAGGATTAGACGGACTTTTCTTTTTGAGAGATTTCAAAATGAAAAATCAAAAAAAAGAGGTTTTAATTAATTGTACAACATCTTGGTTGGTAATTGATACAGCCTCAAGAAGACTTGTAAGAAGTACAGAATTAGTGGATTTCATACCTTCCAATACTCAAAATTCGGAGCAAGCCATAGAAGCGCCTTGTCCTAAAATTATTATCCCAAAAGATGCAGAAATGGAATATGCCGGTGTTCATAGGGTATCTTATTCAGATGTGGACATTATAGGACATACCAATAATACAAGATATATAGTTTGGGCAATGGATTGTATTGATTATGAGGTTGTTTCACAAATGAGAGTAAAGGATATTAAAATCAACTTCAATAAAGAAAGCTTAGCAGGAGAATCCGTAGAGCTTTACAAAACAATCAAAGAAGAAGACAATTCTAAAGTTTATTATATAGAAGGACGAGAGCAAAGTAAATCTGTTTTTTGTGCGGAGATTGCTTTTCGTTCTTAATTTTATTGTAATTATCAATTATGAAAGACCTTTTTATGGGTACCGGAATCGGGCATTCTATTATGCTAATCGCTTTTGTAGTAGCTTCCGGTCTATTCCTCGGAAAATTCAAATTCAAAGGAATTTCTATCGGGGCAACTTGGATTTTATTTATCGGTATTTTATTAAGCCATTTCGGACTTAGAGTAGATGCAAAATTGTTGGCTTTTGTCAAAGATTTCGGTCTTATTCTATTTGTGTTTGCAATAGGTTTGCAGGTCGGGCCCGGTTTTTTCCATTCCTTTAAAAAAGGAGGCTTAACTATGAATTTGCTTGCTGTTTGCATTACACTGCTTGGCGCATGCGTTGCATATTCGATACATATTATCACGGGCGAAAGTTTGCAGACAATGACAGGTGTTATGTCAGGTGCTGTTACGAATACACCTGGTTTGGGTGCTGCTCAACAGACCTTGACAGATGTTATGACAGCGGCAGGAAATACTTCTGAGCAGGCTGGGTCTGCATCTTCAAATCTTGCTTCAGCCTATGCCGTTGCATATCCTTTGGGAGTACTCGGAGTGTTGTTTTTGCTTATGATTTTCAAAGTGATTTTCAAAGTAGATCTCGAAAAGGAAAAAGCGGAATTGGATAATGAGGGCAGTTCCGGTGAATCAGCAAGAAGAATGCATTGTATTGTTAAGAATCCCGGTGTTTGCGGTAAATCTTTAAGAGAGATAGTCTCAGATAAAAGCGATAAATTTGTCGTATCGAGAATAATGAGAAATAATGCTATTTCTACTCCTTGTGCTGAAACTGTTTTGGAAGAAGGTGATAAATTGCTGATTGTTACGTCCCAGCCTAATGTAGAATCAATAAAAATCCTTTTCGGAGAAGAAATTCCTATGCACGTTCAGGATTGGCAAAAAATGGATGAAAGACTTGTTAGCAAAAAGCTTGTAATTTCAAAGTCCTCTCTTACAGGCAAGAGACTTAAAGAGTTGAATATAAGACATCTGTATGATGTTAATGTTACTCGCGTGTTCAGAGCCGGTGTTGAATTGGTTGCAAGTCCTGATCTTATTTTGCAAATGGGGGATACCATTCTTGTAGTAGGAGTTGAAAGCGGAATCAACGATGTGGCTAAATTAGTGGGTAATAAACCTGAATCATTAAGTCATCCTAATCTTGTTCCGATCTTCTTCGGAATAGCATTGGGTATAGTATTTGGCTCTATTCCTATCAAATTTCCCGGAATTCCTCAAGCTGTGAAATTGGGTTTGGCAGGAGGTCCTCTTATTATCGCTATTCTTTTAGGCTATTTTGGTCCTAAATGGAAGATTACTACTTATACGACTACGAGCGCCAATCTTATGATACGCGAGATCGGTATATCTTTATTCCTTGCTGCAGTAGGTCTTGGAGCTGGAGCCAATTTTATAAGTTCGATCGTAAATGGCGGTTATTGGTGGATTCTTTACGGAGCATTGATTACTCTTATCCCTTTGACAGTCGTAGGACTTTTTGCCAGATATGTATTCAAACTGAATTTCTATCAGATTTGCGGTTTGATTGCAGGCTCTACTACTAATCCTCCTGTATTGGCTTTTGCACAAGGAGCGTATGGAACATATTATACATCAATTAATTACGCAACAGTTTACCCTCTATCTATGTTTATGAGAGTATTATTGGCTCAGCTTCTGATTTTAATTGCTTTTGCTTAAGTGATTGATTTATTATATCCTACAAGATTAGCTGAGCTTTATCCGGCTCCATCTGCAGATAATCCTTCTCCGAAAATTATCGGGGAAGGAGAAATTTTACCTGTTGTAGAGTCTGATGGGCAGGTTATAGGAAGAGCTTCAAGAAATTATATACATAGAGGTTCGGGGTTGCTGCATCCGGTTGTTCATTTACATATAATCAATAGAATGGGTGAATTATATTTGCAGAAGCGAAGTATGAATAAAGACTTGCTTCCAGGATTCTGGGATACGGCTGTAGGTGGACATGTGGATTATGGTGAGCAAATAACAGAAGCTCTTTACAGAGAGGCGCAAGAAGAACTTAACTTGCTACAATTCAATCCTATATATCTTACATCATATGTGTATGAGAATGAAAGGGAAAGGGAATTTGTCAGTGTCTTTGCTACTGTAGGCAGTTTTGACATAAAGCCTCATAACGATGAAGTGGAAGAAGGAAAGTATTGGTCTCAAGAGGAGATAGAAAATAATTTAGATAAATCCGTTTTCACTCCTAATTTTGAAAAAGAATTTTCTATGTTTGGAAATAGTTTGTCGGCTTTGCTTTAAGTTCATTATGCAGGATATTAAAATTATAACACATCATTTGCTTAGGACTTCATCGTTATTGAAGAGCATAGCAGCATCCTTATCTGAAAAATATATTATTCTCAATACACGTAATGCGGACTTTGAGTTAGGACAATTTGCCATCGAACGTTTTTACAGTGTGGCTGAAGATACGGGCGCTGATATGGTTTATTCGGATCATTATGATCTTGAAGATGATAAAATTATAAAACATCCTCTCATTGATTATCAGAAAGGAGCATTGAGAGATGATTTTGATTTCGGCACTTTAACGCTTTTCCGAACATCTTCTTTTATTAAGGCTGTAAATGAGACAGAAGAAGATTATCTGTATGGTGCATTGTATGATTTACGCCTGAAAATGAATAAGATAGTTCATATTAATGAATACCTTTATTCTGAAAAAAAAATAGATTTCAGAAAATCAGGAGAGCAACAATTTGATTATGTAAATCCGCGCAATAGGGAAGTGCAGATAGAAATGGAAAAAATCTGTACAAGTTATCTAAAAAGAATAGGAGCATATATATCTTCATATAAGAAAGAACTTGAAATAGGGAAAGAAGACTTTTCTGTAAATGCATCTATCGTCATTCCTGTATTTAATCGAGTGGATACTATTTCAGATGCTGTAAAAAGCGCATTATCTCAAAAAATTACGGGTACATTTAATGTGATTGTTGTTGATAATCATTCGACTGACGGTACAAGTGAATTGCTTGCAGATATAGCATCAAAAGATAGCAGACTTATACATATAATTCCGGAAAGACGTGATTTGGGGATAGGAGGTTGTTGGAATATTGCTATACATAATTCAGAATGTGGAAAATATGCTGTCCAGTTGGATAGCGATGATATATATAGCAGTCCCGGAACTTTGGAAAAAATCTTATCTGTCTTTGATAATGAACATTGCGCAATGGTAATAGGTTCTTATATGATGACAGATTTCAATTTAGAGCCTTTGCCGCCGGGTATTATAGATCATAAAGAATGGACAGAAGAAAACGGGAAAAATAATGCTTTGAGAATTAACGGTTTAGGTGCTCCGAGAGCTTTTTATGTGCCTCTGTTGAGAAAAATCAATTTTCCTAATGTCAGTTACGGTGAAGACTACGCTGTAGGGCTGCGTATTTGTAGAGAATACAAGATAGGGCGTATTTATGAACCGATATATTTTTGTCGTCGTTGGGAAGGCAATACTGATGCAGCCTTGACAATAGAAAAGCTGAATGCAAATAATTATTATAAAGACTCTTTGCGAACAATAGAGTTGGAAGCCAGATTATCTAATGCCGAATAAAGATAGCCTAATGAAATTCATAATGAGTCAATTGTCTGTTTGGCGGTTGGCTGCAGAGAATTTGCATAATTTAAAAAGGGCGAAAACCAAAGTTTTAGAGGTTTCGGGATTGAAGGTCACTATCCAAAATAATCCTGCAAGGATTATTTCATCTTCTTCAAAGATGGATTCTGATACTTTAAACAAAAGAAAATGTTTTTTATGTTCTGTAAATCGTCCTTCAGAGCAGAGGTCTATTAAATTTGAAGGTCGAAAAGGACGTAAATACGATATTCTCGTAAATCCATATCCTATATTTCCCAATCATTTGGTAATAGCAGGAGAAAATCATATAGCACAATCCATAGCTCATAAGTATGTGGATATGATGGATTTTGCCCACCATTATAGAGATTTCGTTATCTTTTACAACGGACCGAAATGTGGTGCATCAGCTCCTGACCATCTGCACTTTCAGGCTTGTCCGAAAGGAATTATACCATTGGAAAATGATGTTAATAGGATTTTGGATACGATAGGCTTTGATTTGCCTGTAGTACCAAATAGTGAGGAGAAAGTAAATATTCCGGAAGTATTGCAAGACGAAATAGAATATATTACCTCAGTCCAAGAGGCTCAAGCATATCATTATAAGAAATTTACAAGAGGAATTTTCGTACTTAGGGCGCGTACGTCCAAATCTTTGGCTAAGTTATTTTATCGTCTTTTGGACGCAGCGCCTGTAAAAGAGGAAGAAAAAGAGCCGAGGATTAATTTGCTTACTTGGTATAGTCATTTGCCGGGAGCTGCTTTTGAAAATGAGCGTCCTGCAGGAAATACTCACGGATTGTCTTCCTTTGAATATAGGGCGATACTTATATTCAGAAATGAGCATAGATCTCATCATTATTCTGCTGATGGTGAAGAACATATAATGATTAGTCCCGGATGTGCAGATATGGGTGGACTTTTTATTGTACCTGATAAGGAGGATTACCAAAAAGTTAATTCGGAAATCATAAAAGAAATTCTATCTGAAGTATCAGTAAGCGAGGACGTTGAAGAAAACGTAATTTGGAAATTGAAAAGAAGTCAGCCTAAAATAGAGGTAGGTATTATGGCTGCCGAAAAAATAATTTTTGAAATAATATCGGATGGTGCAGGACCGCAATGTGTATATTATAGAGATGGTAAGATAGATTATAACGGTACTTTATACGATGAATTATTTTTCGATGCAAGGACAATGTCTACAATGTTTGCAGAGCCTACATTTATTTTGCAAGACGTAACGATCGGAATTGATTTTCATTGGCAAAGACAAATAACTCAAAAATTTGCAGGTGCACTTAAATTTATTGTCGAAGGTGAAAAAGTCCGTGCTGTCAATATAATTGGTGTTGAGGATTATCTTTTGAGCGTTATATCTTCCGAGATGAAATCTTCTGCTACTCTTGAATATCTTAAAGCCCATGCAGTTATTTCCCGTTCTTGGGCGATGACGCAAATTCGGAATAAATCAAAAGAAAAAAAAGACCAAAATACCGGTAATGCGCATATAAGGTGGTTTGACCACGAAGACCACAAAAATTTTGATGTGTGTGCAGATGATCATTGTCAGCGTTACCAAGGCTTGAGTATCGTAGTTGGAGAAAATGTCAGAAAAGCGATAGATAGCACTTGGGGAGAATTTTTGATGTATGACGGCAAAATTTGCGATACACGATTTTCTAAATGCTGCGGAGGAATAACGGAAACTTTCGATACTTGTTGGGAAGATAAGGATTATCCGTATTTAAAAAGTTTTCCCGACACTCCGGATTACAATCCTAACGGAAAGGCTTTTTGCAATACACATAATAAAGAAATCTTATCTCAAGTATTGAACGATTATGATCTGGAAACGGAAGACTTTTATCGTTGGGAAGTGAAATACGGTAGAGAAAAGATTTCAGAGTTGATTTCAAATAGAAGCGGTGAAGATATAGGTTTGCTGAACGAATTAAAACCTGTTGAGTATGGAGGATCGGGCAGAATAAAACTATTAAAAATAGTAGGAACTAAAAGATCTCTCCTTGTGGGTAAGGAATTGATGATACGCAGGTATCTTTCCGATAGCCATTTGAAAAGTTCCGCTTTCAGTATTTCTTATTATGAAGATAATGGTAGAGAAGTTTCAGCAGGTGAAGATTTCGATTATTTGATTTTGAAGGGTAAAGGCTGGGGACATGGGGTCGGGTTTTGCCAAATAGGGGCTGCTGTAATGGCATATGATGGCTATTCTTACGATGAAATTCTGGCTCATTATTATCCTGGTGCAGAGTTGGTAAAAGATGTTTAGGCAATATATGATTAACAAAAATTCTCCTTGGAGATGGATACCTCTACTTTATTTTGCAGAGGGCATCCCTTACTTTTTAGTAAATACTATTTCTGTTACTATGTTAAACAGAATGGGGGTACCGAACGAGCAGATGGCTTTATATACAGGTGCATTATATTTACCTTGGGTGATCAAACCTCTATGGAGTCCTTTTGTAGATATATTGAAAACAAAACGTTGGTGGATATTATCTATGCAGATATTAATGACTTTGATATTTGCATTGATGGTCATAACCTTACCGAATCCTTCTCAAGAGATTATTGCTGCCAAACAGACTGATTGCAGCCTATTTACATTTACTCTTTTCTTATTTTTAGCAACAGCTTTTGCTTCAGCAACCCACGATATTGCAGCAGACGGTTTTTATATGCTTGGTTTGAAAGAAAATGAGCAATCCTTTTTTGTGGGGATTAGGAACACCTTTTATCGTTTATCATCGGTATTCGGTCAAGGAATTTTGGTGATGATTGCCGGTGTACTTGAAACACGTTTAGGAGATATTCCGATGGCTTGGCGCATTACTTTGGCGATTACTGCTCTGATTTTTGCGTTAATTACTTTATACAATATCTTCTTTCTTCCTAAGCCAACTGAGGATTTGCCTGAATTCAGCAGTGAAGGTAAGAATGTCCGGCGGTTAGCAAGAGAATTTATCGAGGCTTTTGTATCTTTTTTTAGAAAACCCGGGATAGGTATAGCAATGTTGTTTTTGTTGCTTTATAGATTTCCTGAAGCTTTAATGCTGAAATTGGTCAGCCCTTTCTTTTTGGACTCTGCAGCAGATGGCGGTTTAGGGCTTTCTACTGAAACCGTTGGTTTTATTTACGGTACATTAGGAGTAATCGCTTTGACTATAGGCGGTATTTTAGGAGGGGTTGCTTCATCCTTTAAAGGCTTAAAAAAGACTTTGTTACCTATGGCTTTGGCTCTTACTGTTCCTTGCGGCGTCTATGTCTATATGGCAATGGAGCAACCCGTAAATCTATGGTTGATAGGCGGTTGTGTCGCTATTGAACAGTTCGGCTACGGTTTCGGCTTTACCGCATATATGTTGTATATGATGAGGTTCTCCGATGGACGATTTAAAACTTCTCACTATGCGATTTGTACGGCTTTTATGGCTCTTGGAATGATGATTCCGGGTATGTTTGCCGGTTATGTATGGAAATGGGTCGGGGGATATTTGAACTTTTTTAATGTGGTAATGTTATGCTGTATTGCTACTGTGATAGTTGCATTTATTGTTAAGCGGGATTTAGTGAATGAAAAAAAATAGTATGAAATTAAGTAGGTTTTGGCTTTTGACAATATGTTTTGCGGTTTTTCCCCTTGGTACATTCGCTCAGGACGTAAAACCCGGTATTGAAGTGCTTGTAAGTTCGGATTTCGAAGGATTAAAAGGCAAAAATGTAGGTCTTGTTACGAACCCGAGCGGTGTGGATAGAAATCTTCGTTCTACGATAGATATTTTATTCAACGCTCCGGAAGTGCATTTGAAGGCATTATTCGGACCGGAACATGGTGTGCGTGGAGATGCCTATGCAGGTGACCATGTTGGCGATGAATATGATTCCGCTACCGGAGTTAAGGTGTATTCTATCTATGGAGCCTACAGAGAACCTACTCCCAAGATGTTGGATGGAATAGATGTGATGGTCTATGATATTCAAGATGTGGGTACGCGTTCTTATACTTTTATTTCTACTTTGGGCTTAGTCATGAGGGCTTGCGCCAAGCAAGGAATACAGGTAATGGTGTTAGACAGACCTAACCCATTGGGAGGGTATAAGATAGAGGGAAATTATGTTGAGGACGGCTTTTTCTCTTTTGTGAGCGAATTCCGGATACCTTATATTTATGGTCTTACAGTGGGTGAGTTGGCAACTCTTATTAATGAAGAAGGCTTAAATCGTGGTCAGAAAGGCAGAGAGGAGCATTTGAAATGCAATCTTAAAGTGATACCTATGGAAGGCTGGACAAGAGATATGCTTTATGACGATACGAAATTGCCTTGGGTACTTCCTTCTCCCCAGATACCTTATGCCAAGACAGCCATTTGTTACCCCTCTGCCGGTCTTTGCGGTGAGTTCCGTAATTATTTAAATATCGGAGTAGGCTATACGATGCCTTTCGGGGCTTTTGCTGCAGAATGGATCGATGCGGACTCTTTGAAGACAAAACTCGATAGTTATAAAATCCCTGGTACGGCTTTTCGTGCAGTACATTATAAACCTTTGTTCGGAGGAATGGCCGGGAAGACGGTACACGGAGTACAGTATTTCTTTACCGATTACGATGCTGCCGAGATTTCGATGACGCAGTTCTATGTAATGCAGGCTGTAAATGAATTATACCCCCGCAAAAACCCTTATAACTTTGACAATAGCAGAAACTCGATGTTCGATAAAGTATGCGGGACAGATTATATCCGTAGACAATTCGGTAAAAGACTGCTTGTAGACGATATTATATGGTACTGGAGAAAAGACGTCGAGCATTTCAGAGAACTCTCTGCCAAATATTATCTTTACGAATAATTATTGAATTGCGATACTGAAAAGTTTTTTCAATATCGTATCATCACCCGATGAAAATAACTCAATATTCGACAGCCCGGTTGAAACTGAAAGCAAACCTTCCTCTCGCATCACATCTATAAGCCTCATAGCCACGGCAGGGGCAGGATTTATGATTTTTATGTTCTCTCCGGCAATTTCCCTGATAGGTCCCATAAGGAAAGGATAATGCGTACAGCCTAACACTATGATGTCCGCACCCCCTTCTATCAAAGGCATAAGGCTTTCTCTTACTGTCTTTTCCGCCTCTTCGCCCACCAATATTCCTTTCTCCACAAGCTCAACAAACCCTTTCCCCACATGCTCGATAATTTTTACATTCCCCTCATACTTCTCCTTTATATTCAGGTATTTAGCCCCGTTCAACGTGCCTGCCGTAGCCAAAACGCCGACTACACCTGTTTTCGTATCTGCCACTGCCGGCTTCACAGCAGGCTCCATCCCAATAAACATTATATGATCCTTCCTGCCCCAGGTCAAAGCCCTCACTCTTGCAGAATTTAAAACCGAATACTCCTCCCTTAACTGCCCTATCGCTGCCGCCGTAGCCGTATTGCACGCCACAACGATAATATCCGCTCCCTTTTTTATCAAGAAATCACTTATTTCTTTACACCTTTCCAACACATATTCCGGCGACTTCTCACCATACGGACAATGCGCATTATCAGAATAATAAATGTATTTCTCACCCGGCAAAAGCCTCAAAATCTCCCTAAAAACAGACAGACCGCCCACACCCGAATCAAAAACACCAACCATTACAAAATAAAATTAAACCGACACAAAAATAACTAAAATCTTTCAATCATTACCCTGATGCTGATTTTTATTATTCCCCCATCCGCAGCCCATTCGGTCTGCTTCGGGAAAGCCGCAGCCGCTAAGTCGCGCCTGCTGAAATTTCAAGAAGAATTGTGACAGCGGACACAAGCCGCTGATCACAACACTCCTCAAAGCTTCCTCCGCTTCGCTTCGGAACCAACATAAAAAACATACAAATTTTAGAACGTTATTATTCGTGTTTTTCTTGGTAAAAAAACGAAAATAGTATATATTTGTTGACAGTTTTATAGAGAAATAACTCAATAAAGTTATGTCAATAAATATTTCAGAAATAGTAAGAAACAAAATAGAGAAAACAGATTATGGCATCGTGTTTTCCGCAAGCGATTTTCCTGTTGAAGTTACCAAACAAAAATCAGTAAACAAGGTCTTGGAAAACTTGACTAAAGCCGGTGAAATTAGACGTTTGTCGAAAGGTCGATATTACAAAACAAAAATGACAGAGTTTGGTGAGCTTATGCCCAGCAGCTATCAGATTGTAAAGGACTTACTGGAAGAGAACGGCAAACTGATTGGTTATATTACAGGATATCAAATTTTTAATGAGCTTGGATTGACTACACAAGTTTCTGCCATTTTGCAGATAGGAACCATCAAAGATAAGAAAAGCACAAAGCGTGGTTATTACAGGATGAAATTTATAAAACAATGGAATACAATCACCAAAGAGAATATTCCTCTTTTGCAGTTGCTCGATTGCCTTCGTTTCTTCAAAAATATTCCTGACACTAACCCTGCGGATAGCTGTAAAAAACTTTTGGGACTATTATCTAAGTTAAGCGAAATTCAACGCAACAAAATAAAAAAACTGTCTTTAAA
>JBQMXN010000015.1:0-36810 GCA_052173975.1 Candidatus Cryptobacteroides sp. | reverse complement strand
ATTCTGCCTTTAAGCAGCCTGCGCGAAGCCCCTTTCAGAGGCTTCACCGGCTGCTACGGCAAAAGCCGCAGCCGACTCACGCGCCTGCTGAAATCTCAAGAAGAAGATTGGCAGCGGACACAAGCCGCTGACCAATCCCCTCCTCAAAACTTCCTTCACTTCGCTACGGAAGACATAAAACCAACACATAAAAAACGTAAATATTCGACATAAGAAACGTACTTTTTACGTTTCTTTTATTCTTTTTGTCCGAGGATGCGTAATTTACTGATTTTGGCATTATTAAAAAACTTGGTGCGACAGCATTTGCGGCGCACCAAGCGATATGACCTTTCGGAAGCGAGAGCTTCCCTACATTTGAGTTTCAAAGCGCAAAGCGCGTTTTCCCTGAGCAGCAGGAACGAGGGACTTTGAAAAAGACTTCGGCTTTTTGGGAGGAAACGACCGAAAAAGTTGCATTTTAAAAACTTTTTCAGAGACCCAAAGTGAGGATGCGAAAGGGGGAATTTATTTTTTGATTCTGTCAGGGTTGGCTATGAGAAATTTCTCCCACGAGGTGGCAGCGATAGTGCTTTGAAGGGGATTGGTGAGCTGGTAGTAGTGGCAGAGGGCGATTGCGAGGGCATCGGTAGCATCAAGGAAATCGGTTTCAGCTTTGATGTTCAGGATGTTTTTTATCATCGTTTCTACCTGCTCTTTGGACGCAGCTCCTTTACCGGTTATTGCCATTTTAGCTTTACGGGGAGCGTATTCGAAGACTTCTATACCTTTGGTGCGGGCAGCCAAGATTGCAGCTCCTTGCGCTCGACCGAGTTTGAATAGGACTTGGGCGTTTCTGTTGGCGTAGAACGGGGACTCGAGGGCGATGTCGTCAGGTCTGTATTTGTCGCAAATCGCTGATATTTCATCAAATATGCGAAGCAGTTTGGCATACGGCGTTTTTTCTTTGCGCAGGTCAAGCACGCCCATATCTTCGAAAGCCGGTCCGTTTTTGTCAATACGGATAACCCCGAAGCCAAGTATGTTGGTTCCGGGGTCAATACCCAATATCGTTCTTTGCTTCTGCACTATATGTTAGTCGATATAATCAAAGCCTGTGTACTGCCTGAGGCACTCGGGAATTATGATTTTGTCATCTTTCTGGTTGTCTTCAAGCAAAGCTGCCACCACGCGAGGCAGAGCAAGAGAACTGCCGTTGAGCGTATGACAGAGCTGCGTTTTGCCGTTTTCATCGCGGTATCTCAAATGCAGTCTGTTTGCCTGATACGTCTCAAAATTGGATACGGATGAAATCTCAAGCCATCTTCCCTGTGCTGCTGACCAGAGTTCAAAATCGTATGTAATTGCAGAAGTGAAACTCATATCGCCTCCGCAAAGACGCAGAATACGATATTTAAGCCCTAATTCTTTTACAAGACTTTCTACGTGAGCAAGCATTTCGTCAAGAGCTTGGTATGAATTTTCCGGTTTTTCCACACGCACGATTTCGACTTTATCGAACTGGTGCAGTCTGTTCAATCCGCGGACATCTTTGCCATATGAGCCGGCCTCTCTGCGGAAACAAGGAGTATAAGCAGTCATACGCTGCGGACATTCATCTCCCTGAAGAATCACATCTCTGAAAATGTTAGTCACAGGGACTTCAGCGGTAGGTACAAGATAGAAATCGTCCACACCGACATAGTACATTTGTCCCTCTTTATCAGGAAGTTGCCCTGTGCCGAATCCTGATGCAGCATTTACAAGTACAGGCGGCTCCACCTCTTTGTATCCTGCCGCAGTATTACGATCCAAAAAATAATTTATCAATGCTCTCTGAAGTCTCGCTCCTTTACCTTTGTAGACGGGGAAGCCTGCACCTGTAAGTTTCACCCCCAGATCAAAGTCTATTATATCGTATTTTTTAGCGAGTTCCCAATGCGGTAAAGCACCGGAAGGAAGGCTTACTTCAGGTCCACCGGTTTTTACGATTTCGTTATCCTCCGCACCTTTCCCAGGCTTAACGAGGTCGCAAGGGATATTAGGAAGCAATACCAATAGGTCCTCCAATGCTTTTGAAGTTTCCTCATATTTAGTCGTCAATTCTGATGAACGGCTTTTAAGAGCAGCAACTTCTTTTTTAGCTTCTTCAGCCTCTTCTTTTTTGCCTTCTTTCATCAATTTACCGATGAGCGACGATTTTTGGTTCTGCTCGGCAAGCAAGGCATCATTTTCTGTCTGTACAGCACGCCTTTCCTGATCAAGCGTACCGATTTTTTCAACTATTTCTTTTGCATCGAAGTTCTTTATCGCCAATTTATCGATTACAAATTGCGGATCTTCTCTAAGCAGTTTGAGTGTAAGCATATTAAATTCCTATTTATTGACAAAAAAGAGGACTGCCCGATTACTCGAAGTGCAAGTCCTCTCTCTTTCTTTGAATTCCTTCGAGTTAGTTCTCAAATGGAACTACCGAAACAAAGGATTTGTTTTCTTTCTTTTTTGTAAATTTCACTGTACCGTCTACAAGTGCATAAAGAGTATGATCTTTTCCCATACCGACATTTCTGTCAGGATTGTGAACCGTACCTCTCTGACGTACAATAATATTACCGGCTTTTACAACTTCTCCGCCGAATTTTTTAAGTCCCAAACGTTTACTTTGTGACTCACGACCGTTCTTTGAACTTGATTGTCCTTTTTTATGTGCCATAATCTAAATCCTCCTGAAATTAAGCTATTGATTCAATCTGAATTCTTGTCATTTTCTGACGATGACCGTTGAGTTTCTGGAACCCTTTACGGCGAATCTTTTTGAATACAAGCACTTTATCAGCTTTTACTTCTTCAAGAACAGTAGCCTTTACAACTGCACCTTTAACGTAAGGTGAACCTACTTTTACAGAGCCTTCGTTATCAATAAGTAAAACTGTTTCAAATTCTACTGAAGCTCCTTTTTCAGCATTGAGACGGTTCACAAAAATCTGCTTTCCTGCCTCAACTTTAAACTGCTGACCTGCAATATCTACAATTGCGTACATAAAATAAACTTTATTTAAAGTTCGAACCGTAAGCGCCCGACACCAAAAGGCCGGATCTTCTACCATAGCTCATCGGTTATAATCATTCGAACTGCAAAATTAAAAATTAATCTTCTATTTTCAAAATATTTTCTTTATCACCCGATATAAGAAGTAATCAATTTCAAAGAAGAAGACGGATTAAATACCACCTCTTTAGCCGTAGCCGGTATAAGCACGGTTTCCCCGCTATGAATACTCACAGTATATTCGTCTCCGGAATTTTCTTTTTCTGTAAGACTTCCCGAACCGTCGACACACATAACTGCCAAAAAAGAATCCAAATCCGACAAATCTTTTGTAAAAGGCTCATTTAAAGAATACTCCGAAGTCGTGAAATACTTACACTTCACCAACAGATTTTCAGTATCAGGCTTTTCCTGCCAAGAAGTCCTGTAATCAGGATAGACCTTATAATCTATGGCATCTTTTGCAAGTTCAGTATGCAATTCGCGAGGTTTGCCATCCAAACCAAGTCTCCCGTAATCATAAATCCTATATGTAATATCAGAAGTCTGCTGAATCTCTGCAATAAAACACCCTCCGCAAATAGCGTGAATACGACCGGCAGGGAGGAAAAACACATCGCCGGGCTTCACGGAATGCTTCTCCAAAACTTCTGTAATAGTGTTATTATCAACACGTTTTACATATTCGTCTTTATCTATCTTTTTAGAAAGACCTGCCAACAAATGAGCATCAGCATCTGCCTCAACGACATACCACATCTCAGTCTTACCCTTAGACCCATTATGGCGAACCGCTGCCAGGGCATCATCAGGATGCACCTGAATAGACAAATCCGATTTAGCATCAATAAATTTTATAAGAAGAGGAAATTCATTTCCGGTATTCTCATAAACTTTTTTACCTACAAGCTGCTCTTTATACTCTTCCAATACAGAGGTTATCGTCCTTCCGGCAAACTCACCGTTATCTATTACAGATTCATTACCCTTAACACCTGACAACTCCCAACTTTCACCCACATTATGTTGTGTAGAACTTATTTGCTTAAAAGGAACGATTTTTTCTCCGCCCCACACTACCGTTTTAAGTATCGGTCTGAATTTTAAAGGATACATTTTAATTATTTTTTTGAGAATCCAACTCACTTAAAGCAAAAGCATAAGCTCCCAAAGAAATAGCCTTGCTTGCCCCTATTTTAGAGTGCATAACACCTACACGCTTCTTAGGATCATAAACGACTGTTTTATCCGTACCGTAGACTTTCAACTCTCTTGCCTCACCCTTCGCAAAAGCTGCAAACTCTTCAGGATCATCAAGATTGTACACAGACATCTGCACCCTGTCTATCTCATCACCGGAAAGAGTCTTAATCTTTGCTCGCATAGATTTAAGAATACCGGGCATAATGTATTTATAATTATTCATTATACCGCCTCCGATAACGATAAGTCCATCCAAAAGTGTTACAGCCGTAGCCATAGCATCACCAGCCACCTCGCCAAGCTCATTAAATGCAGCGATTGCAGCCTCACGATTACCTGCACGCTCGCCATTCGATATAGCAGCGATATCCTTAGGCTCAAGACCGTGATTCATATTGCCGCACTGCTCACCGTAAACTCTTTTTATGGCACGGGCAGCCACTCCATCCTCTACAACGATATTTTCCAACTTAGGATGCTTCAAACAGAAAGTCTCCACACACGAATTATCACCCCTATTCAATCTTCCGTCAATCACCGTACCTATACCGAACCCGGTGCCTAACGTATAACCTATAAGATTATGATAAGTCTTTGCACTGCCGGCTTCTTTCAAACGAGCATTAATTTCAGGCAAAACACCGCCCAAAGCCTCACCGAAAGCATATAAATCTCCATCATTATTGATATACACAGGGATACCGAATTTCTCTTTCAAAAACGGTCCCAAAGCTACGCCGTTACGGAACGAAGGGAAATTCAACAGATTACCTCCGATAATCCCCTGCGGATAATCGGCAGGACCGGGAAAAGCGAAACTAATAGCCACCGGTTTAGGTTCGCCTATCCTTTCCAAACGCTCCATCACCATAATAAACCCTGCCACCATAGTATTCAGGCACAGATCCAAATCAGAAGCATTAGAAGCCAACGAAAGCGTTTCTCCAACATATTCTCCACCCTTCATCGCACCGAAAACCATATTAGTACCGCCTGCATCAAGGGTCATTACTATCCTTTTATCATTTTTCATATCATCAAAAATTAAATAGAATTCAACATTTCAAGACGCCCCTCCTCAATCTGCTTCAAAATCAACTCCCCGAAAAGAGTATTCTGCCAAGCAAACCAAGGACGCGTAAATTTCTCCGGGTCATCCTTGTGGAAAGACTCGTGTATAAAATCCGTCCCGGCATCAGTAGACATAATAGAAGAAATACAAGCCTTAATCTCCTCCTCATCCGTAGCCGTAAAAGCTCTCATCATAATACTCATAGGCCAAATCACATGAGTACCGATATGAGGTCCGCCAATCCCCTCTCCTGCCTTTCCCCGCCAGAAATAAGGATTATCCTCACTCCATACAAATCTGCGCGTATTCTTATAAACAGGATCATTCATCATCTCCGGAATCAAATACCCAAGCGACAACAAACTAGGCACATTAGCATCATCCATCAAATAATAATTTCCAAAACCATCCACCTCATAAGCATAAATCGGCCCGTACTTAGGATGCTTATACACAGCATACTCCCTCAAAGCAGCAGACACCTCATCAGCCAATACCCTGCAAGAAGCAGCCAACTCATCATCCCCGTTCACCTCACTCAAAATCTCTCCTGCCTTACGTAAAATATCCACGGCGAAAAAGTTCGACGGCACTAAAAACTCAAATGTAGTAGCATCATCAGAAGGTCTGAAAGCAGAAGCAATCAACCCTACAGGCTTCACCGGATTGCCAAGCCCTACCCTGTCCTTAGTATCCAACTGCCTGTCCGTCACACGTAAAAAATAATACGAACCATCCCCATCCTTACGCTGCTGCTCCTTAAACGTACTCAAAATATTATTAATAGCCTTCATCCACACCTCATCGAACACCGAAGTATCTCCGGTAGTCTTCCAATAATGATAAGCCAAACGCACAGGATAGCAATGCGAATCCACCTCCCACTTACGCTCAAACACATTCGGATTACGTTTCACCCCGGTATCATCATTCTCCCCTGCCCCTGTAGGACCATCATTAAACGCATTCGCATACGGATCCAGATTGATAAGCGAAAACTGACAGCGAATCACCCCTGCAAGCATATTTCTCAAATTCTCATCCTCCCCTGCCAGAGCCACATAAGGCCAGACCTGTGCACCTGAATCCCGGAGCCACATAGCAGGAATATCCCCGGTGTACACAAAAGTCCTGAAATTACCGCCCTCATCCTCACCGAAATGCACCGTCGTATCCAACGTATTCGGAAAACAATTTGCAAACATCCTCCTCAACTTCGGATTCACCAACAACGACAACACATTATCAATCTTCGCCTCAACCGCCGGTGACACAAAAAGCCTGTCCCTTTCTGCCGGACGTCCCGTAAGCTCAAACTTACTCTTCTGATTTCCACAACCTTGCACAAAAAAAACGCACAAAGCCGCAAAACAAAAAACAAAAAATTTCTTAATCATAAAATCAAAAATCCATATAAGACGAAGATACTAAAATCTTTAATTATATGAAATATTCCTAACGGAATATTCATAAAAATGCGGCTTCCGAATACTGGCAGCCGCATAAAAAACATCGGTAGGGAAGCATTCGCTTCCGGAAGGTAAATTATTTAATCAGACTAACCTTCGCAATATAATCCATAGTAACCTCAACATCAACAGGTCGAGAAGGCAGATTACCCTTAATCATCACATTAAATACATCATCCTTGGCTTTCTCCAACAAATGAGGACTAACAATCCTAAAAATAATTTTCCCATTATCTATTCTATCCCCTACCAAAACAGGATTTTTCTCATCATCAAAATAAATCTTCAAAGAAAGCAACTCATTCAAATCAAAATTAGCAGGATCCTTAACCTCGAGGATAGCTCTCTCTAAATTAAGTACTTTCAAGTTAGCAATCTCAAAACCGCTTTCTTTTAATTTCTTAGCAATACCCAACCCCTGCTCCTGTTGAAATAACAAAACTTCTTCAGAAGCGCCGGCTTTACTTGCTTTGCCCTTAAAAGAAGCAACAATCTTTTTACCGGTAATTTTCACCTCCCGGCTTAAAGTATTTTCCCAAAATGACTTACAAGACACAGAAGTCAAAGCTACTGCAGCAAGTAAAAACACACGAAAAATTCTTGTTTTCATATAAATTAGTTTTAAAGTTATTTATCCATTTGTTGTTTCTTAAGAATATCCCTTATCTCTTTCAATAAAGTAATATCGGCAGGTTCCGGAGCCGGTTTCTGCGGTGCAGGCTCATTATGCTCCAACTGCTTTTTCATAGCCTCGGTAGCCTTCGTTATCAAACGAATAACCACGAAAATAGAAAAAGCAATAATCAGAAAATCCACCAACACCTGCAAAAAATTACCATAATTAACAGTAACGGCATCCCTTGTCCCTGCGATTGTCAATTTCAAATCAGTAAAATTAAAACCGCCTATCAGCGCACCCACAAGAGGCATTATAATATCATTCACCAAAGAAGAAACAATTTTACCGAAAGCTCCCCCGACAATCACGCCGACAGCCATATCGATAACATTACCCCTCATCGCAAAGTCCTTAAACTCCATCCAAAAACCCTTTTTTGCCATATAGTCCTAATTAAAATTATTCAAAAGTACTAATTTATTTCCAATCCGGTACACCCGGAACAGAAAATTAAATAGAAGAAACCGACTGAAGAGAATTATACAAACAATACAACACCCTCGAAAACTCATCGCTTAACAAACCATCCTTATACTCAAACCCCTCTCCTACAATCTCCAAAGCCTCTATACCGCGAAACAACGACTTAATCTGCTCCGCATCAGGATAACAAAAAAATACCCCGTAAGCATCCCTCTCCTGCAACAACTCCACTGCTTCCCCGTCTTTAAGCCTAAACACAGCCTTTGCCCCAAGAGGAATAACCCTCTCCCTATCCGCAAGTTCTATCGTCAAATCATAATCCTCCTTATTCGTACCCTTATAATAAATATAATTCATTGATAACCGGTACATCCCCTTAGCTCCCGGCACTTCCAAAGCCTTGGTTAAAATAAGTTTACTGCCCGTATTATCCGAAGACTCCGCAATATTATCCCCAATCTCAGCAGGAGCAGAAGCATTACGGACAGCATCATTTAACTCATGCAAAGCTGCCGAAAACTCCCCGTTAAAATTTCTCTGAATATACCCTTCAGGCGACCAATTTATTGCCACATCAATACTTTTAACCCCCTCAAGCAACCTCATAAAATCCTTGCTCTCAAAAAGATACTCCGCCGTATTCCAATACACAGCCTTTCCATTCTCCCCTGTAAAAGCCTCCCTCGCCTCCGGCGCCTTGTACATCTGCGAAGACGAAATCAACTTTCCATCCGTTGTCGTAGCCGTAAATTTCACGCCCTTTGCAAAATCACTCCGCCTCTCGCTCTCAAAATCCAAACGCAACACATATGCATCCTCTCCTTGCGGAAATACAATATACTCAATACTCACAAAAAACGGCGACTTATCCCCCTGCGACGTCCTCACAAGAAGCCTCTCCGACCGCACCCTCGTATAACCATTATACCTATAATTATGCCTCACCAAATCCTTTCCGAAGACACCCAAAACTCCTGCCATCAAAAAGCATAAAACCAAAAACGCTCTTCTCATAACCTAAAATTTAATACTGCAAATATAATCTTTTCCCGCCAATCCCAACCTTCCCCCCCTACGCATCCTCGCTTCATCACATCATGAGCGGCACATATAAATACTTCATATTTATCAAAAAAATATTAACTTCACAATTAAAAGAACGAGATTATGAGCAGATTAATTAAATTAAATGCAGAATATGCAGAATGGATTCATTCACTTAGTAATAGATTCCGTCAAAGCCGTATAAAGGCAGCAGTCAGCACCAATAGTCTGCTATTAAAATTCTACTGGTCTATAGGTAAAGATATTGCCGAACGTGAAATGGAGAATGCTTATGGAAGTGACTTCTTTAGAAATCTCAGTCTTGATCTTAAAGATTTATTTCCGGGAGTCAAAGGCTTTTCTCCTCGCAATTTAGCATACATGAAAAGTTTTTATCTTCTGTATAGCCCCTATATAAAAGAGCCATTAAGTATGGATATAATTGTGGATTCCTCTGCGCTCATTGGAACTTCCGAAAATTTGCAGCAAGTTGCTGCAAATTTAGAAGCGGATCTTTTTTGTATTCCATGGGGACACCATATGGTTCTTATAAATAAATTTATGGGGCAACCTAAAAAAGCCATTTTCTTTGTACATAAAACAATCGAAAACGGTTGGAGCCGCTCTGTTTTGGAAAATTTCATTGATACAGACCTTTATGAACGCCAAGGCAAAGCATTAACTAATTTCAGTCATACACTACCGCCTTCAATGAGTGATTTGGCACAAGAAATTACAAAAGATCCTTATATCTTTGACTATGCACAAATAAGAGAACATTATGATGAAACAGAATTGAAACAGGCGCTTATGAGCAATGTTCGCAAACTTCTATTGGAATTTGGCAGCGGTTTTGCCTTTATGGGTAGTGAATACCGTCTGACATTAGGGGACTCAGAGTTATTTTGCGATATGCTTTTTTATAACACACAACTTCATAGTTATGTAGTCATTGAAATAAAGACACGTAAATTTGAAGCGTCCGATCTTGGCCAACTGAGCGGATATGTATCATGCGTAAATCATCTTCTGAAGCGAAATGGCGACAATGATACCATCGGCTTACTGATCTGTAAAAGCAAAGATGAAGTCATGGCACGCTATTTTCTTGAAAACTATACTCAACCTCTTGGAATATCCGAATATGAACTATCCAAGGTTTTCCCTGATAATTTTAAGAGTTCACTCCCAACAATTGAAGACATTGAAAACGAACTCAAATTGGATAAAAATTAATTCTAAAGCCAACGTAGCAGAGGTGTTTCCACCTCTGCTACGTAAAAAAATTGTTACACTTCGCTTGGGATGATCTTTGAAATTTATGGGATTTTTCAAAGACAATAGTGAGCCTTATTTGGAGAATAAATTATCGAGAAGAGCGGCACGGCGATGTGAAAGAGTGCGGATACGGTCTATCTCTTCAGGATACGTCTTGGCAGGCATATTTGCCTCATCGCTGTATTGATAATAGAATTGCCAAACAGTGAAATTGGCATCAATCGCCTTTTTCATACTTTCCGGCATCTCGGTAAGCACCTTTTCAGTAACAGCCTGCAATTCTGCCTTTTTGGACTTCCAACGAGCATTTACGAAAGCACGGAAAGTATCATCTGACCAAAAACGCCAAAACCAATCATTATCCACGTATGGAGGCATCCAAAAACCCGCTTTAATCATCAAACTCTCCAACGGACGATACTCCGGATGCGGCACTCTCTTATCATTATTCCACCCCTTATCGCAATCCCAGATAGGTCCGAAGAACAGTTTATCAACTCCCCTTCTCTTATACATATAAGTACTCGTGTAACCATCCAAATCGCCCACAAACTCCTTGATTATAATAAAATCGGCAAGAGTTTTCTCATCAAACCATTTACGCCAGCCATTCACAGGGTCTTTATAATCAGCCGAATACAATGCCTTCTCCGCATTATTTATAAAATTCGTAATATAATTGTACTGAGCCGGATCATAATCCTTATCATCAGGGTATTTATAAGTCATCTTCACCCTTTTACGACCCGAAAAATACTTACCTTCATGCAGATCCGTCTCAATAATATACCCTCCTGTAATCTTGGAAGCATCGCTGCCATCTGCTTTACCCAATTTATCCACCTCAATCCTTCCTGCTGCTCTTTCCATCTGGTCACTCATCTGATAAACTCCCAAATAATCCCCATTCATCGATAAAGTATTCTTTTTAGAACTATCATAATAAGGACCTGTAAAATACACATTTACAAATTTAGAACAAGGTGTAAAAGACAAAGCCTTCGGATCATGCCAACCTTGCCCGGAAGTGAACAAAATACGAGAATATTCAAATGCCAAATGCGTACGAATAAGAGACTTATCCATATCCTGAGCAAGCAAAACCCAACTCTTAGCCTTAGTATGATTCAAATCAAAAGGGCTGAATTTCTCAGGAAATTTAAGACGGAAAGGCTTTTTAGGTAAGCCCCATGTAGAATTTCCTCTGCCACGAACACTGATAGCGCCCTTATCCTTGCTATCCCACCAACCATTACCTGACGCTCCTGCACTTTTATCATACATTACCACATCAGTATTTATGTATTTTGTCTTTCCTGATATTAAATTCTCCGGTTTCAAATGAATAACAGGCAACTCCGTATTGATTTGAGGACAATTAAAAATTACAATATACTCTTTGGTACTGCCATTTTCGGCACGAACAGTCAATTTTAAGTCCTTTGCCAAAGACACTTGACTCTTCTCGGATACCAACTCTTTATTATCTGCAAGTACTGCCTCGCCCGTAGTCTTAAAAGTCAAGAAAAACATTTCCGGCTGCTCCTTTTCTATCCATTTAAGATATTTAGCAGCAACAACACCTTTTTCTTTATCTAATGTAAAATTTATCGTGTTGGCAAGACCGTTTTTCTCACCATCCAAAGACAAAGAAAGAAGTTCGCAATCAGAGGATTTTTCTTTTTCAGGATTTAATGGCTCTTTTCCATTAGGTTTTTGCTTTTCTACTTTACGACAAGCACAAAAAACTGACAAGACAAGACATAAAAAGGATAATGAAATTAACTTTACGCATTTCATAACTTTATTGCGATTTTTAAAAGAGCCGCACCAAAACAAGGCACGGCTCTAAATTCAAAACATACGTAAATACGCGTTAAACACTATTTTTCAGGAAGAGCTACCTCAACCCATTCAATGCCCGGATCACCTTTATGTACTGATCCTTGTTTACGAACATTTTTCTCACCGTAAAGTTTATTGCCATTAGCAGTAGCATCAGCAATAGTATCACCGCTTCCCTCTGTAAATTTCCAGTAAGAAACCAAACCCGAAGCAGTAGGTTCTACTTTATAGAAGTGATTTTCTTCATTGATCTGAGCTTTTGTAAGAGCTTTATTCCAAATACGAACTTCAGTAATTTCACCATGAGAATCTCTCGTACTCTCATAAGAGTAACCAACCCAAAAAGCACGTTCTGAGCCCCAACCGCTTTCGTAACTCCAATCAGGTGAAAGATTTATACTATTTGCCCATGATGTTTTTTCTCCTTTCATATCACCATCAACATATACTGTAATAAGTCCCAATTTATAAGTAACTGCAATATGATACCATCTGTTTGCTTCAAAATCAAAAGGAACATTTAAGTTTCCTGATTCTGTCGCAATCTGAAGACGTTTCAAAGGATTGCCTACATCACCCATACGAAGAAGGAACTTACCTTCAATACCCATAATAGAATAAATACCTCCATTCCCTTTATTGAAATCATAAAATTTCACAAGAGCTTCCATTGTGAAATTAGATAAAGAACCAGGTTTATTCGTACCGTCCCATTTAGGATATAGACGATTGTTATTCAATTTCACAGCCCATTTGATCAAAGCATCTATCTGTGAAATTGTAATCTCTGCTGTAAGAGGTTCGCCTTCGGCACCTGTCTGTTTAAATGTAACTTTACCTGAACGTTTTCCGCTTGCAAGAGCTGACACTGTAAAGTTTACGCTTGTCTCTGTCTGCTCACCAAGTGTAATCCAACTCTTAGCCGATTCTTCAATTTCCACTTCGTATTCCACGTTAGAGGTTATAGGAACAGAGAGCGCACCTCCTGCTACCGGTACCGTATAATAAGGCTGTTTTACGGTAAGAACAGGTTTAGCATCTTGCACGATGTTTACTTTCACATCTGTAACATCCGTAGCAGAAACAGAGATTTCAGCCACTCTATCTTCTAGCCCCGTAAGTTCATCATATGCAAAAACCATTTCCGCACCGCCATCGACTTCCAACGTAGCTTGGTATTTCAACCAAGAAGTTGCTTCATCCGAAATTTTATATTTCAAATCTCTATAATCCAAACCGGTAATTTTCAATTTAACTCTCAATTCTCCGGCAGTATATTTAAGAAGTACATCTTCCTCCATATCCAATTTCAAAGTCTTAGGAGTAACAGGAGCAGTACCATTTGACGTAAGAGTAAAAGAATCCTTTGCTTTACCGCAAATAAACTCAAACTCTGCTTTGCGAGCATCTTTTCCAGTATTAGCCTTTACTTCAAATATTACCAAATCTCCGTCTTTTCCTTTTACGGCAGACGGTGTTACCCAACTGCTGTAATCCTCTTTTCCGGTAAGTGTCCATTCTCCTGTACTAGATACGATTACTTGTACCTTACCTCCTTCTGCCGCTACTTCTCTCGATTTAGGAGTTACGGTAATAGTTTCTTTTTCCGGAAGAGCAGGCTTATTTTGCTCTTTATTGCAGCCGACAATAGCAAATAATGCCGTAGCTGCCGCTAAAATAAATTTCTTCATATCTTATAGTTTTTAGTGTTATTATCTTGTTTTACGTACAGGATCATATTGTCCTTCACCTATTTTATTATAATAACCATTAGGCTCTTTCATATTCTTTCCATAGAAAGCTTGAGAAGCCTCTTTGAAAAGTTTAAGTGCACTATAATGATTGCTTAAAATATTACCTGAACCTGAAGGATCGAAAGCAAACCACATACAATATCCGTAACCATCATTCTTCAATTTTTCAGCCCAATTACCTGATGGTAGGTAACCTCTATTCAATTCTGTAGAATAACCGCTACATTGTTTTTTAGTAAGTCCACCGTAAGTACTTGAAGCGCTACCGTAGTTAGCTACATGGAAATCCACAAATTCACTCGGTTGATGTTCAACTCCTCCTTCCGTTACAGCAGGTACACTATAAATACTACCATAATCGAAATGTGAAACCTCTGTAGGCCATGGACATTTTTTCTTCAAAGCCTGTTTAAGTTCATACATCAAACGTCCGGCAGCTGCTGCGCTTCTTGAAGTAAACCATTTATTTCCTATAATAGGACTTCCTGAATATTCATCATCGAGGTTTACACCGTCAAGTTTATATTTTTTACAAGCATTAGCGACTTCTTGTGCCCATTGTTTTGCTCCCCAATCCGAGAGTTGAGCAAGACCTGCTGCATCATGGTTTCCTAAAAGTCCCAAATAAACTTTTATACCCGCTTTACGAAGAGGCTGCAAATAGGTCTCCGTATTGTCAAGAAGAGCCTGAACATTAGGGTTGTTGTGCAAATAAACCACATCTTCAGCAGAATTGTAGTTGATATTTGCAGCAAATAAAATTACAGAATCAAAGAAAGGAGTACCGTCTTCCAATACATATTCGAGAGCATTCAAAGGATTGGTATCGTTTACCTCGAAATAGCATACATTCTTAATATCCCTTTCCATTTTTCTCATTACAAGATAATTCAGGCGAGCATCTTGTTTTACGATGGCATTCTTTTTAGCTTTAAGATAAAGAGGAACCAAATATTGTGTACCGAAGCTCAATGTCTCTGCATCCAAAGAAAGTTCTACTTTCTCAGACTCTGTCTTCCCTGCTTCTATTTTCAAAACTACAGATGCAGGAAGAGTGATTTTCTCTACTGGGAAAATTGATACTGATTGTTTATTAAGGTAATTATACTCATTAAGATAATCTTTATCCACAAACAATTCCACTTCAACATCCTTATCTGCAACAGCTGCGATTGTAGCAACAACACTGATCTTGGCTGCTTTGCCTTTTTCTGCAATAAGCTGCATATTTCCGGTCTTATCGCTTAATTTGACATTTACGGAGCCTGCAGGGTCTGAACTTCCGCCTCCTTGTTCTTCCGCCTCCTGCAAAATATTTACATTTACAGGGAATGCATTACCTGCTCTGAATGTGATACGACCTACTCTTGCTGCTTTTGTATCATTGTCTTTAACATTGACCACAAGATTATCTTTTTCTTGTTTTGCAACCACCCATTCAGGTGCAGTGAAAGACCAAGTACTTGCAGAAGCAGTTACTTTTATCTTTACATCATCATTGCCTTTAACTTTAAAAGTTATCGGTGCAGACGGATTCACTGATAAAGTGTCCTTCGGAGCCTCTTTTTTACAAGAAGCAATAGTCAAAGCGGTAGCAAATGCCGCAAGACTCAAAAATAACGTTTTGATTTTCATATAAACTATTAATTTAGTGATTGTTAGTTAGTTCTTTTGATTTTAATTTTTTAGTTTTTCGATTTAGCCGGAAGCTCGACAGGGTACCATACGGGATCATGGTCTGCCGTAAGGTCTTTGCCATAAACAGAATAATCCTTTATGACTTTCCCTGCACCTTCAGAGAATTTCCAGTATGCCAAAAGGCTATTGTCAATCTCGTTAGGATATAATTTATAAAAATGATTCGGTTTGTTTATCTCCTCTTTAGTAAGTACTTTATTCCAAACGCGCGCTTCTGCAATCATACCGTTGAAGCTTCTCTTATTGTCGTAAGAATAACCGACCCAAAAACAACGAGGTTTCCCTTCCATCTCATCGGAATGAGGAGCGCTGAAATCCACTTTGTTGTAATATACTTTTTCTTCAAGATTAGTATCTTTATTGATGCGAGTAGCAATAATAGATAAATCGTCTTCTGCACGCATTTTCCCATCTATATAAACTTTGATTTTACCTTTATCGAAAGTGACTGCAAGATGATACCAACGATCTGTACGAAGTTGCATCGCAGAAGTAGATACACTTCCTCTATATACAGTACCCAAGCCTGTATCTTTTACGGCACAGGCTACCTGAATCTGATTTTCAGGTATTGTCGTATCGCTTATCCTGATAAGGAAATGATCTTCCACTCCCATTATAGTCTGAATCTTACCGTCCGTATTCTTGAATGAATGGCAATTTATAAGGGCTTCCATTGTAAATGTTTCCAAATCTTTTACTTTTGCAAATCCATCCCATATAGGCCAAGCGCAATTTGTTTTTAAATCTGCCACATAGTTTACAAGCGATGCTTCTTTAACAACAAAATACATAGTCTTTGCCCTTGGCAGGACACCCAGTCCGTTTGTATTAATAGTTACCGGAAGTACATAACTTTTTTTGTAATCCAATTTATCCAAATCCTTGAAGCTCAGTTTAACTGCTCCGCTTATAATATCTCCTGCACGAATTTCACCTTTCAGCCCCGATACATCGCAGTTTGCGTCCGGTAGAAGCAAAGCCTCTTTATCATAATAAGCATTACGGTAAGTCGTCAACAATTCAGGAGATTTTACAAATTCTACCTTCAAATTGCTTTTAATAGGTTGTGCAATACCGATTTTTAGAGAGCGTTCCATCGTTTTTACTCCTTCATCAGTGGCTACACGTACTTCGTTTTTGAAATTATCCGCAACGATAAATACTTTATTTTCAAAGACTTCTCCTTGCTTTTTACATGAAAAGAAAGTCGCTGAAACGAAAAACGCAAATAATATTTTATTTAATATTTTCATGATATTTTCTATTTATCTTATTTTCCTAAAGGATTCATCACACGGATAGCCTTACGGATATTGTCAAATACACCGTTTTTATTAAAATAATCATCTTGGGCATTCGATATACCTAATCCTAAAATTTTGTACTCATCATTATTCTCCTCTGAAAGCACCCATTTTGCTCCCTCTTCAGGAGACATACCTTTTTGCACAGGTTCATCGGCAGAAGGTACTGATAATTCCATAATTACACGGTCTTGAGGAGCGCTGCTTCCCAAAATACGTCCCATCAAACTCGTAAGTTGGCGTTCATCACCTGCCACAATAGTAATATATTTAAATTTTTCCAAGAAATCTATATCAATAACATTTCTTACACTGCCTCTGAATACCAAAATCAACTCGGAATGAGATTTAGAGAACTTTTTTACTGCTTCCATATACGCCACATGAGAAGTCGTAGCATATTGATTAGAAGTATTTCCTATGAAAGATACCATAATGCCATCAAATCCGTATTCCAAAGATTTAGCCAATTGTTTTTCAGTTTTTTCTTTGAAAAAAGCTTTTAACTCCTCAGTAGTACCGGCAGGTAAACCTTTGTCCGATTTAGCATCTTCCGAAAGTTTCCAAGCCTCATCTATAGGAGCATAATCTATAAAAAGAAGCGATTTGGTACCTTTCTTTTCTCTGACGGTCTTAATCTCGGAAGCAACAGTTTCATTGAGTTTTTCTCCTACCTTTACGCAGATATAATCCGCACTGTCAGGCATAGCCATCAAATGTTGGCTTTGAGAAGAAGGGTGCATAGCGCTACCGTTCATAGTGACAAACATCAACTTATGCTTACTTTGCTTATATTCTATCAACGAATTCAAATAAGCTGCATATTGTTTGGGATTCTCCTTATCCACCGTCTGATGACGGTAATTGAGATTCTCAGGCTCGGTCCATTTACCGCAACCGCTTAACAATAGCAAAGAGGCTGAAGTCAGAACAGAAAAGATTGAAAGTTTTATATTCGTTATCATTATATTTCTATTTTAGTCTTTAACATTCTCTTTTTTAAGGTTTTACTGCAGGATTACAATCCCACCAAAGCCTTGTACTCATACTATCTTTCCCTTTTAGCAAGTTTGATACTGCAGCATTTACATTAGCTCCGTTGTTACTGTACTCAGCCAATGGGTAACGCATTCTGCGCACTCCGAAAGTAGAAGATACCGCACCGTCACTCTTATTTCCGGCATCGGTAGCAGGCATAAAATGAGGGAAACCTGTCCTGCGGTGATCCGCCCAAGCCTCGTTACCGAGATTGAAATTGGCAATCCATTTTTGTATCAATATTCTTTCTTGCTTTACAGTTTTGCTTGCAGCATCATCCCATTTTATCGTTACCTGTGAAAGCAACGTAGGATAACTGTTAAGACCGGCAGGATCCACGTATGCATCAGGCCTGTCCGTAGCATTATTTATATAATCGTTTTCTCCCGATACTCCGTGCTGAGCGAATGAAAGACGTATTCCTTCATTGTAGAAATCTTCTGCCGAACCTGCTCCCATATTAAAACCGAACACTGCCTTTGCTTCAGCCTTTAAGAAAGCCACTTCAGCAGCATTCATCCACAATACAGGATCGGTAGGAGTGATTCTCACACCTGAATATTTGCGCCCATCTTTACCCAAAGCAGGTTTTACTACGCTTACTCTGATGCCTGCATAAGGAATTCCTTCAAACTCCGATGGAATGAAATATACAGTTCTGCGAGGGTCTTTATAACCATTCATATAGCAGATGATATCTGCAGCTGCGTGTGTATCACCTCCTGTATTACAGCCGGTAGGCTGGTTGTACTTAATAGCCGTATAGAGAGGATTACCTTTATCTCCGAAAGCTATGGTATGAAGCATAGCGTTATCGGCATTCGAAGTAAATACTCCTATTTCATGATGAACAGCCTCTTCAGCATATTTTTTAGCTTTCGCTTCATCTGCATATACGATTCTCATAGCCATTCTCAATTTGAGAGAGTTGGCAAAGCGACACCATTTAACGGCAGAACCGTCATACACGGGGTCCGCTTTTTGAGAGAAAGCAGATAATTTGTTGTCTGTAAGTGTAGTAATCACCTCGTCCAATTCTTTGAACATAGCATCATACACTTGCTCTTGAGAATCATATTCCACCTGCAATTTACCTCCTTGACCGATTTTGGTATAAGGGATAGGGCCGTATGTATCGGTAACGCGTAACATTGCAGTGATTTTAATAATCTTTGCTACAGAAAGTACGACAGGGTCATCTGTAATCTTGGATAACTCGTTCAAGTTTGAATACAAGGTAGGAATAATCCTATCGCTTGCCATAAACACCCTCGTCCAATCATCTGAAGCATTGAAGTTATCAATGGTTTTCTCAAATGCACCTGTAGTAGAGTAATAGCCACCCATCGGGCCTCCCAAAAGGCAGTCCGTAAACTGAGCGGTATTGACATCGGTAGAAACCACCGTACCTGAAATTGCCGTAATGGCAGCACCGATTGCATAACCGTCAGTAAGGGTCTGATCCTTATTTACTTCATAAGGATTGGTATTGATATTCAAATAATTTCCTGTACATCCTAATACAGTTGTTATCGAAAATGCAGCAAGACTGATCTTTATAATTATATTTTTCATATACATCCGTTATTAGAAAGATATACGCACATTAAATCCGAAATTACGTAGAGAAGGCATCATAAAGTGATCTATTCCCTGATAGTAATTTCCTGTTGTAGCCACAGCCTCCGGGTCAAAAGGAGCTTTATTGTAAATCATCCATAAATTTCTTCCTATGATAGAAAAACTCAAGTCGCAAAGACCTTTCAATTTCTTACGAGGAATGGTATAACCGAATGAAGCTTCTTGAAGACGTACATTGGTTGCAGAATATGTATATTCCTGAGGCAGCGGCGTAGAGCCGCCTACTGAACTGTACCAACGGTTGGCATCTATCAAATCACCCCCGTTAATTCGAACTCCGCCTGCATCACGAGCTGCTGCAGATGCTGCAGATACTCCGTAATAGTCAAGGAATGCCTGCGTGCTTGAGAATACGATTCCTCCGATACGAGCAGAGAAAAGGAAACCCAAATTGAAGTTACCGAGACGAAAATCATTTCTCCAAGACATATTTGCTTTAGGAAGCACTGAACCCAACTTGACATATTTATCTGCAGAAGTAATGGTATTAGGCGTAACCGAACCGTTTTCATTTACAACAATGTTGCCGTTATTATCGTAACGATAGTCTGCAAAAGAGTATAAGTCACCGAGAGATCCTCCTTTTTTAAGTATAAAGTGAGCAAGTCCCAAGCCATCCATATCAAGATGTTTTACCGAGAAACGCTCTCCTGTAGCAGGGTTATATACATCATCAGCCAATGACATTATACGGTTTTGGTTGGTAGAAAATGAGAAGTTGGAATCCCATCTGAAGTTATTCCATTCTTTTCCGAAGCCAAGCGATATTTCGCAGCCCTGATTCAAAACATCTCCGGACTGGATATATATCTGAGAAGAACCTGAACCTGTAGATATCTGAGGGTTGAATGTCTGATTCAAAGTATTTGTATGATAATAAGTGGCCTCTAAATTGAACCATTTAAGGAAACGCATAGAAAGACCTAACTCAAAGGAATTTGTCAATTCCGGCTTTAAATTGTAAATAGGGTAATGCGTCTGGGTATTCCAGCTCAAACTGCTGGAATTCCATTTGTACATAGGATTTGCTATATAACGTGCAAATGCAGTACCAACGGAAGCGTAAGAACCGCGTATTTTGATATATTCCAAATTCTTCGGCATATTAGGAATAATCTGTGAAAGTACAACAGATGCTCCAATTGACGGATAGAAAAAGGATTTTTTATTTGAATGCGGTCCTGCCAGTTGAGAAGGCCAGTCATTACGTGCCGTAAGAGTAAGGTAGTATGCGCCTTTGAAGCCTATTTCGGCAGATCCGAAGATAGACTGTGTCTGCTCACGCCAACCGGATTGCATTCTCGTTGTTTTGATAGAATTGCTCAAATTCTGTACGTTGAATACGTTCGCAAGTCCGGGTTTTTCATCTGTAATCACGCCGTCTGCGATAGGACCCCTGTTTTTGAGGGCATCTTCGCTCATATCCGTAATAGATGTTCCCAAGTTAGCCTGCAAAGTCCAGTTATTACCGAAACGTTTGTCGATATTTATAAGGAAATCGGCATAAACTTGTCTTTCTCTCATCGTAGTTACACCGTAAAGACCGTTGGTAGATAATTCGGTAAGCTGAGGGAAAGTCGTAGCATAGAATTTTTCCGTGTACTTTGTAAATGATTGGTCCATACGTATCCTGCCGGCAACATTCAACCAGTCCAGAATATCGTAAGACAATGAAGTATTGATCATAAAACGATCCTTCCGGTTTTCCCTGAGGTTTCTGTAGTTAATCCAATAAGGGTTTTGCATAGTCATACCGGCATCTCCGATAGGCCAATACTGTGTAGAAAGTCTACGGGCGACATCGTATCTCTCATACATTCTAACGGCATCCCAATCTCCGCTTCTCGGGAAAAGATATGCTCCGACAAGAGGGTTGTTGTAAGTACCCTGATTGGTCATATTTCTATCATTCTGCTGAATATAACTTGCACCTAAATCGAGGTGAGCCTTGTCGTTAAGAAATGTAGTGTTATTGCGGAATGTAATGTTGTATTTGTTGTATCTGTTATTGGGTACAATTCCGTAAGAGTCTATATAAGAGCCTGAAAGGTAGGTCTGGTTGTTTTTGGTACCTGTAGAAAGAGATACGCTTTCATTATGGGTAACACCAAGTTGAAAGTAATCTTTTGCAGGATCATATTTAGGATTGTTGTACTCATTCATTTTATTTCCATAGCTGCGCAAATCGGAGCCGATAGAGGAATTGAGATCTCCAGTACCGTAACGATTCTGGAATTTAGGTAATACGAAAGGATTGAAGAACTCTACAGATGAACTGGCATTGACAGCTACTTTCCCTTCTTTTCCTTTCTTGGTGGTGACAACGATAGCTCCATTGGCGGCATCTGAACCGTAAAGCGCTGCAGCAGCCGCTCCTGTAAGCACAGAGATGCTTTCAATATCTTCAGAGTTGATATCTGCAATAGGGTCAGATGCTCCTTGTGAGGAAAATTTTGTACCTCCGTCTTTTGCAGAGGTGTACATCGGCACACCATCTATAACGTATAATGCATTGGAAGATTGAGAAATGGATTTCTGACCACGCATAACGACTTTAGAAGCTCCTCCGACTCCTGATGACGAAGCATTGATTACCAGACCTGCTACTTTACCGTTAAGGGAGTTAACGAAGTTCGCATCCTTGTTTGAAAGGATTGCATCTGATTTTACTTCTTGTACGTTGTAAGACAATGCTTTCTGTGATCGTCTGATACCCAAAGCCGTAACGACAGTTTCCGCAAGCAAAGTATTTTCTTCTTTAAGAATAACATCGTAAACGTCTTTTGTACCTATTTTTTGTTCTACTGTAGAGTATCCCAAACTGGAAAATACGAGTATCGCATTTTCATTTCCTGCGGGGATTTCTATTGAGTAGTTTCCGTCTATATCTGCTGTGACACCCGTATTTGTGTTTTTGAGAAGGACTGCTCCTCCGATTACAGGCTCGCCTGTTGAGTCAAGGATACGACCTTTGATTGTGCGCGGTCCGGATACGGAAGTCTTCTTTTTTGCAGGAGAGATAACTATACTCGTCCCTTCTATTTTATAATCGACATTTATAGGTCCGAAAACGGCCGGAAGAGCAACATTGATTTTCTCATTCAGTACCTTAACGGTGATTAGTTGTTTCGTGTCGACATTTCTGTTGATAAATAAGTAGTTGGTCTGCTGTTTTATGCTATTAATTACAGTCTCCAAAGGTGCATTATTAAAGTCCAAAGAGATAGTCTCTTTGTCTTGTGCGAATGCGCTCGATACGATTAAAAGCGATGACAGAACAGCCAAACAAATTCGGCAGAATACTGTTTTCATTATATTAAATTCGTTTTATTTTTTCTGATCAGAGATCGTGATTATTTTATTGTTATTGTTCAGCGTGTAATCAAAGTTAATTACGTGCTGCAATGCTTTCATTGCGTGGTCAATGCCATCTGAAATTCTTATCTCTCCGTTCAGTCCGTCTACAGATGGCGTATTTTGGTTTTTCATTATAAGTTCTACTCCGAAAGCATTGGCAATTCGGTTCATTAATTCGTTAAAATCGTTTGCTTTAAGATTTACCAATCCATTCAACCAGCATAAATCGGACGGGTCATTGTGCATTGTTTTGCGCATTTGTCCGTCTATTAGTGAAACAACTTCGTTTGGATGCATAGTAAAGATTTCATTTTCTTGTTTGTCTTTGATAACTACGCATCCTTCTTTAAGTATTGTAGTGAAGATTTGGTCTTCTTCTTGTGCTTTGACATTAAAAACAGTTCCTACTACTTTTATATCAGAAGCAAAGGTGGAAACGATAAAAGGATGCTGCGAATCGTGAGCGACGTGAAACATAGCTTCTCCGTTCAGCAATACTTTTCGTTCTTTTTTGTTGAATACAGCCGGGTATTCCAAGACTGTACCGGAGTTTAATTCTATTATAGTACCATCGCTGAGAGTAACAGTGCTTCGCTGACCGGGTAGTGTCCTTACACTCATACGGGTTTTGCTTATTTTATTGACTGTTATTTGTTCTGCTGTTACAACTCCTATCATAAAAAGAGCGATAACGGCAGCTACTTTCATCGTAGTACGAAGTATTTTTACGATTGCGGATTGTCTCCTTCTTAAATGTACTGTGGTACATTCAAAAAGGAAGTGAGCTTGCTCGAACTCTTTTTGAGCGGCAGGGTCTGTTTGCAGCCATTCGCTCACTGCTGCTTTTTCTTTTGCAGAGGCTTTACCGCTAAAGTATTTGAATAGAACGTCTTGCTCCATATTTTAAGTTCAGTGTTTTGTAGTTTTTTCTGCTATAAGGATTAAACGTTTTAAAAACCTTACATTATTATATCGAAGCTGAGAGCATAGGTTTACCGAAAAATTTTAAAATTATTCACCTTTTTAAAATTCCGCTGTTTTTTCAAGTCGCAGAAGCGACTTTTTTCGGCGTAAGCCGGGAATAGAAAATTGAGTGGTAAGGAATATATTGTATATTTGTATAGATTTGCAGAAAGTTTTTATTTGCATGAGTCTGGAGGTACGTCATATAGTTACGCTTGCGGAGTTTAATAGTCTTTACTCTGATTTCAATGACCGGTTCGTTGTCATTGCCAATTCGTATTTGCAGGAGAGAGCATTGGCGGAAGACATTGTTAATGAGAGCTTTATAAGCTTTTGGGAAGACAGGCAGGAGCACCCTTTGTCGGAGAGTGAAATGCCGGCGTATATTCTTGGTATCGTGAAGCATAAGTGTATTGATGCGTTGCGGTCGAAGGAAAGCGCGCTGAACAGGCACAAAAATATTTATGAAGCAGCGTGTTTGGAGGCTCAACTGAGGGTGTTGAACATCGATGAACTGACCTCGAGGGTATTTTCGAAGGATATTGAGAAGATTTTGCGGAGAGAGCTGAACAGGATGCCGAAGATGATGGCTAATATTTTTATGGCAAGCAGGCTGGACGGGAAGACGTATAAGGAGATTTCGGAGATATATAATATTCCGGTAAGAATGGTGACGAGGAGGATACAGGAGGCTTTGGCTGCTTTGCGGAAGTCGTTGTGCGATTATCTCCCGGAGGTGTGATTTGATTAATTTTAAATTTATATAATAATGTCTACAGGTAGTAAAAAGTTTTCTCCGTTAAAATGGGTCCCGAGTTCGTATTTCGCGATGGGGCTTCCATATGTTACGCTGAATATGGTGTGCGTGTTGATGTTCAAAGGGATGTGTATTAATGATACTCAGATTGCGCTTTGGACATCTGTTATTATGTTCCCTTGGACTTTGAAGTTCCTTTGGAGTCCGTTTTTGGAATTTTTCAAGACGAAGAAGAGCATAGTAGTGGCTACGCAGATTATTTCCGGATTGGGTTTCGGTTTGGTTGCTTTAACCCTGCATTTCCCGCATGCCTTTGCGATAAGCGTTGCTGTGCTGGCAGCTGTGGCGTTTAGCGGAGCTACACACGATGTGGCTTTGGACGGTCTGTATATGCAGGAGTTGTCGACAGAGGATCAGGCAAAGTATATCGGTTGGCAGGGAGCGTTTTATAATATTGCAAAGTTGGTGGCGACAGGATTGTTGGTCTACGTCGCAGGTGTTTTGATTGATCATTATAAGGCTTCGGGGATGGAGCGTATAGCTGCCGCAGTGCCTGCATGGTCCGTGATAATGTTAGTGTTGTGCGGTACATTGATAATTTTGGGACTTTATCATACCGTGAGCCTGCCTGCTGCGCCAAGAGTGCCTACCGGCAATAATTCTTCTTTACAGGAGCTTATGGATGTGCTGAAGTCGTTTTTCGAGAAGAAGCATATTTGGCTTTATATTGCTTTCATAATTTTTTACAGACTCGGGGAGGGTTTTGTGATGAAGATTGTACCTTTATTTATAAAGGCTGATACGGCTATGGGCGGTTTGGGTTTGTCAGAGCAGCAGATAGGTTTGCTTTACGGTACATTCGGAGCGGCGGCGTTCGTTTTAGGTTCTTTGCTTGCAGGCTATTTCGTGGCAAAAGCAGGTCTTAAGAAATCGCTTTTCCCGTTGGTTTGCATTTTCAACTTGCCTTTCCTTGTTTATACTTATTTGGCTTGGACTCAGCCGTCTTCGTTGGGATTGATCGGTGGAGGAATTATTTTCGAGTATTTCGGTTACGGTTTCGGGTTTGTGGGCTTGACATTGTTTATGATGCAGAAAGTGGCTCCGGGCAAGTACCAAATGGCTCATTATGCTTTTGCTTCGGCAATAATGAATTTGTCTGTGATGGTAACCGGTGCGGTTTCAGGTCTTTTGAGCGATTGGCTTGGATATAAAATATTCTTTACGGTGGTAATGCTTGCCGTAATCCCTATTTTCTTGATTACCAAGATGATACCTTTTTCGCCTGACGAGAATTCAGGTGCAGCTTCGGAGGTAAAAGTTTCCGAATAGTTCATGTATGATTTTTGCCGCAACGGCATTTTAAGACTATAATTAATTTACTATAAAATGGATAAACTTATAATTAAAGGAAATAATCTTCCTGAAATGCCTTGGGAGGAACGTCCGCAAGGTTCAAAAGAAGTAATGTGGAGATATTCTGCAAATCCTGTAATCCCACGTGATCTTCTGCCTGATTCAAACAGTATTTTCAACTCTGCGGTAGTGCCTTTCGAGGACGGTTATGCAGGAGTATTCCGTTGTGATGACAAAAATAGAAGAATGACCTTGCACGCAGGCTTCTCAAAAGACGGTATCAAATGGGATATAAACCGCGAGACCATCAAATTCGAGTGTGACAATGAGGAAATAGGAAAGTGGGTGTACGGATATGACCCGAGAGTTACAAAAATCGATGACAAGTACTTCGTAACGTGGTGCAACGGTTATTTCGGACCTACAATCGGAGTGGCTTGGACAAAAGATTTCAAAACATTCCGCCAATTGGAGAATGCTTTTTTGCCTTACAACCGTAACGGCGTACTTTTCCCTAAAAAAATCAACGGTAAATACGCTTTACTTTCTCGTCCGAGCGACACAGGGCACACGCCTTTCGGAGATATTTTCTATTCGGAGTCTCCTGATATGGAATATTGGGGACACCACCGTCATGTAATGTCGCCTGCTCCGTTTGAAGTAAGCGCATGGCAATGTATGAAAATAGGCGCAGGTCCCGTGCCTATCGAGACATCAGAAGGCTGGTTGTTGATTTATCATGGTGTATTGCGCTCTTGCAACGGATACGTTTATGCTTTCGGCTCTGCCCTACTCGATTTGGACGAACCTTGGAAAGTAATAGCAAGAAGCGGACAGTACCTCATATCTCCGCGAGAAATTTACGAATTGACAGGAGACGTGCCTGATGTGACATTCCCTTGCGCATCTTTGCACGACCCGGCAACCGGCAGAATTGCAGTTTACTACGGCTGTGCAGACACCGTTACAGGACTTGCATTCGGTTATATACCTGAAATTATTAAATTCACAAAAGACACTAATATTCTGTAAATATGAATTTATTGGCAATAGCTACGGCTCTCGCAGTCTCCCTGACAGGGTACGTGAAACCGTTTGTAGGTACAAGCAACTTTGGGACTACAAATCCCGGAGCTGTTTGCCCCAACGGAATGATGAGCGTATCTCCATTCAACGTAAGCGGCTCAAATTTAAACACTTGGGACAAAGATTCCCGTTGGTGGTCCACTCCTTACTCAAGCGATAACTCCTATTTCACAGGCTTTTCGCATGTAAATCTAAGCGGTGTAGGCTGCCCTGAACTCGGTTCCGTAATAATTATGCCCACTTCCGGCGAACTGAATACCGACTATCGCATCTACGGCAGCGAATACACGGACGAATTTGCTGAACCGGGCTATTACACCAATAAATTAAACGCTTACAACATCAAGACGGAAGTAACCGCTACAGAAAGAAGTTCAGCAGAAAGATTTACTTTCCCGAAAGGTCGTGCAAACATCCTCGTAAATTTAGGATTGGGACTGACCAACGAAACCGGAGGCTACATCCGTAAAATCAGCGACACGGAAATCGAGGGAATGCGCTTTATGGGGACTTTTTGCTATAACTCGCAAGCTGTTTTTCCTATGTACTTCGTTATAAAAACGAAGAAAATTCCTTCAGCCTGCGGCTTCTGGAAAAAACAACCTCAGATGTCCGCTGAAGCCGCGTGGGACAACTTCAGCGGCAAGTATAAAATATATACGAAATACGAAAAAGAAATTGCCGGAGATGATATAGGCTACTTTTTCTCTTTCGATAACATCCAAGACAACGAGCAAATAGAAGTACAGGTAGGCGTCTCTTTCGTAAGCTGCGCCAACGCAAGAGAAAATCTTGAAAAAGAACAAGCAGATCTGAATTTCGATCAAGTACGCTTGGCAGCAAAAGAGACTTGGGAAAATGCGCTCGGAAAAATCTTGGTATCAGGCGGTACTCAAAAGGACAAAGAAGTATTCTACACAGCTCTCTATCATGCTTTACTTCACCCTAACCTGTTGAACGATGTCAACGGAGAATACCCGATGATGGAAAGTTCAAAAATAGGGAAAACCGAGAACGGACATAATCGATATACCGTATTTTCTCTTTGGGATACCTGCCGAAATGTACATCAACTGCTTACATTGCTGTTCCCGGATAAACAGACGGATATGGTAAGGAGTATGATCGATATGTACAAAGAATGGGGATGGATGCCTAAATGGGAACTATACGGACGCGAAACGTTTACGATGGAGGGTGATCCTGCAATCCCTGTAATAACGGATACATGGATGAAAGGATTGAGGAATTTCGATATAAAAACGGCTTACGAGGCATTTCTCAAATCCGCTTCAACTCCGGGTAAAGACAATCTTATGCGTCCTGACGTAGATCCATATATAGGAAAAGGTTATATACCTCTCGGTATGTATGCTGCTGACTTTTCAGGGGATAATTCGGTATCTCACGCTTTGGAATACTATATGGCAGATAATGCTTTGGCTCTTTTGTCGGATAATCTTGGATACAAAGACAACGCTTTGCTTTTACGTAAACGTGCCTCAGGATATAAACATTATTACAGTAAAGAATCGGGAACGTTAAGACCTCTGACCAAGTCAGGAGAATTCTTATCGCCTTTTAATCCTCGTCAGGGAGAGAATTTCGAGCCTGTACCGGGATTTCACGAGGGAAGCGCGTGGAATTATACTTTTTATGTACCTCACGATATAAAAGGACTTGCAAAACTTATGGGCGGAAACAAAAAGTTTGTAGAAAAACTAAACAAAGTATTCGAGAACGGACTTTATGATCCTGCCAATGAGCCTGATATAGCATATCCTTATCTTTTCTGTCAATTCAAAGGGGAAGAATGGAGAACAGATCGATTCGTAAAACAAATTTTGGAGAAATATTATACTACAGCGCCTAATGGAATACCGGGGAATGACGATACCGGTACGATGTCGGCTTGGGCTGTATTCTCAATGATGGGCTTTTATCCTGATTGTCCGGGAGAACCTTTTTATAGTCTGACTGTTCCTACATTCGACAGAATAGAGATTTCAGTTTCTCCCGAGTATTGTAACGGAAAGGACAAAATAATTATAGAAAAGGATACTTTTCTGAAAAAGCATAAAAACAGAAGAATAACACACAACGAACTAATAACTAAATAAATATGATTAAGAGAGTTTTTACATTATTGACTATGGCAGGCGTATTTGCGCTTGCAGGTTGTCAAAAAACTATTGAGCCTACTGCTTATGTAAACACCAAAATCGGTACCGGCGGACACGGACACGTATTTGTGGGCGCTAATGTACCTTTCGGATTCGTACAACTCGGTCCTACAAGTATTCCGCAGGAATGGGATTGGTGTTCGGGGTACCACGACAGCGATTCTACGATAATAGGTTTTTCGCATACCCATTTGAGCGGAACGGGCATAGGAGATTTGTTTGATGTAACGGTGATGCCTGTAACAGGAGAGGTAAAATATGCCAGAGGAGAGGAAAATAATCCGACTTCAGGACTTTGGTCTTATGCTGCTCGCAGTAGTGAAAAATGCGTACCGGGATATTATAGCGTTAATCTCCTTCGTTATGGTATTAAGGCTGAATTAACGGCTTCTGAACGCGTAGGATGGCAAAGATATACATTTCCTGCTTCGGAAAGTCCTGCAATAGTATTCGATTTGGAGAACGGAGGATGCTGGGATAAGACTACTGAATGCGATTTCGTTATCGATGATGTAAAAAAGAATAGCATCAGCGGTTATCGTTATTCAAGCGGTTGGGCAAAAAATCAAAAAATCTTTTTCTATTCGGAATTTTCAAAGCCTTTTACTTCATTTGAAATAGTAGAGGTCCCGTCTAAAGATGGAGATAAGATGCTTAAGGCATACGCTAAATTCAATTTTGCCCCTACAAAAGACGGGGAGAGGATTTTAGTTAAGACTGCTCTCTCTCCAGTAAGTATCGATGGTGCAAAAATGAATATGAAAGCGGAAGCAGGTGATTGGAATTTCGATAAACAAGTAAAGGCTGCGGATAAGGCTTGGAACAAAGAACTTTCCAAAATAGAAGTTTTTTCATCCGATGAACAGATCAAAACTATTTTCTATACAGGTCTTTATCATACAATGATAGCTCCGTCTCTTTTCTGCGATGTAAATAACGATTACAGAGGTGCGGATGATAACATATATAGAGATGCCGATTTTAAGAACTATACGACTTTTTCTCTATGGGATACATACAGGGCTGCTCATCCTTTGATGGCTATCATTCATCCTGAAAAAATGAACAATATGGTAAAAACTATGCTGAATATCTATGAGCAGCAAGGTAAATTACCTGTTTGGCATCTTATGGGTAATGAAACGGATTGTATGGTAGGTAATCCGGGAGTGATAGCATTAGGTGACGCTATCGTAAAAGGCTTTGATGATTTCGATATGTCTCTTGCATACAATGCTATGAAAAATAGCGTAATGCTTGATGAACGCGGTCAGGATTTGAGAAAGAAATACGGATATATACCTTCAGACAAGTATAATGAGTCTGTGGCAAACGATATGGAATATGCGATTGCAGATGCAGCAGTGGCACGTGTTGCAGAGTACTTGGGAGAGGAAGAGGATGCACAATTCTTCTCCGACAGAAGCAAGTCCTATAGACATTATATGGATAAGAAGACTTTGTTTGCACGAGGAAGATTTGCAAACGGTAAATGGAGAACCCCTTTTAATCCTTTCGCATCAAATCACAGGGACCAGGATTATTGCGAGGGTAATGCTTGGCAGTACACTTGGCTTGCTCCTCAGGATTTTGACGGTCTGGTGAATTTCTACGGTAGCAAAGAGAAACTTGTAGAACGTTTGGATACTTTGTTTGCAGTGTCTTCTAAAATAGAGGGTGATAATGTTTCCCCCGATATTTCCGGCATGATAGGTCAATATGTGCATGGAAATGAGCCGAGCCACCATATTATTTATTTCTATACGATGGCAGGCAGAAGCGACAAAGCGGCTGAAAGAGTGCGTGAGGTGCTAAAAACAATGTATGATACGAGCGTAGAGGGTCTTTCAGGTAATGAGGATGTGGGACAGATGAGTGCTTGGTACATTCTTTCTAGTCTTGGTTTTTATCAGGTAGAGCCTGCCCTTACGCGTTATTGGTTCGGTTCTCCTTTGTTTGATAAAGCGGTGATAAAGGTGAAAGGCGGAGAGTTCACGGTAAAAGCGGAGAATAACTCTGCAGAAAATAAATATATTCAGAGTGTAAGCCTTAACGGTATGCCATACGAAAAGCCTTACATAGATTTTTCAGATATTGCCGCAGGAGGAGAGCTTGTGTTCAATATGGGTGCGAAACCTGTAAGTTTGTAATGTTATGAGAAAGATATTTTCAGCCTTTTTAATTTGTATTGCATTGGTTTCTTGCGAGCAGGAAAGGAGCGTTGATTTTTCGGATTATGTGTCTACTTTGACAGGGACACAGTCGGATTTCAGTTTTTCTTCGGGAAATACTTATCCGGCTACAGCTGTGCCTTGGGGCATGAATTTCTGGACACCGCAGACGGCTAAAATGGGCGATGGCTGGGTGTATAATTATTCAGCCCATAAGATAAGAGGATTTAAACAGACTCATCAGCCTTCTCCTTGGATTAACGATTACGGGCAGTTTTCGATTATGCCTGTTCGTAATTTTAAGAATTGGGATGAAGAGAGCAGGGCAAGCTGGTTTTCGCATCAGAGTGAGGTGGCTAAGCCTTATTTCTATAGTGTGTATCTTGCTGATCACGATATTCTTGCAGAGATGACGCCTACGGAAAGGGCTGCAATTTTACGTTTTACTTTTCCGGAGAGCGGTACTTCGGGTATCATAGTAGATGCTTTCGATAAGGGTTCTTGGGTGAAAGTGATTCCTGAAAAGAATATGGTTGTGGGGTATAGTGTGCGTAACAGCGGAGGGGTACCGGAGAATTTCAAAAATTATTTTGCAGTGGTGTTCGATACGCCTTTCTGTGGGTACAGGGTGCATGAGCCTACGAAGGGGCAATCTGTGGCTGTGTTGCGTTTTGATACGGAGCGCGGTGATCGGGTGGAGGCGCGTGTGGCGTCGTCGTTCATCTCGTCCGAGCAGGCACTGCTCAATTTGGCCGAGGTCGAAGGCCGTGGCTTCGACTCGGTCAAATCAGCGGCGAAACGCCGCTGGGACGAGATGCTCGGCCGTATTGCCATATCGGGAGGCACACAAGACCAAATGCGAACATTCTACTCCTGCCTGTACAGAAGCCTGCTTTTCCCACGCAAATTCTATGAAATAAACGCAGAAGGCAAACCGGTACATTATAGTCCGTATGACGGCAAGGTGCACGACGGATACCTATACACAGATACAGGTTTCTGGGACACCTTCCGTTCGCTTTTCCCACTGCTCAACCTCGCCTACCCTGATGTAAACAAAGAAATCCAGGCAGGTCTTGCCAACATAGCCAAAGAAAACGCATTTTTGCCTGAGTGGGCAAGCCCCGGACATCGGGACTGCATGGTCGGTAACAACTCCGCCTCCGTGGTCGCAGACGCCGCCGTACTCGGCGTAAACACAAAAGACCTAGAAACGCTTTACAACACCATCCTGCATGGCACTACCAACGTACACCCTACCGTATCATCAAGCGGCAGATTAGGACACGAATATTACAACAGCCTCGGCTACGTACCTTACAACGTAAACATCAACGAAAACGTGGCAAGGACGCTCGAGTACTGCTACAACGACTGGTGTATATTACAGTTAGCCAAAAAGTTACACCGTCCGCAAGAAGAACAGGAGATATTCGCGCAAAAGGCGCTGAATTACAGAAACGTCTTCGATCCTACCTCCAACCTTATGCGTGGACGTAACGTAAACGGAGCATTCCAAATGCCATTCAGCCCATATAAATGGGGTGATGCTTTCACAGAGGGCAACGCCTGGCACTATACCTGGTCAGTCTTCCACGATGTACAAGGCTTGATAGACCTAATGGGCGGCGACAAAGTGTTCACCGGCATGCTAGACTCCGTATTCGTCGTTCCGCCAATCTACGACGACAGCTATTACGGCTTCTGCATCCACGAAATCAAAGAAATGCAGGTCGCAAATATGGGCAACTACGCTCACGGCAACCAACCGGCTCAGCATATGACCTATCTGTACAACTACGCAGGCGAACCTTGGAAAACCCAACGGCACGTGCGCGACGTGATGAACAGGCTATATTCCTGGACACCAAACGGTTACTGCGGCGATGAAGATAACGGACAGACCTCAGCATGGTATGTGTTTTCAGCTTTGGGCTTCTATCCCGTCTGTCCCGGAAGCGGTCAGTATGTGCTTGGCGCGCCGCTCTTCAAAAAAGCAGTCATCACACGTCCCGACGGCGCAAAAATCAAAATCCTTGCTCGCAACAACTCGGATAAGAACCTGTATATCAAGTCAATGAGGCTCAACGGAAGCACTTGGACACATAATTTCCTCGATTTCGACACTCTGACCAAAGGCGCACGACTTGACCTCAAAATGAGCAGCACGCCCAATAAAAATCGCGGTATAGAAAGCGCCGACAGACCTTATTCTTTCTCAAAAAATAATTAATGCTTTTCTGCTATCGCAGAAGCATAAAGGAGCATCCTCACAGATGCTCCTTAAATTTTCAATATGAAGATTGGCGGCGGGCACGAGCCGCCGACCAATCCCTCCCAACCACTGTGGCGAGGGTATCTTAACCCTCGCCAAAATTCAAAATATCATTATTTAATGACTAGTTTTATTGATAGTTTTTTGGAACGTGCCATTATATCTCATCATTTTCAATAAGTTTCTTAATGTCATCTAACGTCATCATATCTCTTTTTACATTAACGACTTTGTCAAATATAAGATTTATCCTCCGACTTAAGTAAAAAATATCCACAAAATCCCCAACTTTTGCACGAAATGATAACCGGTAAAAATCATAAATACTTACTGCCTTTTTTATTACGGAATTCGTATTTTGAAAGTTTGGATTATAACAACTTGATGCGACAGCATTAGAGAGGTACCGAACAGCATGGCTTTTCGGGAGCGAGGTATTTGAGGGAGGGATAGACAGCGGCTCGTGTCCGCTGTCTATCTTCCTCTTGAAATTTCAGCAGGCGCGAGAGCGGCTGCGGCTTTTCCCTGAGCAGCCGGAGCGAGGGACTTTGAAAAAGACTTCGGTTTTTTGGGAGGTAACGACCGAAAAAGTTACATTTTACAAACTTTTTCAGAGGCACGAAGTGAGGATGCGAACGGGGGAATAAATTAATTTTATATTGCTGTTTGGTTCTTGAGATAGAGAATTATTTCTATTTGAGATTCAAGATTTTGGTCAGGGGAAATGCGTTGGATGCGTGCTTCGTGGATGTGGTCTAATCCCATATCCAGGTATTTGGAGAGGTCGTGATTATTGGCACGCGGGACGTATCCCAACTTGAATTCTTGGTAGTAGATAGCGATTGCGTATGGGTCAAAGGCATTATCGGGTTCGCGCACTAATTCCAGTTTCGTGCCGATTTTGAGATGTTCGAATGCTTCGCAGCCTTCCCAGTAACCAAAGCCGGCAATGTGGAAGTTGTCCAAGTGTACTTTTTTAAGGGGTTTGTTTTCTGCGTTTTTCATAATAAGTAATTTTATTTGTTTAACTTCTGTTGGCAAAGTTAAAGAACGACTGTGCGAAATCGGGGCACATTCTTAAAAAATATTTTATGTGCATTTCGGAGGGGGGGCTTTTCCTGAAAAAAGTTGCCTGATAAACGAACAAGCAATGTTAAATTACAAAGAAAGAGAGCAGAATCGAAAGAAGGTATTCTCGATGTATTGTTCAGGAGTCCACAAGGTCAATATCCTTAAGGCAGTTCCCATTTCTCGTCGTACTCTTTACCGTTGGTTAGACGAGTACACTAGTCAAAAACGTATACCCAAGGAGTACCGTTCTGAAAAGCAAAAGAAGTATTATGACGAAGTGATACGTCTTCATTTTAAGCAGGGATATGGAGAAGACACCATTTCAAGATTTATTCCAGTGGGTCATTCTACAATTGGCCGATGGATTGCTACCTTTGTGTCGGAGAATGGAAAAATCTCTTTACCCAGAGTTATGAAAAAGCATCAAAAAGAGTCGTCACCTCAAGCATTGAGTAGTGATGTGGAGTCTCTTCAGAAGCGAGTTAAAGATTTGGAGAAGCAGCTTTTACAGGCAGAGCTTAAGGCTGAGTTCTACGATGAGATGATTAGCGTTGCGGAAGCGAAGTTCAAGATTCCTATAAGAAAAAAAGCTGGCGCCAAACAGTAGAGAACCTGCACGCACGGGATCGTGGACACAACTGTGTTCAGACCCTTTGCGGACTGGTTGGCGTAAGCAAGCAGGCTTATTATCAGTATGACTCAGATGCTGCATTGGCTAAAGCCGCCAGAGAGTCTTTCGCTCTTGAGTATATAAAAGACATTAGAAAAGAAGACCCTGACATAGGAGGTATGAAACTCTGGTACATGTACTGTAAAGAGTTTGGCTATGACTATCCGATAGGACGAGACCGATTCTGCAGAATCATTGATGAGAATGGTCTCAAAGTACGGACTCGCGTTCGGAAACCACGGACAACTGTCTCAACTTATGGACTTCCCACATATCCGAATCTCATAAAGGAGTATATCCCTACATCTGCTAATCAGTTATGGGTAAGCGATATCACATACCTTGTGATAATGGATGATGACCATCATTACCACTTCTGCTACTTATCACTCATCCTTGATGCTTATAGCGAAGAAATAATAGGTTGGAGTGTGGGTCCGTCACTTGATACGGAATCACCGATAGCAGCTTTAAGGATGGCATTGAAGCGAATAGAGGGTAACGATGTTAACCTGATACACCACTCCGACCGTGGATGTCAGTATGTCAGCAGAGAGTATGTGAATATGCTCCGAAGTCACGGAATAAAAGTAAGTATGACGGAATCGGGCGATCCGAGAGATAATGCTCAAGCAGAGCGCATCAATAATACGATGAAGAATGAACTCCTCAAGGATAAGGTCTTCAACACCATCGAGGAGGTCATCGCTGCCGTAGCTCTAGCTGTTGACTTTTATAATAATCGTAGACCACATATGAGTGTTGGTATGATGACACCGGCAGAGGCAGCACAGGAAACAGGAAAAAGGGATATGAGATGGAACAGTTATAGGCACAGGGCAATAAATTCCAAAGATTTGGATTTCCCTGAAAATTCTTTACCTTTGACAATAGGTAATGGGGCTACTTCCAGGCCAAGCCCTTCAGTAAACCCATTACAGGAATAAGACTCGTAGAGTAAACATTTCTAAGGAATAACGACAAAAGAGTCAATTTATAACAGTAATATTCTATAAACAGAGGCAACCTATTTCAGGAAAAGACACAGGGTCCGTGTCAAAGTAAAGAATAGTGCGTTTACTTTCAGGAAATGATGCTTTATATTCCAGCACCTGCCCATTGACAAGAGCTGCTGCAACGATGGCACTCACATTGAAAGTCTTCTTGGCTTTCGCCTTACCTGTCGATACACTGAAGTTCCCCAGTGTGCCAATAATAGCTTCACCTGCTTGCAATACAACTGGTGGAAGCGCAAACTCATCCGTTACATGAATGAGCGACTTTCGCCAAATGTTTTCATAATCAGTTGTATTCATCATCGTCCTCCTGTCTTTCGTCCTGCCAGTTCAAGTGCAAGGTCAGCATCAACAATAATCTTGCGACCTACTTGCGTAATGGCACGATTGATTTTACCACTCTGCTTGATACGGTTAGCTGTAGGCAGG
>JBQMXN010000014.1:0-43728 GCA_052173975.1 Candidatus Cryptobacteroides sp. | reverse complement strand
GTGATCGGCGGCAGTGTCCGCCGTCACTCTTCTTCTTGGAATTTCAGCAGTCGCGAGAGCGTCTGCGGCTTTTCCCTGAGCAGACCGAGGGAGGGCAGGGACTGCCGTCCGAAAGGGATGCGAACGGGGGAATAAAAAAAAGACAACCCTTATTTGAGTTGTCTTGGAGTAGCGGGAGAAGGACTCGAACCTCCGGCCTCCGGGTTATGAGCCCGACGAGCTACCAACTGCTCTATCCCGCGATGTTGTTTTACAAAGGTAAGGCTTTTTTGTTAATAAACAAAATTATTTTCCGAATTCGCTTTATTTTTGCCCTTTGGGACCGGTAGCTATCATAAATATTATTGCAAAAATACTGATGGATGCGCCTATGATAATATTGACCGTGAGCGGTTCGTCAAAAAGAGATGTTCCTATAATAATTGCCGTTAAAGGTTCGAATACGCCTAAAATTGAGGTTTTGGTGGGACCGATCTTGCGTGTCGATATGGCAAGGCAGACCAAGGATATAATGGTAGGGAATAGTGCCAGACCGAGTAAATTCGTCCAAACTTTGAGACCTGTGACGCCTGCAAAGAGGCTGTGTTCTATGTTGATACTTTCCAAGTCAAAGGAGAAGGCTGAAATGAGGTGATGAATTAAAAAGATGCTTGATCCGACGAGCAGGGCGTAGAAAGTGAGGATATTATTCGGTACTGTTCTTAGTGATGTGCTTCTGTTGATAATGACAAGATAGATGGCGTAGAGCATTGCTGAAGTGCCGGCTAACAGTATTCCTTGCCATTGGAAGGCGATGCTGCCATCGGTACGGCATAGAATTACTACACCTATGAAAGTAAGTGTAATGGACAGCCAGACTTGCCAGGTAGGGTAGACTCTGAACATTACCATTATCATTGCAACAATCACAGGGTATAGGTAAATGATGGTTGTGGCAAGTCCTGAGGGCATATATTTATATGAACTGAACAGCGTCAGGCTGCTGAAGCCGAAAAGAAGCCCTAAAATGATAAGTCTGAATGCTTGTTTTTTGTTTATGCTGAACATTCGGGCGATGGAAGTGCTTTCTGATGTAAGGAGTACCCATCCTCCAAGTAAAAGTACGGAAATCAAATAGCGAAACAGGAGCATTGTATCTACTGATACTCCGTTTTCCATAAGCGGGCGGGCAAACAATGGATTCATACCGTAAGTAATACCTGAAATAATACCTGCGGTGTATCCTAAAATCTTATCTTTTTTCAATACGGTAGACATAGAATTATGTTATCCTTTTATAAAAGCGAGGACTCCGTTAATATCATTTTTATCGAAACTCTGCTGCTCTCCTGAGTGTAAGTTCTTGATATTGATAGTATTGGCGTTTGTTTCGTTTTCTCCGATTATAGACAAGAACGGAATTGCCTTTCTGTCGGCATAATCGAACTGCTTTTTCAGTTTAGATGTATCAGGGTAAATCTCGACAGCTAATCCCTGTTCTCGGAGTACCTTTGCTATTGGCAATATATATAGCAACTCCCTCTCTCCCATATTAGCAAAAAGCAGATCTGTTGCGCTTCTCAAATCTTTAGGAAATTTATCTAATCCTTTCAGAACATCGTAAATGCGATCTGCACCAAAGGAAATACCTACTCCTGACATATCGGCTAATCCGAAAATTCCGGTAAGATTGTCGTAACGTCCGCCTCCGCAGATACTACCTATCTGGAAATCAGCTGCTTTTACTTCGAAAATTGCACCTGTGTAATAATTCAGTCCCCTTGCCAGCGACAAATCTATCTCCGCTTTATTATCGATACCGGCGCTTGTAATCAAATTAAGCAGCTCTTCCAATTCGGTTACTCCTGCTAATCCTGTCTCCGAAACTATTCCTGATGCCGAGTTGCCATTCAGAAGAGAGCGCATAAATTCGAGTTTTTCTTTTGTACTTCCCGACATCGCAAGAATCTGCTCAACCACTTTTACTGCCCTATCGTCCAGCCCTTTCTCGAACAATTCTTCCTTGACATTTTCAAGTCCGATTTTGTCCAACTTATCGATTGCCACAGTAATATCTGTGATCTTGTCAGGGAAACCGCAAATTTCAGCCAACCCCGTCAAAATCTTACGATTATTTATTTTTATAACCACTCTTATCCCCAAGATGCCGAACACTTTATCTACTATTTGCACCAATTCCAGTTCATTCAACTGCGATCTGCTTCCGATAACGTCCGCATCGCATTGATAGAACTCCCTGTAACGACCTTTCTGAGGTCTGTCCGCGCGCCATACCGGCTGTATCTGAAATCTCTTGAAAGGAAACGAAATTTCATTTTGATGTTGCACTACAAACCTTGCAAACGGCACTGTCAAATCATACCTGAGCCCTTTTTCGCAAATCTCTTTTGATATAGACATACTGTCCACTCGCCCATCTTCCGATGTAAATTTGTTCATTTCCACACCTGAAAACGCATCGCCTGAATTAAGTATTCTGAATAGCAATTTATCCCCCTCATCTCCGTATTTGCCCAGCAATGTAGATAAATTCTCTATCGCCGGTGTTTCAATTTGTGCATAGCCGAACTGTCTGAAAACAGACTTGATAGTATCGAAAATATAGTTTCTCTCGGCGGTTTCCTCCTGACCGAAATCCCTTGTTCCCTTTGGTATAGATGGTTTTTGTGCCATAAGTTTTATTCAAAATAATCTCTTACAAATTTAATAATTTTTAAAATAAAAAAGGCAGCATTTCTGCTGCCTGAAAAATTTTTTCTTCCATTTCCTTTCAGAAAAAATTAAACATCCAAATCTTCAGATTTGTGAATCCAACTATTGATGCCGAATGCTCCTCCAAGTATTGTTTCTTCGTGAGATTTTAAATCCAAATCTCTGACAATCTCATTCCAGATTTCCTTAATCGTCATAGCTCCGAATTGAGTAAGATCTAGACCTTGACTCTGTAAATTCAAAATATTTTCAATTTCGTTCCAGTTCTCAATTGCAAAGCTTCCGAATTCTATTTTTCCTTCCGGCAAATCAAGATCTTTATTTTTCTCATTCCATGCCTCTATATCATAAGTCACAAAATATATAGTCTTCAAAGAAAATAAGAAATTCACTTTGTATCCTTTTTTCCATTGCATTCCTGTTAAAGGAGTGATTAGAGTAAAGTCTTTCCCATTATAAGTAAGAGTTACTTTAATCTTTGCATCTGAAGTATGAATTTGAGGTATAAGTAAAAAACGGTTTGAACTGCCTGTTCCCTCTTTGGGAACTTCAATATCATTTACTGCTCCTGTTGTTGTCCAGCTATCTGTACCAAAATCATATCTGGCAGTGTTGTGTATATTTGTAAATTTAATCTCTTTTACAGTAAAATTAGCCTTGATTTTACTGCTTGCATTTATAGAAACCGCACTTAAAATATGTTTAAAGTTCATTGGGATAATATCATCATTTGCGATACCTTCCAATTCCAATGTTTGTGCTGCAAGCAAATCTTTCTGATTTGCAATGCCTGCAGGTACGGTATAATCAAAATAAGGGAAACCTGTTTTAGTCTGCGATGATAAAGTAAGACCGGCAAGATTTCTTGGAAAATATCCGAAAAATCTTATTTTTCCTGTATTCGGCCAGAATAAACTTTCTTCATCAGGAGTTTTTATGCCGGCTTTTTCGCTAACAGTGTAATTATAAGCCCAGTCAGGTGTTGCTGCTGCGAAACCTCCATCGGGATACTTATATCCCAATAAACCGAATGGATTGATCTCGGTCGCATTGTTTATAAGAGTAGCTTTTGTGATTTCAGGAATCTTAAAACTTATTTCCTCTGTATTTCTATAGACCTTTGCTACTTTTGAGCAACCGGTAAACGACAAAACACCGATTACGAGTAATAACAACTTATTTATAGTAATTCCTTTCATATTCAAAATCGATTTCTCGTACTTATCCTACAAATACCGTGCAAAATTATAAAATTTTTTAATTATTTAATATAATAATATTTTTATATATTTGCTAATATCTTGAAAATTGAAATATATGAAAGATTTTTTTAAAACTCTGTTTGCAGTAATCTTAGGAATGATACTGTCTTTTATCTTTTTGTTTTTCTTGTTGGTGGGTATAGGTGCTTCAAGCGGTTCTAAAACGGTACTTCCTCGTGAGGGTGTACTTACTATGGATATGTCTAAGATTATGCTTGCTGATAAAGCTAAAGATGATAATATTCCGGCTCTTTTAGCAGGTAGGCCTAAAACAAAAACAATAGGTATTTTAGATGCTGTGAATGCAATAGATATAGCTTCAGAAGATCCCGGTGTTGAATATATTTATATTAAACCGGATGGCTTAAATAGCAGTATATCAAATTTATATGAGTTGAGAAAGGCTTTGTCTGAATTCAGAAAAAAAGGCAAGAGTGTTGTATCATTTGTTGAAAATCCGGGTCTTGCAAGTTATTATCTTGCATCTGTTTCCGATAAAGTATATATGACTTCGGCTGAAGGTTCGGGGGCAATGTTGGTAGGTTTAAGCGGAAGATTGATGTTCTTAAAAGATTTATTGGATAAATTCGGCGTAAATGTTCAATTGATTAGACACGGAAAATATAAATCTGCAGGGGAGATGTTTGTAAAAAGTACGGCAAGCAAAGAGAATATTGAGCAGAATGAAGCTATGATAAAGTCGCTATGGAAGACCATAGGCTCTCAGATTGCAGACAGTAGACATATTTCACTGAAACAGTTGGATTTGATAATCAATAACCTTTCTCTTAATACAGGGAAGGATATGTTGAAATACGGTCTTGTTGATACTTTAATGTCTAAAGAAGAACTCAAATCACAATTGGCGATTCTTGCTAAAAAAGAGAATTTTAATGATGTTAAAGCCATAAATTTCGCGGATTATGTGAAACTTAAAGTCCTTCCTAATCTAAAAGCCGAGAATAAAATAGCTGTTTTGTATGCGGAAGGAGATATTGTTGAAGGGAACGATAATAATAAAATTTCAGGAGATAGATTCGCTTCTTTGATTTCAGAAATTCGTGCGGATTCTACTGTAAAAGCAGTAGTCTTCAGGGTGAATTCTCCGGGAGGAAGTGTGTTGGCTTCAGATAAAATAAAACAAGAAATTGATTTGTTAAAAGAGGTTAAACCTGTAATTGCTTCTTACGGAAGTTATGCTGCTTCAGGTGGTTATTGGATTTCAAATTCTTGCGAGAAAGTCTATTCTACTCCTTTAACGCTAACAGGCTCTATAGGGGTTTTCAGTATGGTACCTGATTTAAGTAAGACTTCAAAGCAAGTATTACATATAAATATGGTTCCGGTGAATTCTCATAATCATTCTGATATGTTTACGATGATGAGACCTTTTGATAAAGAGGAACTTATCTTTATGCAGAGTTCTGTTGAGCAGATTTATGATGCTTTCTTAGATAACGTGTCTAAAGGCAGGGATTTGAGAAAATCTTTTGTTGACTCTGTGGCTCAGGGGCGCGTCTGGACAGGTGCAGATGCTTTGAGATTGGGATTGGTGGATGAATTAGGCACATTGGAGGATGCTGTTAAATATGCCAACTCTTTGGTTAATATTATGTTTCCTGGAGAAGGCGTGCAGGTAGAAGCTTATCCTAAACAAAAGACCACGTTTGAAGAGATAATGTCAATGGTTTCAGAAAACTCTGTAAAGGCAAATAATATTTTATTGGGTACGCCTTTTGAACAAATGGGAAATGCTATAATGGATTGGAAGAAGACTTGGAATGATAATAAACAGGGAAAAGTTTATGCAAGAATGCCTTATGACATTGTTTTTGAATAATTAGGAATTTGGAGGGTTAGATGTTTTACCATTATGATTCCTTTTTTAAAGCAAGTTGCAGAATTTTATTTGAAGGATGCGGAAGTAGAAAAATTTTGCTTTATATTTCCGAATAAAAGATCGATTGCTTTTTTTAGAAAGTATATTTCTGAATTATTAAGAGCAGAAGGCGGGTATGGTATAGACGGAAAGAAAAGACCGATGGTGTCTCCTTTAATGCTGACAATGAATGAACTTTTCTATTCTGTTGCAAAGGTGGGAGTTACCGATAGGGTTACTTTACTTCTTGAATTATACAAATGCTATAAAGAAGTAAATTCCAAAGCCGAGACTTTAGATGAATTTATCTTTTGGGGAGATACTCTTTTGGCAGACTTTAATGATGTCGACAAATATTTGGTAGACCCCAAAAATATTTTTACCAATGTAGCTGATTTCAAAAGCATTCAGGATCGTTATACTTACCTTACGCCTATACAAAGGGATGCGATAGAACATTTCTTAAAGCATTTTTCCAAAGGTAAAATTAATATAGATGCTGAAAATCCGGATACGAAAGAAAAATTCTTGCGTATCTGGAATATCTTATATCCTTTATATCGGTCTTTCAATGAAAATCTTTCTCGAAGAAATATGGCTTATGAGGGTATGGTTTATAGAGATTTGGCAGAAAGACTTGGAGAAGAGGCTGTGTCTGATGTATTGAATGATTGTTTCCCAAATACAAAGAAATTTGTTTTCGTTGGCTTGAATGCTTTAAATGAATGTGAGAAGACGGTATTGAGAAAAATGCGTAAAGCAGGAATTGCTTCGTTTTCTTGGGATTATTCAAGTAAAATGATAAAAGATAAGAGAAACAAGTCATCTCTTTTTATGGATCATAACGTATCAGAATTTCCGCAGGAATTTGATTTACACTATGATGATGTTAATCCCAAAGTCAATATCATTAGTGTCCCATCTTCTACTGGACAGGCAAAACAAATTCCTCAAATTTTAGAGCAAATAGATATTGATGATTCTATGAAAGATTGCTCTATCGTCTTACCTGATGAAAAGCTTTTGATGTCTGTCTTAAACTCCATCCCTTCAAAAATTACGGATATTAATGTTACAATGGGCTACCCGCTTACCGGCAGTGCATTTTATGATTTGATGTCCGATATATCATCTATGCAACTACATCTTCGTAATAGAGGAGATGATTGGTTTTTCTATCATAAACAAGTTGCTTCTGTTCTTTCTAACGGAGTTCTTAGAATGATTTTATCTGAAAAGGAGGAGGAAAAGATTGCAGAGATAAAGAGAAATGCAAAATACTATATTCCTGTTTCCGATTTGGAAGGTTACCCTTTATTTGATACTCTTTTTAGACCTGTTATAAAAGATCCAAAGGCATCCGATAGTACTCAGATATTGTCTTTTGCGGAGTATTTGATTTCTGTTATTTTGTATATTGCTCCTCGTCTGAGAGAAAAAAATGCAGTTTCTATAGAGTTGAATTTTGCGAAGTCTTATTATAATGTATTGAATAAATTAAGCAGTGAGGGAATAGGACATTATTTGGAGATTATGCCTTTGACTTATATAAGGCTTATGAAGCAACTTTTGTCAGGAGTCTCCGTACCTTTTAGCGGTGAACCTTTGAAAGGTTTGCAGATAATGGGACCATTGGAAACAAGAGCCCTGGACTTTAAGAATGTTATTATTCTTTCTTGCAATGAGGGTATTTTCCCTCGAAAGAGTGTTAATTCCTCTTTTATTCCCCCTGAATTGAGAAAAGGTTTTGGATTGCCTACCTATGAATATCAAGATGCAGTTTGGGCTTATTATTTTTATAGGATGTTGCAGAGAGCATCACAGGTTTGGTGTTTGTATGATTCCAGGACAGAAGGTATTAAATCAGGAGAAGAAAGTCGTTATATAAAACAACTGCAATATCATTTTAAGGATGTAGAAGTTAAGCGATATATTGCTATGTCCGAACTCTCGGAGAATATGAATGTTGATAGTATTCCTAAAAGAGAGGAAGATGTGGACAAGATTAGAAATACTGAATTGTCCGCTACTGCATTGCAGAATTATTTGAGTTGCCCTGCTAAATTTTATTATGAAAAAGTACTGGGATTGAGGTCTGAAGCAGAGGTTGCAGAATCGTTGGACAATGGTATGTTAGGTAATGTTTTGCATAATACGATGTATGCACTTTATCTTGGCAGTGTTGCCATTGATTCTGATTTCGATATGTCTCGAGGAAATGTTCTTGCTGCAATTCAAAGCGGAACACTGATTCCTTTGAAAGAAATCAGTGTTAAATATATTGAAGAGTTATTAGGAAATAAGCAAAATATCAAGGATAAAATCCGTTCTTTGATAAAGTCTGAATTGAGGTCAATCGAGGTTACAGGGAGGAATTTAATTATTGAGGATATTATTTTTCAGTATGTGTTGAAGATTTTGGAGAGAGATAAAGAAATGTTGATTAAGAGGGGAAAGGAAAGTTTTAAAATTCTTGGATTGGAAGTACAAAAAAAATGGAATTTTGAGGGTTTCAGATTTACAGGTTTTATAGATAGGTTGGATTCCATAAATGAAGGTGAGTTGCGTGTGGTGGATTATAAGACGGGAAAGGTTACGGATAGGGATGTATGCATAGATGATTTTAATGCAGAGGAGATTGTGGATGCTTTATTTGGAGCATCTTCTGAAAAGAGACCGAAAATAGCGCTCCAGCTTTTTTTGTATGATATGTTTATAAAAGATACATATAGAAATTACAATATCTGTAATTCTATTTATTCCACTGCAAAGCTGTTTTCTGCTGAGGTTGAGAACTTTGATATGAATGAGAAGTTTTGTGATCTGGTGAAAGCCAGATTAAAGGTTACATTAGATGAAATTTCAGATTTGTCTAAGCCTTTTTTCAGGACTAAGGATCAGAATGTTTGTTCTTATTGTGATTTTAAAATGATTTGCGGGCGTTGATATGATAGATATTCTTAAAGCATCTGCAGGGTCTGGTAAGACTTATGCCTTGACTAAGAAGTATATAGGACTTTTGCTGAAATCAAAAGACAGATACCCTTACCGTCATATTTTAGCTGTAACCTTTACCAATAAGGCTACTGATGAGATGAAGCGCCGTATTCTGAAAGAACTTAATGTTTTGGCTGTAAATCCTGAAGCATCTCCTTATTATAAGGATTTTGTTACGGATTTTTCGAATAGCGGAGATAAATTGAAATGTAGGGCTGGTGATTTGTTATTTAATATTTTGCACGATTACAGCGCTTTTGCTGTAAGTACCATAGATAAGTTTTTCCAATTGGCATTGAAATCTTTTTCTCGTGAGATAGGACAGTTCGCTTCTTATCAGGTGGAATTGGACAAAAACTCTCTTGTAAGGGAGAGTGTAGATAGGGTATTGGATTCTCTTACGGAAGATAAGAAAAACGAAAGTAGAAATAAATTACTTGAATGGCTGATTGATAGTGTTAAAGCGGAATTGGAGCAAGATGGCAGGGTTAATCTTGAAAGTAAATTGTATGATACTGCGGAAAAACTTAAATCTGAAGAATATCGTGAAATTACTTTGAGGAATGAAATAGAAGAGAATATTTATTCAGAAGAGAATTTGAAAGAGTTACAATCTGTATGCGAAAAAGTCATAAAAGATTTTGAAACGAGAGTGCGGAACTCAGCAAAAAAGATAGTTGATATTTTTTCTAATGCAGGTATTCCTCTTGGGGAAACGAATAGAAAATTTTTGAATTTTATCAATGTTTATACGTCTGGTAATGTGGAGATTACCGGCTTGACAGATTCCTTTCTAACAAAGGCATATGATAGCAGTCAGTGGTTTTCTCAAAAAAAATCAGAGCAGTATTTACATCTTCTGGAAGGGGTACTTAATGAGCCTTTGATACAATTTTGCCAATTGTTTGATAGACCTTTTAAAGTATATAATACTGCAAAGATTATAAAGTCCCAATTAAGTTGGTTGAGGATAGCAGGAGAATTGGAGCAAAGTTTTTCAGAATTACAGAAAGATAAAAATGTATTAAGTCTTGAGGATTCCAATGTTATTTTGAAAAATATAATTGACGGGGCTGATGCTCCTTTTATTTATGAAAAATTGGGAGTTAGATTTGAGCATTTCCTTTTGGATGAATTTCAGGATACATCTTCTATACAATGGAAAAATTTTTATCCTTTGTTGAAAGAAAGTAATGCAGGAGGAAACGATAATTTGATTGTAGGAGATGTTAAGCAGAGTATATATAGGTGGAGGGGAGCTGATTGGGACTTACTGGCTTCTGGAGTAAAACATGATTTTCCGGATGCTGTTGAGAATAATACCAAAGATAATTGGAGAAGTCTTAAAAATATAGTTGAATTTAATAACGACTTTTTCCTCTTTGCAGCTTCCGTTTTGGATCAGAAGTATGGTGACACCGAAATAAGCGATATTTATAAGACAGCTGCTCAAAATGTGAAAAGTAGTGATAAATCTGAAGGATTGGTTTGTGCTTCTTTTTGCGAGACGGAAAAGGAAAATGAGCAAATTTTAAAATCTGTTTTGGCAGCAAAGGAAGCAGGTGCATATAATGACGATATAGCTATATTGGTAAGAAACAATAAGCAAGGCTCGGATATAGCTTCATTTTTGATTGCTAATGATATTAATGTGATTTCAGATGATTCTCTACAAGTGAAATCATCTTTAACTGTAAGACGCTTGGTGGCATTACTTTCTTATTCTGAAAATCCATCAGACAAAATTACAGGTTTTATAGCGCAAGAAATAAATGCAGGCGAAATTTCCGAATCTTTGGATTATCATAGTCTTATAGATTTGTGCGAGATTCTTTTGAGAGAATTGAGAGCCTATGATAGTAAAACTTATGATAAAGAGACTCTCTATATACAGTCCTTTATGGATACAGTCCTTGATTGGACTTCTGCTAATGGGAACAATCTTTTAGACTTTTTGAAATATTGGGCAGATGTAGATCCTAAAATAAGTTCTCCGGAAGATAGTGATGCTGTAAGGGTGATGACAATACATAAATCAAAGGGGTTGGAGTTCCCTTATGTTATCTTCCCTTATTCGGAAAAGGTTACACTTGTAAAACCGGATGATCATTGGAGTTGTCCTCAAGTACAAGACACTGATTTTCAAGAATTACCGAAAGCTGTTTATATAGTTCGTTTTTCTGAAAGTACTTCTGATACTCTTTTTGATAAAGATTATGAAAAGAATAAAAAACTGTCATATATAGATAATATAAATACTTTTTATGTAGCTTTGACAAGAGCTGTTAAATGTCTTCATATTATTTCTTCAGCTCCTCCGAAAAATGGAATAAAGGCTGTTTCAAATTTTTCTCAAATTTTATATTTGTATTTAGAGCAGGATGCTTCTCATAAAGGCTTTACAAAACATCGGGAAGATGATGGTACGGAAAAATATATATTGGGAAAAATGTATGATTTTAAGGAGATGACACGTGATAAGCTTGAGGATATTACACCTTGTGAATCATTATACAGATCTTACATTTTAAACAATCTTACATTTAACTCGGATGCTTCAGATTTCTTTTCTGAAGATGGTAAAGCGGGAATAGATGCTTCTCAGAGATTGAAGGGCATAGTGATTCATAATATTTTGTCAAAGATTGTCAGACCGCAGGACCTTGCGAATGCTGTTGAGGATGCTTATATGTCAGGAGAAATCGGAGGAGAAGAAAAAAAGCGTATTTACGATTTGCTATCAGAAAGGATTAAGTCTGCTTGTGAGAGAGGTTGGTTTCCTGCAGAAGGAGAAGGAGTAAGGAATGAGGTGGAGTTATTCGATATAGACGGTTCTGTCTTAAGACCTGATAGAGTAATTATCAATGATGATTCTGTAAAAGTTATAGATTATAAATTTGGAGAAAGAAACAATAAATATCGTAGACAGGTACAGAGATATGCTGATATATATAGCAGGATTGGATATAAAAATGTTGAGACCTTTATATGGTATGTCCGCGAAGATGTAGTGGAATAATTCGTATATTTGTAAGTTGATTAAATAAAGCGATTATGGAAGGGAGTCAAAATTCGGTTAAATTATATTATAATACGGAGAGGGAAAAACTCTTTATGCCAGAGTATGGACGCAATATTATGAAAATGGTTGCCATTCTTAAAACTATTGATGATAAAGCAAAGCGTACGGAACAGGCAAGAGTTGTGGTAAAGGCTATGGAGTTATTGAATCCTCAGGTACACCAACAGGAAAATTATGAACAGAAGCTTTGGGATCATCTGTATATGATAGCCGGATGTGATTTGGATATAGATGCTCCTTATCCGTCTCCTATTTTGGAAGAGATGATAGCAAAGCCTTTGGAAATACCGATTCGTAAAAAACCTATAAAGGCTACTCATTATGGAAGAAATATTGAGAGTATTATCGAACTTATTGCAGGAGAGCCTGATGGAGAGGGCAAGACTTCAATGATTCGTTCTCTTGCAATATATATGAGACAGCAATATCTTATTTGGAATAAAGATAGTGTTGCAGATGAAACGATTTTTTCTGATATAGAAAAACTTTCTGATTATAGGATTAAGGTACCGGAGAGTATATCTCTTAATAAAATTTCTTCTGATACTGTTTTTTCTCGTCCTAATTTCAATGTAAATGTAGGGCAAAGTTATTCAAATAAAAAGAAGAGGAGTAATAATCAAAGGCGATTAGGACAAAAGAAGTAATGAAGTCTCTTAGAATTTTATCATTTTGGACTGATATGGAGGAAGACGAAAGGCGTAAGTTCATTCTTATTGCGGGTCTTCTTTTAGGAGCATTTACTATACTGACTTTAATATCTTGTTTATCATATCTTTTTACTTGGAAGGCGGATTATAGTTTGTTATCCGGTAGCAATATAATGGATAGATCTGTTGAGGTAAATAATCTTGCCGGAAAATTCGGTTTTAAATGGGGTTATTTCCTTATTACCAAATGTTTTGGTCTTGGTAGTTTCGCATTGATAATTATTTTATTTGCAGTTACATCCAAACTCCTCTTTAAAAAAGAATTCTATCCTATAGGAAGGACTTTTTTGATCTCAATTACTGGTGCAATTATCTTTTCTTTGATTTTAACATTTGCTTCTAATTTTTTTGGTGGAAATCTTGCTTTTGGTGGCGGTTTAGGAGGGGAATTCGGTATTTTGGTTATTGAATGGATGGTTAATCTTGTCGGTGAGATTATTACTTTCTTGCTTTTGGTTATTTTATGTGTAGTTTGGCTTTTTATGGCAAGCAATAAAATATCTAAATGGATTGTCTCTATCGGTAAGAAAAGTTGTCAGAATGTTGAGGAAAGCGAATCATCGATAGAAGATGAAATATATAGTGACGTGGATAAAGAAGAAAGTGAAGATGTACAAGATTTTCCTCTAAAAGAGGAAGAACAATATTTAAAGCCGAGTTTGATAACTTCAGAAATTAAGACATCTGTTGATCCTTCAGAGAATATGGAAATAGAATCTTATTCTATTTCTACGGATGTAAAACAGCCTCTTACTCCTATTGATAACAAGGAAGAACTACCTGATTATATGCCCCTTACTCTTGATTTATTGGAGGATTATGCTTCATCAAGACAGGAAGTTTCGCAAGATGAGTTGAAGAGGAATAATAATAAGATTAGAGCTACATTGCAGAATTACAGAATTCAGATTGCAGATGTTAAAGCTATAGTAGGTCCTACTGTAACCTTGTATAAGGTATTTCCTGCTCCCGGTGTTAAAATATCGTCTATAAAAAATTTGCAGGAAGATATTGCAATGCACTTGACAGCAAAGGGGGTGCGTGTAGTGAATTTGCCGGATTCGGTAGGTATAGAGGTGGCAAATGATCAGGCTTCTACAGTACCTTTAAAAGCTATGCTGAATGATGATAATTTTAGAAATAGTAAGGCGGAGTTACCCGTAGCAATAGGTTATACGATTACTAAAAAAGTAAAAGTTTTCGATTTGGCAGATGCTCCGCATCTCTTGGTCGCCGGTGCAACAAAGCAAGGTAAATCCGTAGGACTTAATGTCATTGTCGCTTCTTTGTTGTATGCCAAACATCCTTCGGAACTTAAACTTGTTTTCATAGATCCTAAGATGGTAGAATTCTCTTCTTATTCTCGTTTGTTAAAGCATTATCTTGCTGTAATGCCTGATGCTGCTGATGAAAGAGATGAGGCAGAGAATGCAATTATTAAAAAGACAAAACAGGCAGAGCAAGTATTAAGATCTCTTTGTATAGAGATGGACGAGCGTTATGAATTGTTGAGCAAAGCAATGGTAAATAATATCAAATTGTATAATGATAAGTATAAAGCACGCCATTTACTACCTACTGAAGGACATCATTTTTTGCCTTATTTAGTGGTGGTAATAGATGAATATGCAGATTTGACAATGTCTGCAGGAGCAGGAGGAGAGGGAAAAAATATGTCTAAGAGCATTACTCAGTCTATTATACGTTTGGCGCAAAAGGGACGTGCTGCAGGTATTCACGTGATACTTGCTACTCAGAGACCTTCTGTGGATGTTATTACCGGTCTTATTAAAACAAACTTTCCTACAAGAATAGCTTTCAGGGTAGTAACACGTGTGGATTCTTCTACAATATTGGATGCTCCCGGTGCAGATAAACTGATTGGTAAAGGTGATATGCTTTATTATGCCGGAGTCGAAATGGAGAGAGTGCAATGTGCATTCGTAAGCAATGATGAAATCAATAAAATAACATCATATATAGGTAATCAGCAAGGATATAAGAAAAGTTATAATACTCCTTATTATTTACCTGCTCCCGAGCCTGACCAGGCAGAAGAAGGAACAAGTATGATAGATATGAAGAATTTAGACGAACGTTTTGAAGAGGCTGCAAATTTGATTGTCACAAGTCAGAGAGGCTCTACTTCCGACTTGCAGAGGCGTTTGGGAATGGGGTATGCAAAGGCTGGTAGAGTAATGGATCAGTTGGAGGCAGCCGGTATTGTCGGTCCTCAGGAAGGATCTAAACCTCGTCAAGTACTTGTGGGCGATTTGGATGAATTATCTAAAATATTGAGTGCATATAAAAATCAGGAGTAATGAAAAAGGTCTTTATTACTATATTTTATGTGCTTTTTCCATATTTTTTGTGTTTTGCAGGAGATAATTTCCCTTTCTCTTTTTTTTCTCTTATAAAAGAATCTCGTATCCAATTCGATTATTCGTATTCGATTAATCAAAAAGTGAAAATTACCGGTTCCGGTAATGTTTTATTGCAGGATAGTGCATTCGTGATGATTTCTAAGGCATTAGAGATATATTGTGATGGAAAGACTTCTTGGACGGTCGATAAAGACAGCAAGGAAGTTGTTATAGAAGAAATTGCAAAATCTTCATATAATTTGACAAATCCTGCCATTCTGCTAAATGATATGGAAAAGTCTTTTGTTAAAACATTTGAGAGGAAAGAATTATTCTTGGGGAAAAAGGCGCAATCGGTATTTATGAAGCCTGTTATTGAGACTGAAATAGCAATGGTAAAATTATATTTTTCCTTTTTTCAACTGGATGGCGCTTCGATGATTTTTATTGATGGTACACAAATAGATTTCCTGTTCAGAAAATGGAAATTCTCTAAAAAATCAGATGATATGTCTGTCTTTTCTTTCAATGAAAGTAAATTGGATTCTTCTTTTGTTGTATCGGATTTAAGATAGCTATCACCACTTTCCTGAAGCTCCTCCTCCTCCAAAAGAACCTCCTCCGAATCCGCCAAATCCTCCTCCGCTGCCACGATTTCCACCGCCTCTTCCGCTCCCCAATATACTCCAAAGGATAAAAGGAAGTATATCTTTTCTTTCGTTCCCATTAGAATGATTATCGTTTGAACCTCCATTCTTTCGGTAACTTAAATATATAAATAAGGCGAATAATATTATTATGAATATGATATCTGCTATATTATCTAAATTCTCTTTTGTTTCTCTTTCTTTACTTATTTCTCCGGAGGCTAATGCCATTAATGTCTCGACAGCAGCATATGTACCGCTGAAATAGTCTCCGTTTTTGAAATGAGGAATCATCTTTTGCTCAATGATTCTTTTGCAGTAAGCATCCGGTATCGCTCCTTCCAATCCATAACCGACTTGTATGCTTAATTCTCCTTGCGAAAAGCCTTGCTTTGGTTTGATCAGTATTACAATACCATTATTAAAGTCTTTTGAACCTATTCCCCACGTTTGACCTATTTTATATGCGTATTCGGCAGGAGAGTATCCTTCAAGGGTTTTAACGGTTATTACAACTATCTGATTTGACGTGGAATCATCAAAAGCTGTGAGGATATGCTCTAATTTAGCAGTTTCTCTAGTTGTAAATATTTGTGCGAAATCATTTACTAATCTTTGTATTTCCGGTCTTGAGGGAATGCCTGCATATGATTTTAATGTAAATATTAGGAGAAAAATGCAGACAGAAATTGCCTGCATTAAAAATTTCGAAATTATGTATATCCTTTTTTGCTTCATTTATTAAAATTCCACTTTAGGAGCTGTTTTGGCTTCTTCAGATGCTTGAAAATATCCTTTTTCTTCAAATCTGAATATTGAAGCAATAATATTGCCCGGAAAGCGTTTAATAGATGTGTTATAGGCTTTTACAGTTTCATTGAATTTATTTCTTTCAACAGTAATACGATTTTCCGTACCTTCTAATTGAGCTTGCAAATCAAGAAAATTCTGATTTGCTTTTAAATCAGGATATTGTTCTACTGTTACCAAAAGGCGACCGATAGCGTTACTTAGTTCACTTTGTGCGCTTTGGAATTGTGCGATTTGTTCCTTACTAAGTTTAGAAGGGTCTACTGTCATACGAGAAGCGTTTGCCCTTGCTTCAATTACAGCCTGTAGTGTATTACTTTCGTGCTTTGCATAACCTTTTACAGTAGAGACAAGGTTCGGAATTAAATCAGATCTACGTTGGTAAACATTTTCAACTTGTGACCAAGCTGATTTAACACTTTCTTCTCCTGTTACAAAACGATTATATGTGTTAATACCGTACAATACAAGAACTGCAACTAATGCAATGGCTATTATAAGTCCTTTTTTCATATTAAAATTAATTACGAATATATCTTACACTTGCGGCAAATGATTTTGTATCACCTTTGCCTATATATACTTTGGGTTCATTACTGTTTATGTACCTGAAATATGCAGTTTCCTCATCTACTTTGTCTGCTGTCCAGAATGCTGCTGTTTCGTTCTTTTCTTTGAAAGAATACTTTCCATCCGAAATTACAGCATAACCGCTTGGAATGGCAGAAAATCCGAGAACATTTGTCTTATTGACTTTTGGCCAAAATACCCAAGTACGTTCTCCGTTAAATGTTGCAGGACACATAAATGCCCCTGCAATCCCGTCAAAAGGTTTTGTACTGTCAAATGGGCCTCCGGTAGTGTTAGCTAATTGTGCCCATTCTTCATTTGTGGGTAGATGCCATCCGCTTGGACAGGCTTTTATGGCTTCTTCGTATGTATAGTAATTACCGTAGATTTTTCTTAAAGGTTCTGCTTCATTTTTACCTGAATTTTTGTACGCAAAATTTTGTTGCATCCAAGTTTTTCCGGCAACCGTAAACAAATAATATTCTGTATTGTCTCTGGCATCTTTAAACTTTTCATTGGTCTCTTTTATACCGGTATTTTTAAGAGTACCATTAAGGTTGTCATCTATAAGTATAATAGAGCCTGTTTTTGAAGAGTTGTTGTAACCTTTTGCTTTAGCCGTACAAGTGATAGTATATCTATCAAGTTTATCGGGGAATACAGGCTTGAAAGTCTTACCGGTTACTTCCTTTTTTTTATCCCAAGATACCGTCCAAGTGTATGTTATCTCTTCTTCTTTAGGTGTTTCTATACCTTTCACAGTGAGTTTCAATGTAGAGCCTTTCAATAAGTAATCAGGGCAATCAAATGTAAGCGTTCCTTTCATTGGACTGCTTGTAGGATTTTTATCCTTTTTCTTACAAGAAAAACTTAAAGTACATATAAATGTACATAACATTAGAAATATGATTGTCTTTTTCATAAATTTCACGGTATGTAGTCTCTCTCTTAAGGTATTAACCATTATTTGTTTACAAACATTACCGCTTCTGCGATAGAGTTTAATTTCGTATCGATACTGTCAGCTCGGCTTGCTAAAATACAAGGAGCTGTAGTGCCTACTAACATACCTGCTTGTTTGACATTATCTGTTAGTTTTGAATTAGTTTTCCAAAATACGTTTGCCGATTCGATATTAGGGAAAAGTAAGCAATCTGCATCTCCTGCTACCGGGCTGGTAAGCTTTTTAATTTCAACTGACTCTTGATCTATAGCCACATCTAAAGCTAACGGTCCGTCTGCGATACAACCTTTTATTTGACCTCTATCTGCCATTTTTGCAAGAGCAGCAGCCTCTAAACAAGCAGGCATTGATGCAAGTACTTGCTCTGATGCTGCGATAAATGCCAATTTAGGTTTTGCTATTCCGAAAGATTTTGCTACGCCTACTACATATCCTGCCATAATGGATTTTTGTTTCAAGTCAGGAAGTGGAACTACCGCCATATCTGATAAAAAGATGAGTTTATGGTAATTAGGTGCCTCTATCACTCCTACATGGCTTAAAAGTGCCTTTGGAGGGAGCAGTCCTGTTTCTTTATTTAGTATCGCTCTAAGGAATTTATCGGTAGAACATAGACCTTTCATCAGTACATCACCTTTACCATCGTGTACCATTTGTACAGCATAAGAAACGGCTTTGAGTTCGGAAGGTTCATTTACTATGTTGAATTTTGCGATATCTATCTTGTGATTGGCGCATACTTCTTTGATAATGTTTTCATCTCCTACAAGGGTAGCCTTTATAAGACCCATATCTACAGCCTTACTGATAGCTAATATAGTATGTTCGTCTACTGCCCATGCAGCTACTAATTCTTTACATATATTTTTTGCCTTTAATTCGGCGAAAAGATCATTAAATGTTTTTATCATTTTTTAAATTTTTTTTTTAGTTTTTCTTTGTTAAAACTGAATTATTCCTCTTCATTGAGTACCAAGTGCATTGTATCTCTTGCTATGACAAGCTCTTCGTCTGTGGTTATTAGAGCAACTTTTACTTTTGAGTCAGGAAGCGAGATTATTGCGTCTTCACCCCATGCTACATTTGCTTCATAATCAAATTTCAAGCCGATATATGAGAAATTTTCACATACACGACGACGTAAGCGGCTGTTATGCTCTCCGATACCTCCTGTAAATACGATTAGGTCTACTCCGTTCATTGCGGCAGCAAAAGAACCTATGTATTTGATGATGTCGTAGGTCATCTTTTTCAAGACTAGTTTTGCTTTAGGATCTCCGGCATTTGCCAGTTCGTCCATATCGCGAGCATCTGAGGTCTTTTCAGAAACTCCCAAAAATCCGCTCTGTTTGTTCATAAGGTCGGTCATTTGATCAGGTGAAAGACCTTCTTTTTTCATAATGTATGGTACTATATTAGGGTCAATATTACCGCATCTTGTACCCATTGTAAGACCTTCCAACGGAGTGAATCCCATAGAGGTATCTATTGATTTGCCGTTTACGATAGCCGTAATGGAACTTCCGCTACCAATGTGGCAAGTGATTATTTTAGAGTTGTTGATATCCAAACCTGCTAATGCTGCTCCTTTTTCTGCTACGAAACTGTGCGAAGTACCGTGAGCACCGTATCTTCTGATACGATACTTTTCGTAGTATTTGTATGGCAGAGAGTACATATATGCATATGCCGGCATTGTCTGATGGAATGCAGAGTCAAATGTTACGACTTGTGGTACTGATGGCAATGCTTTTGTAATAGCTTTGATACCGAGCAGATGTGCAGGATTATGTAAAGGAGCAAAATCTGCGCAAATTGCTATTTTTTCCAAAACGTCATCATCTATAATTGTACTGGACGCGAAGTATTCTCCTCCTTGCACAATACGATGTCCAACTGCTTCTATATCATCTAATGATTCCAATACTCCATGCTCTTTATTGATTAAAGCATCGAGAATCAATTTCATTCCGAATGTGTGATCGGGAATTTGTATATCTCTGATGAATTTATCTTTTCCAATAGGTGTGTGTTGAAGGCGTCCTGTCTCAAGCCCGATGCGTTCAGCAATACCTTTTGCCAATAAATCATAAACGTCATTGTTCTTCATATCGAAGAGCTGATACTTGATTGAAGAACTACCGCAGTTAATAACTAAAATTATCATTTGTTCGGATATTAATTGATTGTTAGAAATTTGTTTGCCATATATGCAAAGTTACAAAAATTATAATTAGATTAGCAAAAATACTTGATTGAAATGGAAGAGGCGAGAGACATGTATGGTATTTCTATCCCGTTTGTTGCGGGAATAACGGCAGCAGCCGTCATTTTACCTTTTTTAATTCCTTTGTCTGCCTTTGGCTTTGCAGCATTTATGCTGCTAATTATCTTAGGGATTTTATTTTGGATTGTCCGAAAGGGAAATTTTCCATTTTCGTTTGAGCTATTGTTTTTTGTCGTCGGTTTTTGGTGTTATTCGGTTTCTTCGATAGTTGGTGTGGATAAAGATAATATCTCTTTAATCAATGATTTAATTGGCCGCTTTTATAGTACTTCTGATTGCGTGATAGATAATATGGATTTTTCTTGCAATGAAGTGAGAGGTCTTGTGAAGGCTTTGATTTTAGGAGATAGGAGAGAGTTGCCGGAGGAGATTGTTAGAGCGTTCCGATGTAGCGGAGCTTCGCATATTTTGGCGCTGTCCGGGTTGCATTTGGGTATAGTGTATATGTTGGTTTGCAAGTTGCTGGCAGTACTGGGGAATACAAAATGTATGCAAGCGGTTAAAGGGATATTAATATGCTTCTTGTCAGGCTCTTATGTTCTTATTACTGGTGCATCTCCTTCTTTGGTTAGAGCATTTTTATTTATTGTACTGAATGAATTTTGCATGATTACAAGCAGGAATGTGAAACCGATAAGTATTTTATTGGCTGCTCTGACTTTGCAACTTGTTGTTAAGCCGGATTTGATTACATCAGTTGGCTTTCAATTGTCTTATTTGGCAATGACAGGCATAATTATATTGTTTCCGGTCTTGAAAAAATGCTATCCTGAAAGCGATAAGAAAGGTAAAACTTTTAGCCTTATTCGTAAAGTATGGGAGATAAACGCTTTAACTATTTCCTGTCAAGTGTTTACTGCTCCAGTTGCCTGGTGGCATTTCAGGACCTTTCCGCAGTATTTCCTTTTGACAAACCTTATAGCAATGCCTCTTATTACTTTGATAATGATTTGTACATTGTTGGCATTAATTTTATCTTTGTTCGGTTGTTGTCCGGCTTTTCTTATTTTTGCAGATGAGAAACTGATTAAGGTATTGCTTTTTTGTCTTGATATTATTTCGCAGATGTAGGGTTTACCAAATTAAAGCCTTCAGACGCCCATTCTCGCATTATACCATCGTCTTCATAGATTAGGTAACCTTCAATATCTTCTTTAGAGAGTATGAATTTTTTCGCATCTTCCAGCCCTAAAACAATACAATAAGTGGCATATGCATCGGCTTTTACCCCTGTATCAGCAATTATTGTCGCGCTCAAAAGCGAATGGCTTACAGGGTAGCCGGAACGCGGATCAATGATATGTGCATATTTTCTTCCATCTTTCACATAGAATTTTCTGTAATTCCCGGATGTAACTATGCTGCAAGGTCCACCGGAGGATTGCCATATTCCATCCAAGTCTTTTCCCGGTTCATTATTCCCATCAAAAGGTCTGTCTACACCTATTTTCCAACCTTCTCCGTTTGCATTTACCCCATCGCAAAAAATTTCGCCGATATCCACAAGCATATCTTTTATCCCTAGAGAGTAGAGGTACTGAGCCACTATATCACAACTGTATCCCTGTGCAATCGTGTTGAAATTCAATTTCGGCGACTTTCCGGGTCTTAAAAGCAGGTCGGAGGCACGCAATTTGCCGTTTGCAGGTATAGTTATCCGTTTTTCCAAAAATTTCATACCGAACTCTGACTGCAAACGCCTAACCATCTGTTTTTCAGGTAATTCATCTCTCGTAAATCCAAATCCCCAAGCATCGTAAAGTGGTCCGCAAGCGCAATCCAAAGCCCCTTCCGTTTCCTCATAAAAGTCCGCAGCCATCCCATACATTTCCCTGAACATCTTATTTACTGCTACTTCTTCTCCTGCATTTAATCGGCTCAAAATTGATTTTTTATTGTATCCGGAAAGTGTAGTGTCTATCAGTTCCAATAGGGAATCTACACATTTATGTATCTTATCTACAGGTACTTGGACATCTTTTGCGTTGAATTTCACTGTATAAATTCCACCTTGTGCATACCCTGAAAAAGAGATATAATTATTGTTACTTGTGCAAGCACAAGTAGAAAATAAAACAGCGGAAAAATAAAAAGAAAATAATTTTTTCATTTAAAAAACCTTTGATTTTTGCGACATTTTGCCGCTTTCGTTGCATAAGCAACTAATTCATTTTGAATAGATTTTGTTTTGGGAGTTTTGATGAATATTCTGCCCTTAATCTTCTAAATAGTCCGGATGTATATCTTGTAAATGTTGAACCTTTCCAAGTGCTTGTGTTTGAGATAAATATCCAGCATTCTCCATCCGGATAATATTTTATCAATGCTGTGGTTCCGGAAAATGTACCGGTGCGTACCCAACCTATATTGGGTCTTGTGTCGTTCCAACCAAGAGCATAGGTTGCATCATCGAAATATTGTGTCATCTCTTCTATTGTATCATAAGAAATTATATCTTTTACTCCATCCTGACCATCTATAGATGCAACAAATTTGGCGATTTCAGCAGATGATGCGACCCATGCACCAGCTCCTGAAAGCGATTGTATATCATTGCCTCCATAGCATTTAAGGACATATTTGCCACTATTATTGTATTCCGGCACAAGTGGTTCATTAAGTTGTACATAGTAACGAACTTCATTGGGGTATTTTCCTGCATAATAATTATTTGCTATATGAAAATCATAGCATCCCGCAGGTCTTAAAACATATTTTTGGATGTATTCTTCATATGGGAGACCACTTATTTTTTCGATAATAATTGAAAGAAGAAAATACCCGAAGTTAGAATACGACTGTGAATGGCCCGGACGAAAATCGAGTCTCCTTTTTAGTATGTACTTCAGCAGAGTGTTTTGTGTTGGAATGGTATCAAGTCCGTTTTGTCTGATTATCCTTAATGTTGAAAACATCGGATCACCAAGACGTTTTGAAAATCCTCCTTGATGCCTTAGAAGGTGTTCTACAGTGATATTATAATATTGAAAATCTTGTATTGAGTTGTTGTATTCTTCATCATTAAGTATTCCTCTCGCTCCGAATACGGTATCTTTCAGAGAAAGTTTTTTTTGTTCTATCAATCTCATAATTCCTGTTGCCGTAATCAATTTTGAAACAGATGCTATTCGCAGTATATTTCTTGGAGACATCTCAATATGATTTTCTTTATCAGCCATACCATAGCCTTTGGAAAATAGAAGAGAATCGTTTCTGAATACGGAGAGGGATACTCCACGTAATTGCCAGACAGACATAAAATTATTTACCTTTTTATCAAAGCCTTCCATATCTGGACTATCAGACATCTCATTGGTAAGATATACGTTTAGGCTATCTGAGGGTAAAATCGTTTTTATGCTGTCCTTTATTTCTGTTGCATTACCATAACTCCTTTTCTCTTTACTGAAAGATGTGATGGCTGATATTATAAGGACTAATAATGCAGCAATATATAACCACAACTTTTTCCCTTCATTTTTCATCCTATCACCTCTTGCCTTATTTTAGCAGACCGCTTTTCTTGCCAAAATCTATTATAAAATCTGCAGCGGATTTTATATCTAATTTAGAAGAATCTATGCATAAGTCATAATTGGATGCTGAACCCCAATTTCCGAACGAAAAATAATTATAATATGCTTCTCTTGTTCTATCTTGTTTTAGAATCAAACTCTCTGCTTCTTCTAAACTTATATTGCTTCTTGATGCCACTCTTGCTTTCCTTACTTCTAAAGGAGATTTAATGAATATATTAAGGCAAGGTCTATCCCTGAGAATATAATTAGAACATCGTCCTAAAAAAATCGCATTCTCTTTGTCTGCAATACTTTTTATGATATTGCTTTGTATAATAAATAGTTCATTATCGTTTAAATAATTATTTGCTATATTATATCGTCCGGAATCGAAAAAAAGAGATCCTGAAAACAGGCTGCGGTTTTCATCTCTTTTTATAAATAATTCTTTATTAAAGCCGCTTTCCTCTGCTGCTTTTGAAATAAGTTCATTGTCGTAGACTTTTATGCTGAGTTTCTCGCCTAATTCTAAGGCTATTAGTTTTCCTCCGCTTCCGAATTGTCTTCCTACATTGATGATATTTCTCATAATTTATTATTTTTTCCCTATGATTTCTACATCGAATCTTAGTGGTGAATGGTCAGGAATTGCCTCTTTATTTCTATTTTTATTTTCATATCCTAATAGGGAAGGGAATATAAAGATTACTTTTTCTTTATCATTCATTAAGGATATTCCGTATTTGAATCCTTCTATCAAATCTTTATTATTGATTTTGATCTTTTTATAATCTTTCGATAATTGTATGCTTACAGGTCCATATTTCTTATTTTCACTATAAATATTGTAGACTTTTGCAGTATCTTCTATTGTAGTATCGAAAACCTCTCCGGTTAGAAGACGACCTGTGTAATTGATATTCACAGTGGTATCCTTTTTTAACTCGCTTTTTTTATTTTTGTTCTCTCTTAATTTTTGTATATATAAACCTTCTTTTTCTTTTTTTGCATTTGGCATTTTTTTAGAAAACTCTTTTAATATCTTTTCTTCCCATTTATTTATGTCTTTGACCTTTTTTTGAAGCGTTAATTCACAAATAACGGTATTACCTGATTCCTTTTCTAAATATTCGGATTCCGTTTTATGTTCTTTGTGTACATTTAACCATCCCGGAATCAAAATTGTTTTGCTTCCACCTATTTTCATACCTTTTACTGCATCGAGCATTCCTACACTTATTGAACTTAAATCCATCTTCCAGATAGTTGTTCCATAAGGGTATGTCGGTACATATTTCCCTATTTGTTTTGCAATTTCTGCATTATTTGTGGAAATAATAGAATTATTCAGGCTTTTTACGGTGTATCCCACAAAAATGAAATCATTTGCTTCTATTGTTTCACCTGTTCCCTCCGTGCTTCCTAGTATATATACTCCTAATGGCGTTTTTGTAGAATTTGGATGTTTCGTTTTTATCCATGCTTCAATGAACCTTTTCACATCATCATTTTTGCTTACAGTTGCTTCTTTAGCACAATTTGAAAACAATAGAGTACTTGATAACAAGGTCGTTAATAAGAGTGTTTTAGTATTCATAGTTTTATTATTTATTCATTTATATTTTGTACCCATATATGGAAAGCCATAGGAGAGTGAGCAGGAATAATACCTACTTTTTCTCCTTTGTATCCGTATTTTGAAGAAAACAATATTATACATTCTTCTCCTGTTTTTATGTTTGCAAGCCCATTTCTAAGACCCTCGGAGATTGTTTTGTCTTTCAAGGATATGATTATAGGTGCAAACTTTGTTTCATCTGATATGTCTAAACCTAATTCTTTTGCATTTTCTTTCCGGTTTGTTGCAAATAAAGATTTTGGTTCAATTGTTGCACTCTTGCTTAATATATATCCGCTATAATAAACTGTGACTTTGCCTTTTGCATTTACACCTGCTCCTGTTCCTTCTTTAATTGTAAATCTTACTGCACCGCTATTATAAGTGATTTTAGCGTCCGGAAGGTTTTTTTGTTGGGTCTCAATGTATGTGTTTATCAGTTTTTCTTGTGCAGAGTAGATTCCTTCGTTTTTGGAGCATCCTAAAACAAAAGCCATAATAACAAATATTGGGAGGAAACGTTTCATATCAACCTAAAAAATTATTAAGAGATTTCTCTACATATTCACTTATCTGTTCGGGAGTTTGTATTTCTCCTTTGAATTTAGCACAAAGCCTTCCTCCCGATGCTTGTTCGTGTCCGCCACCATAAAAATATATTTTGGCGCATTCATTTGACGATATTCCTTTCTTTGAACGAAGAGAAATTCTGAAAGCTCCATCTTCCTCCAATATAAACAAACTTATTTTTACTTTTTTGATAGTAAGAGGAATATTTACGAAACCGTCATTATCTCCTTTTTGATAATTAAATTTTTTTTGTGTTTCACTATCTAAAATAATATAAGCTGCACCGTTCTCCATTATCTTTAATTTTTCTGAAAGGAGGTATCCCATAAGCCTTATCCTTCTCTCATCTGCACTATTATAGATATTATTTATAATAGATTCTCTATCTATTCCTGCGGATAAGAGCGAAGATGCCATTTCAAAAGTCGAAGGATAGACTGAATTTGAAAAATTATTGGTATCTGTAGTCATACCTGTCATAAGAGCTGTTCCTGATTCTTTGGGTAATCTTTTATTGTCTCCATTGATATCAGGCATTGAAAGCAGTATGTAGTAAACTAATTCTGATGCGGAAGAAATATCCGTTTTAGAAAAGACAAGATTAAATGCCTCAGAATCCGGTTCAGGATGATGATCTATAAGTATCTTGGAAGCATTGCTTTTTCTCAAAATATGCTCAAATCCTTGAGAGGTTCTTGAAAATCCGTTGCAATCCAAACAAAAAATCAGGTCGCTTTTCGAAATTCTTTTTTCAACAGCCTTTCTGCTCTCGGAATAAAAAAACAATCTTTTGTTTAAGATATCATGTGTCAGGAATTCTAATTTTGCCGGTATTGGATCCGGTAAAATTATCATACAGTCTTTATTCTGAATCTTGTCTAAATAATATAACAATCCAAGGCAACTACCTAAGGCATCACCGTCCGGGTTGGTATGAGCTACTATGGAAATCACCGATGAGCCTTTAATAGTGTCGCTCAATTGCAATATGGATGTTTTGTTGATGTCAAGCATATCTCCGTAGTATATAAGATTACAAATTTATAAATTATTTATAGTTTTCCCATTCATTTTCGCGTAGAATGATATTGCAATTAATAAATCATTTTTTTAACTTTGTAACAAAGTTTAGTTTGAAAATTAAATATCATATATATGAATGAAGTAATTAAAAAAGTACTGTGCTACTTTATTTTTCCTTTGGCAATCTTGGGCTTTGTTTACCTTATTGTCAATAGCGTTATGGAACCTGTTACTTTTAATAAGCAAAGGGCGGCGAGAGAAACTGTGGCTGTTCAACGCTTAAAGGATATAAGGACTTTGCAGGTTGCATTTAAAAGTGTTAATAATCGTTTTACTTCTTCAATTGACAGTTTGAAGGATTTTTATGAGAATGGTAAAATGGTTGTTACGATGCGTGTAGGATCTTCTGATGACTCTCTTGCTGTTGCCAATACTGAACGCATAAAGAGGCAGCGTAGAGGTATTAAACCTGCGGAATTGTATAAGATGTATCTTGCAGGCGAGCGTAACTTGGTATTCTCTGTAGATAATGAAGTCGCCGTTAAGGATACTTTGTTCAAAGGTCGTCGCGATTTCAATATAGATTCTCTTTATATCATTCCTTTTTCAGGTGGACAGAAAGTTGAAATGTCTGCCGTAATAAAGATTGTTTCCGGCGTCCCTGTTCCGCTTTTCGAGGCAAAGATGCCTTATAAGGCTTTATTGAAAGGTTTAGATAATCAATTGAGAATAAATTTAGATTCTGATAATAAGGATCAGAATAAGTTTGAAGGACTTCAAGTAGGAAGTATTACTGCACCAAATAACAATGCCGGAAACTGGGAATAGTTTAGTAATACCGGTATCCTTTTATACCCCGAAGTGCACTTTAGTTCCTCAAGTATTCTTTAATGAAGAGGATATCAGAAGTGCACTTTCTTCGGTTGTTAAACTTCAAGATAATGAGAAGGTCCATTATGTGGAATTGCCGGAGTATGAAGCCGTTCTTTTATATTCCTCTGTTTCTGGTTCAGAGAAAGAAGTAGAATTACCTGAATTGTATTATCTTCTAAAAGATCTTAATAAGTGTAAGGATTATAATAAGATTTTGGTATCTTATAAAGATGGGTTTCTGAATTTAGTAATAGCGCAAGGGGAAAGGCTTTTGTTTTGTAATGTTTTTGACGCATCTTATTTTACAACAGCGGAATATTTTATTTTCCTGACAATGAATAAATTGCAACTTAATCCCGAGGTTTCAACTATTTGTTTCCGCACTCCTCTTTCAGATGAAGAAAAATTTTCCTTGTACCGTTATTTCAAAGCTGTAGATAGATTATGAGGATAATCGGAGGACGCTTGAAAGGAGTTCCTATTTTGCCTCCTATCGGATATAAGGCAAGACCGACTACGGACTTTGCTAAAGAGGGGCTTTTCAATATCCTTAATAATGAGTATGAATTTGAAGATTTGAAGGTTCTTGATTTGTTTGGAGGGACAGGGGCGATTGCTTTTGAATTTGCATCAAGGAGGGCAAGTATAGTGTATTCGGTAGAAATGGCTCGTGAGAATGCTTCCTTTATTACTTTGGAATCCAAACGTTTAGGACTGCATAATGTGAAAATGGTAAGGGCAAATGTTTTTGATTTTCTACCGCTTTGTAAAGAAAAATTCGATATTATTTTTGCAGATCCTCCTTATGCTCTTGAAGGTATAGAAACTATACCGGCTAAAATTTTTGAGCAAGATATTCTGAACCATGATTGTTATTTCATTTTAGAACACGGAGACGAACATTCTTTTTCAAATCATCCGCACTTTTTCAAAGAAAAACATTATGGAAGAGTTCATTTTTCTTTTTTTAAATAAAAAACTAATTTTTTCTTAGATACTTAAAATGCCAAAGTACCACTCCGGAGCAGACAGATACGTTTAGAGAGTGTTTTGTACCGAACTGTGGTATTTCTAGCGAAAAATCAGAGGTATCTACGATATCTTGGGATACTCCTTCCACTTCATTGCCGAAAATAAGAACATATTTATCATCATTCGATGGAATGAATTTATTCATTTTTATTGAATGAGTCGTTTGTTCAATGCTTACTATTTTGTATCCTTCCGCTTTTAGCATATTTATCTTGCTTATAGCATCTTTTGTGTATTCCCAATCCACGCTTTCTTCTGCACCTAAAGCGGATTTGTGAATTTCTGCAGAAGGCGGTGTCGCGCAGATTCCGCAAAGAAAAATTTTATCAATTTTAAAAGAATCACAAGTTCTGAATATAGAGCCGATGTTATGAGCGCTTCTTATATTATCCAATAGTACGATAATTCCGGATTTAGGAGAATTCTTATATTCCTCAGGACTTATCCTATTTAACTCTATATTTAGTAACTTTCTATCTCTCATTTGTTTATAACCTGTTGATAATATTATTTATGTGGTTGCAAAGGTAGCAAAAAAGATAGTATATTTGTAGTATTAACATTAAATTCTCCGCTCATGAAACAAGATTTACAGACATTTGAATTTATTAAAAAAGAGAAAGAAAGGCAAGCTTCAGGTCTGGAGTTGATTGCTTCTGAAAATTACGTTAGTGACCAAGTACGTGAAGCCGCAGGCTCTATCTGTACAAATAAATATGCAGAAGGGTATCCGGGTAGGCGATATTACGGAGGATGTGAAATCGTAGACAAAATCGAGCAACTTGCAATAGATCGTATCTGCCAATTGTATGGTGCAGAATACGCCAATGTCCAACCGCATTCAGGTGCGCAGGCAAATATGGCTGTCACTATGGCATGTCTAAAACCGGGAGAGACCTTTATGGGACTGGATTTGTCACAAGGGGGGCATCTTACTCACGGTTCTCCCGTAAATGCTTCTGGGATTTTGTACAAAGCAGTACCTTACGGATTAGACCATGAAACAGGTTGCATCGATTACGATAAAATGGAGAAAATCGCATTGGAAAGCAAACCTAAATTGATTATAGGTGGTGCTTCCGCTTATTCTCGCGAGTGGGATTATAAGAGAATGCGTTTTATTGCAGATAAAGTCGGGGCTATTTTATGGATTGATATGGCTCACACGGCAGGTCTTATTGCCGCTAAACTCTTAAATAACCCTGTTGAATATGCTCATATCGTTACATCTACAACACATAAAACTCTAAGAGGCCCTCGCGGAGGTATCATCTTGATGGGTAAAGACTTTGATAACCCTTGGGGAATTACAACTCCGAAAGGCGAAATCAAAAAGATGAGCGCTATTTTAGATTCTATGGTATTCCCCGGTGTTCAAGGCGGTCCATTAGAGCATATAATTGCTGCAAAAGCTGTTGCATTCTTTGAAGCAATGCAGCCAGAGTTTGTCGAATACCAAAAACAAGTAATATCCAATGCCAAGGCTATGTGTAATTGCTTTATCGAGAAAGGCTACAAGATCGTATCCGGCGGTACGGACAACCATTTAATGCTTATTGATTTACGCTCAAAATTTCCTGAACTTACAGGTAAAATTGCAGAAAAAGAATTAGTAAAAGCTGATATAACTTTAAATAAAAATATGGTACCGTTCGATTCTCGTAGTCCGTTTTTGACTTCAGGTGTTAGAATCGGGACTCCGGCAGTAACTTCGAGAGGCTTTGTCGAAAGAGATATGGCTGAGATAGTTACCCTAATCGATATACTATTAACATCTTGCGCTGTCCATATAGAGGATCTTGAGGCCTTAGAACACAAAAATCTCATAGAAAAGATACGCCAAAAAGTCCATAATATGACGAATGGAAGACCATTAAACAAATATTAATACCTTCGCTCACGCGAGGTAAAAAAGAGTGCGCTCCAAAAATTTTGGAGCGCACTCTTAAAATTTATCGGAATTTTTAAAAAGGTCATAACACGTGATGCGCCTCCGCATCACGACAAACCTTAAAATCAATTTATAAAGCTAGCAGAATGCACGTGCTTCTCCTTATTTCCCTTAAAAATTAAAGGCGGTAGAGCCTTTTGAGTAAAGAATCTGCCGCCTAATCAAGTGAAAATCAACTGTATATATAGTCTTTACTTCTCTTGCTCGATAGCAGCCTGTGCAGCAGCAAGGCGTGCTATAGGCACACGGAACGGAGAACAAGAAACATAATCCAGACCAATCTTATTAAAGAACTTGATAGAATCAGGGTCACCTCCATGTTCACCGCAGATACCGCATTTCAGATCCGCCCTCTTAGAACGTCCATTCTGAATACCGTACTCTACTAATTTACCAACCCCTTTGGTATCAATAGTTTGGAAAGGATCAGCATCCAAAATCTTGTTTCCAAGATATTCACCCATAAATGTACCAACATCATCACGAGAGAAACCGAAAGTCATCTGTGTAAGGTCGTTTGTACCGAATGAGAAGAACTCTGCAGCGCGGGCCATTCTGTCAGCAGTAAGTGCAGCACGAGGAATCTCAATCATCGTTCCGAAATGGTACTTGATATATTGACGTGTCTTGCCTTCGACTTCCGCTTTAACACTGTCGCAAATTGCTCTTTGGAAACTAAGCTCACGTGCAGAAATAGTAACAGGAATCATAATTTCAGGAATAGGGTGGAAACCTTCTTCTTGAAGTTCGGCAGTAGCTGTGAAAATAGCTCTGTATTGAGTCTCTGCAATAAGAGGGAAAGAAACGTGTAGACGAACTCCTCTGTGTCCCATCATAGGGTTAACCTCGTGAAGAGATTCTCCTCTCTTTTCGATTTCAGCCACAGATACACCCAATTCTTTTGCAAGCTCTGCTCTCTTTTCTGCGTTTTTAGGAACGAACTCGTGTAGAGGTGGGTCCAAAAGACGGAATACTACAGGTTTACCATCCATAATTTTCAAAGTGCTTTTTACTGCAGCTTTGATAAAAGGCTCTAACTCAGAGAGAGCCTCTTTACGCTCTTCATCTGTATCGCAAAGAATCATTTTGCGCAATTTAGCAAGCGGCAATTCTGAATTTTTACCGTAGAACATATGTTCGATACGGAACAATCCTATACCTTCTGCACCGAATTGAAGAGCTTTTGCTGCATCTTCCGGTGTATCAGCATTCGTACGGATACCAAGTTTGCGGAACTTATCCACCATATTCATAAATTTGATGAATAATGGATTTTCAGTAGCATCCATAGTGTCAATTTGACCACCATAAACTTTACCTTTTGTTCCGTTAAGACTTAGCCAATCGCCCTCTTTGTATTCTTTTTTATCACCGGCGAAAGTAACACATTTCTTTTCGAAATTGATTTTCATAGAATCGCATCCTACGATACAGCATTTACCCCAACCACGAGCAACAAGAGCAGCGTGTGAGGTCATACCGCCTCTGGTTGTAAGAATACCGCTTGACGCACGCATACCTTCTATATCTTCAGGAGACGTCTCTTCACGTATGAGAATTGTTTTCTTGCCCTCCTTTGCGGCTTCCATTGCTGCTTCAGATGTGAATACGATTGTTCCTACTGCTCCACCCGGAGATGCAGGAAGACCTTGTGCAACTACAGTAGCCTTTTTCTCTGATGAAGGATCCAGTATAGGGTGAAGAATTTCATCCAATTGAGATGGAGAAACTCTCATTACTGCCGTATTCTCATCAATCATTCCCTCTTCTACCATATCATTGGCCATCTGAAGAGCGGCAAGACCGGTCCTCTTACCTACACGGCACTGCAACATCCATAATTTACCTTCTTGTATAGTAAATTCGATGTCCTGCATATCATGGAAGTGATTCTCAAGACGTGTACGGATACCGTCCAATTCTTTGTAAACTTCCGGCATTGATTTCTCCAAAGAAGGAAGAGATTTGTTTTTCTCGCTCTTTGTAGACTCATTAAGGGGATTTGGAGTACGGATACCTGCTACAACATCCTCTCCCTGAGCGTTGATAAGCCACTCACCATAGAATTTGTTGTCTCCGTTTGCAGGATTACGTGAGAATGCAACACCTGTTGCTGAAGATTCACCCATATTGCCGAAAACCATTGACTGTACATTGACAGCTGTTCCCCAATCGTCAGGAATTCTTTCGATTCTTCTATATGCAATTGCGCGTTTCCCATTCCAAGATTTGAATACCCCTCCGATAGAACCCCAAAGTTGTGCTTCAGCAGTGTCAGGGAATTCTACTCCAAGTACTTCTTTTACTTTTTTCTTGAAAAGTACGCAAAGTTCTTTCAACTCATCTGCTGTGATTTCAGTGTCAGATTTGTATCCCTTTTTGTCTTTCAACTCGCCCATCATTCTGTCAAGTTGTTGACGTATTCCTTGACCGTCAGCAGGCTCAATCCCTTCTGCTTTCTCCATTACGACGTCTGAATACATCATAATAAGACGACGGTATGCATCATAAACGAAACGAGGGTTTCCTGTTTTTTCGATCATTCCGGGTAGTGTAGCAGAACAAAGTCCGATGTTAAGTATGGTGTCCATCATACCGGGCATAGAACTTCTTGCACCTGAACGGCAACTAACCAAAAGCGGATCTTTGGTATCGCCGAACTTTTTACCCATTATTTGTTCTGTTGCTTCAAGAGCTTCTGCAACTTCTTTTTTTAGCTCATCTGTGTAGCCTCCACCGAGTGAATAATATTCGGCGCAGCATTCCGTGGTTATGGTAAAGCCGGCAGGAACAGGCATACCAAGTTTACTCATTTCGGCAAGGTTTGCTCCTTTGCCGCCTAAGAGTTCTCTCATTTGTCCATCTCCTTCGGCATTCTTGCCTCCGAATCGGTACACTCTCTTCTTGTTTTCAAACATAATATATAAAAATTTATTGATAATACATATGATTAAGCGAATTGCAAATTTACAAAAAATCTTGCAATAAATTTACTTTTTTTATTATTCCGATATTTTTGCTCCTTGTCTGCTTTGTAGCTTGCCCGCTAATAAAAAATTAACTTCTAATTAGCGATTGAAGAATGTTTAGAAGGTTGTTTGTTTCATTTTTGGTAATTTCCAAACGTCCGTCTTTTTGAGGTTTTCCGATAGGAAAGTAAGCTATATCCTGGAGCAAGAGTTCTGCATCGACATAATCATAATCACTGTCCCTGATTTGTATTAGAACTCCGGGCATTTCAGAAAATAAAATTCTTATGTCTTCCGGCTCATTATATGCCTTGGAAATATCTGAAATATTGCAGATAAGTCCTGTTTCAGTTGTCCTGTATTCGTTTAATGCACTGATTAAGCCACCTTCGCCAACAGTAATCCCGGATAGAGGTATGCCGTCTTCTACTAATTCTCGTACGATTTCGTAGCAGTCAGTAAAGTATTCAGGATTATCAATTTCAGTGGCAACTATTCCTGTTTTGCCGATTATTTCAAATAGTTTTGAGCCTCCTAATCTGTAATCGCAAGTGTCAAACGGTATGTAAATTATCCAGCTTTCTGTTTCATTTATGAGTTTTGAAGGTATTCTTGCAGAAATTTCTATGTAGTGTTTGTGATTGTTTTCTTCGCTGTCATCTTCTCTGAAAAAATCTTTAAGAACTTCGAATGATACTGTCAAAGAATCTTTACACGTATCATAAGAATAACTATCGATCTCAATTCCGAGCCCGTTTATGTATTCTGCCGCTGCTTCTACCGAATTATAAAATGCAGCCATGTTACCTAAAACGGAGTCATTCCAGTGCCAATGAGCATTGATTTTAAAATCTCTGATATGAAAATGTCCGTTTTTCCAAATTGAATTTATGAGCGTGGTGGCAAGTAACGATTTTGTGTATGCTCCTGAAAATATTGTAGGAAATACTCTTTCTTTGTTGCGGTTCTGTTCGAGTAGCTCTATGTATTCGTTTATTTTTTCATTATTGAAATCATATACGGCAGGAATAGGATCAAGGCTCTCGTCCATTATTGTCCCTGCATACATTTCGTTTAATGGAATTTTTGCTGCTTTCCCATTTGCAATGAAATCATTATCAAGGATTTGAGCAGGAGTAAGCGGCTGTTTTATCCCGTCTATTATGTATTCGGAAAATATTGCCGAGGGCTTTTCTTTCATAAATTTTTGTTTTTTATGTTGTAAATTTAGTTAATTTTGGTCTAAGTATGGAAAGATTCGATATTAATTTATATTATAGCAAGTTGGAGGCTTTATATAAGCGTTTCCCTTCTGTGCAGAATACAGATTTTAATAAAGCGTACAAACCCGGTTTAGAGCATATTGAAGCGTTTAGCTCACTTTTAGGTATGCCTGAACGAGATTATAAGGTTATTCATATTGCAGGAACTAATGGGAAAGGATCTGTCGCTAATATGTTGTCTTCTATTTTATCTGCTTGCGGTTTGAAGGTTGGGCTTTATACCTCACCTCATTTGCTGGATTTTCGTGAGAGAATGCGTATCATTGAGGGCAATGGTGTTGCTAGGCTTGTGGACAGAGAGTATGTCCTGAAATTTATAAATAATTGGAAATCGACATTTGAGAAACTTGATTTGTCTTTTTTTGAAATTACTACCGGTATGGCTTTTAAATGGTTCTCTGAAGAATATGTGGATATAGCAGTGATAGAAGTAGGTCTTGGAGGTCGTTTGGACAGTACTAATATAGTGTTGCCGGAGTTGAGCGTTATTACAAGTATAGGGATGGATCATTGTCATTTGTTGGGAAATACTCTTGCGAAAATTGCAATGGAAAAGGCAGGAATAATCAAAGATAACATTCCTGTGGTGGTAGGAGAGATGAAAAATGAAACAAAAGGTATATTTGAGGAAAAAGCGCACCAATTCCATACTAATATTTTGTTTGCCGATTGTATAGAGCCTTGTTTGTGGAATAATAAGGAGGATATTCTTGCAAATATGGATTTGCAAGGAGCATATCAAGTTAAAAATTTAAGGACGGTTCTTGCTTGCGTTGAGGTACTAAAGAAAAATAAAATTCTTATAAAGGGAAATGATGAAATTTTAGCAGATGCCATTATTCATACGGCTGAAAAAATGGATTTTCACGGACGTTGGGAAAAATTGTCGGATGTTCCATATACGATTTGCGATATTGGGCATAATCCTCCTGCACTTGAAAATAATTTTGCTCAGTTATTGGAATTGAAATCGAAAGGAGGCTTCTCTAAATTAATAATAATATATGGGGTTATGGCTGATAAGGATTTGGATTCTATAATGCCTCTGATGCCTGAAAATGCTAAGTATATTTTTACACAACCGAAATCTGACAGGGCTTTAAATGCGAATAAAATTTTAGAGAAATATTCAGCTTTTTGTAAACTTACAGATCGGTATTTAGATGCTGTTGTGACTATGAGTGTGGAGGAAGCTCTCACTTTGGCAAAATCTTTGAGTGATAATAAGACATTGATTTATATTGGGGGAAGTACTTTTGTGGTATCGGAGGCTTTACCCCTTTGGAATAAAAAATAATGATTATATGAAGTTGTTTTGTTTAATTTTAGTTTTAACACTTTTTATACAAGCAGGCAATGCTCATAATGAAAGCATTAAGAGTCTATGGAAAGCCTATTCTGAAGCCTCTAAAGCGGATATGCCTGAAAAACAAGCAGATATTCTATTGGAAATAAAGAATTTGTCTTTCTCCCAAAATAGGGCTTGGGATTTTTATAATGCAAGTGATAAGTATATTTCCGTCAGGACATCAAAGAATTGGAAATTACGAGATTCTCTTGTAAATAAGTTGGAAGAAGAAATTAAAGAATTTAATATCCCGATTGTTTCATATTCATTCGATAGATATTATAAATGGTTGGATAATAAAGTCTTATCTGAAAAGATGAAATCGAATAAAGATAAGTTGATTTCTTCTGTAAACAAAGATTTTTATTCTTCAGATTATATTGTCGAGTATGGTTTGGGAGGAAAACTCAAAGATTATATTGCAAATGATTATGAATATGTACTTTGGAGTTTGAATTCTCAAGAGTTGAAAGATTTTGTTAAAGGAAGATACCCTAATGAGGCATATTATGACTTTATCTGTATAAAAAATGATAAAAAAGCATTTGAAGATTTTGCAAAGAAGTATGAAGGCAAAGGAGTCTCATTTTATGCTTTGGCTGAGGTGTTACGTCTTGAGTTTGAGGAATTGGAAAAAAAGCAGGCAAAGAGTGACGATTTTGTAACATTCTTAAAAAAATGTAGAGAATTTGAAAAAGAGAGACTTTCATTAAAAGGAGAAGAAAAGGAAATTGCAAGCGGCATTACCATTGTGAAAACATTGATTTCAGCTCTTAATCGTAAAGATGCACGTTTTGAAATCTCCGGGGATAAGGCGGAAATAATATTGCGAAATCTTTCTCAGATTAGTGTTAAGATTTATAAATCGGATAGTTCAGAGATAGTCCTGAAAAAAGAACTCTTGAGCGAGAATTCATGGTTTTATATTCCTGATACTTTAAAATTAAATTTGTCTGAATTGAAAGATGGCAATTATCGTGCTTTTTTACAAAGCGGGGATTATAAGACTGAATCTTATTTTCAGAAGTATTCTGTTTATCTTGCTATGTTCAGGGATGCCCAAAAAGCGTATCTTTATGCTTCCGATAATGCAGGTAAACCTCTGGAAAATTTCACCATTTCTTTATTCTATAAAAACAAGGAAGTAGAACGATTCAAGGACTTGTCTTGCAAAAACGGATTTATTCCTTTTCCGAAAGAATTAGATAAATCTGTTGATATAGAACAAGAATATCAAATACAAGCTTTTTATGATGCGGATATGCTGAAAAAAAGTCGTAAGGTCTATTACCCTTCTTATTGGGAAGGAAATCCGAATGAAAACAGTAACGCTAATATTTATTTGGATAGGGGAGTTTATAATCCCGGTGATACGGTTAAGTTTAAGGCTATCCTTTATAATTCGGATAAAAAAGGCAACACTAATGTGGTCGGAGCAGGTAAAAGTGTAAAAGTATATTTAAAGGATTCAGAGTGGAATAAATTGGATGAACTTAATTTATGTACCAATGATTTTGGAGCATTGGCAGGTAGCTTTGTTTTGCCTAAAGAACATAAAAACGGAAGTTTTAATATTTATCTGGAAGCAGAGCCGTTTTATGAAAGTGTGGATTTTACGGTTGCTGAGTTCGTAGTGCCTTCTTTTGATTTGAAATTTAATGATTATAAACAAGTTTACCTTTCAAAAGATACTGTTAGGATTTCAGGGAAAGTTACGGCTGCTTCAGGTCATAAATTGTCTTCGGCTTCTTTGAATTACAATATTACGAATGACAATAATTCATTCAAAAAAGGAAAAACCGTAATTGACGCTCAAGGAAATTTTGCATTCGATTTTGTACCTGTTGAAGCAGGCTGGTATTCTATCGATATCATATTAAGCGATATTTTGGGAGAGACCAATGAGTTCAACCATACCGTGAGTGTTGTAAGTATCTTGGATTTGGATATAGGCAGTAAAGATCTTTTAGAAGGCGAGTTTGCTACTAAAAATTATAAGGGTTACAGTATTCTGACAAAAGATAAACCGGTATTTACTGTTTCTTGTCCATACGAAACAAAAATAAATTATAATTTGCGTGATAGCAGAGATTCTGTTGTGATTTCAGGGACGACACTGGCAGGAGAAAGTATTTGTTTGGATTTATCATCTCTAAAATCTGATGTTTATTCTTTTGTTGCGGAAGCAGTTGCCGGAGAACAGATAAAAGGAAAGAACAGGCTGGAATTTTTGAAGATTGCAGAAAGCGAAAAATACTGTCCGCATTCTGTAGATTACTTCTTCTTTGCAGACAAAAATATTGTAGATTACGGTAACGATTTACATATTCGTTTCGGGGTTAATGATGGTCCGGTACAAGCTAACATTTTGTTGCATAACGGCCAAAGTACCGTTGGAAAAATGATTAGGGTAGAGAGAGGTGAGGTGTTGGATTATTTCCATACATATAAATATAATTATCCTGATGCAATTTCTTTAAAGTTATTTTATTTTAAGAAAGGATATGCTTATGAATTCTCTAAAATATTTAATGCGACAAAAAAGCATAATAAACTAGGATTAACTGTATCTTCTTTTGAAAATAAACTTTTACCGGGAAAGCAATATACTTTTGAGTTTGATGCGGATAGGGGAGTTGAGGTAATGGCATCGATTTACGATAAAGGTTTAGATGCTTTTGAAGAAAATACTTGGACTTTGGAACAAAGTAGGCAGAGGTATTTCGATAATATTCCTATTAATCACAATGGAGAATTTGATAGGAATGGTCTCCGTTCTTATTCTTTTTTAGCGAAAGAAACTGTAGAAGATTGTGCCTGTGACGAACATTTTGAGGATATTATCATTCGTAATGTCTTTTCTAACTCTTTGGCTTTTGAGCCTTTCCTCTATCCTGATAAACAAGGAAAAGTTTCGCTCAAATTTAAGACATCCGATAAACTCTCCACGTATTGCGTGCGTGTCTATGCTCATGATAAGAATATGAATAGTAAAATTCTGAGCAAGGATTTTGTAGTTTCTCTTCCTGTAAAAGTAGATGCAACAGTACCGCAATACCTGTATGCAGGAGATAAATATTCTCTTGCTGTTTCTTTATCATCACTCGCAGATAATAAAGTTAAAGGAAAGATGTATTTATATCAATATGAAGGAACCGATTATATGAATAGCAACCCTATAAAGACTTTATGCGAGGATGTTGCCGTAGATGCAGAAGGTACCTATAAAGTAATGTTTGATATAGATGTTCCTGAAAAAGTCATAGTTGACAAAACTAACGAAATAGGAATCAAAGTGCTATTTGCCGATGATGAAAAACAATTCTCGGACGGGATGTTTGTAACCATACCTGTTTTGAACAGAGAACAGACGTTAACGGAAGTACATTCTGCGATATTGAAAACCGGTGACGATAAAAGAAAAATGGTAGAAAAATTGGAAAAAGAATTCGTGAATGTATCGCCTTACGGAACTGAATACTCGGAAAAATCAGTTAGGGATATACTGGACCACGCCTTTGAAGGCAAATCATCACAGACCGGTAACGACGTCCTTTCTTTAATTGAAACGTATTATATCACTATAATTAAACATTTATTTGAACAAAATAATTCGCAAGAACTATTGGATAAAATTTTTGCCTGTCGAAATGAAGACGGAGGTTTCGCATGGTTTCAGGGTATGAAATCCTCACCAGTGATTACAGCTGTAGTCTTAGAATATTTTGCAAAATTCATACAGGAAGGCAGAGATTTATCCTCATCCGTCAAATATTTAGACCAGAAGATGTTAGATACCGCATATTATGGTATTCCAATAGATAATTACCTCTATATTCGTTCTATGTACTCCTTTATACCATTTGATGTCAAGCCATTCGGTGAGCCAAAATATTTCAAACAAAGACTGAACGAACTAAAAAAAGATATTAAACACTTCATAGACAAAGGCAACAACAAAGGAAATATTCTAACAAAAGCAAAAAGGATAAGCACATTTATGAACCTATCCTCCGTCGGTGCCGGTCTTGCATTCTCCCAATCACTTGGTCTCAAAATAAATAAGAAATCCTTACCTTCAGAAATCGCATCATTGTCCCAGTATGCTGTAAATCATAAAGATGGAGGTATCTATTTCCCAAATGCCGTTATGCCTTTCCGAGGTCTGCTCGAAAGCGAAGCATACGCACACACCCTTCTGTGTCGTATTTTCAGCGATTATGCTTTATCAGGAAACCCATTACCTGTCAATGCCGCCGAGATCGCTGACGGCATAAGGCTTTGGCTTATTTTGCAGAAAGAAACTCAACAATGGAGAGAAAATACCGGTTTTATAGAAGCTTTCTCTGAAATAATATCAGGCGGAGACCGTTTCATGAACACAAAGATCGCTCTGATGAAAAAATCCTACGCTAAACCGTTAAACGAAATCAAAGCCGCAGGAAACGGCTTCAAAATAGAACGGAAACTATATCACGAAAATGATGGAACTCAGGTCCTTCCCGGCACTTTCCTCCAAAAAGGAGAAAAAATCCGCGCTGAATACGCTGTTTGGAGTGCAGAAAATCGTAGTTTTGTCAAAATTACAATCCCTCGCGAAGCCACACTCATGCCCACACAACAACTGTCCGGTATCACGACCCTCGGCTCTTACCGCAATGTCAAAACAGACAAAACAGAATACTATTTCGACACACTTCCGGAAGAAAATATTACCATAACAGAAACATACTACGTAACGCAAACCGGTCAATTCTCATCCCCCGTAGCGAATATCGAATGCACATATGCTCCTCACTACAAAGCAAATGCCGGCTTTACCGGAAGTATAGAAATAAAATAAATTCCCCCGTTCGCATCCCTTTCGGAGGGCAGTAGCCTGCCCTCCCTCGGGCTGCTCAGGGAAAAGCCGCAGCCGCTGTCCGCGCCTGCTGAAATCCCAATACGAAGATTGGCAGCGGACACAGGCCGCTGACCACTCCTGTCCACTACCGTGAGGGGATGCATCTTAGCATCCCCTCACGTGTTCTTCCTCGCTCTCGCTCGTCAATCTAGCGGACTCTTAAGCCTCCACTTCTAATCTCCCCAATCGTCAGTCTGTTATCTTCACCCTCCCTGCGCAACTCTATATATTCCCACGGAACAAAGTTACCAAACATCATAACTATAAAATATCCCCTGAAACGTAAAATATACGTTTTCATAGATAAAAAACGTATAAACTATCATTTTATACCCTATTCTTTAAAGTATTTTCTTTTCTGATGGTAGATTTGATTCCAATCAAAGGCTATTTCATAATATCATTACAATGTGATACTCAACGATTGATATTTCTTGAATTTATAAACTTTAAAGCATTAATCTTCTTGTGTGTTGTAGGAGTTGCAATGAGTGACTGTGTCATCCATGACATCATAAATGGAGGGGACCCGCGCCGTGCGTGGGGAGGATGAAGCGTAGCGGAAGTCAGCACATTGCAATTTATACAACACACACCTCTATTTCTTCTCCTCTGCGCTGCGAACAGAGAAGCCAGCACTTCTACGACTGATGTTTATAGGACGTATATCGTTTGATGTAAAGTATAAATATCGGCCATAAGTCGTATCTTGTAGACTATACATCCAATAAAAACAGCTTGTTTTAATGCTTCCTAAATTACCTAAATTCGGTCCTCTCAATCCGCTTGCAGTAAAGAAGACAGTACTACCTGCTTTTCCCGGTTTTGTATAGAAATAATATCCTTTATCAAAGTTCCCTTTAACATTTAATTTAGCAGGATTAGTTGTGTGTCCACCTGTTATGGAAAACCCCGTGAAAGCATTAGAGGCCGGGAGAGAATATCCTACGGGGCTGGGGTCATACACACTCTTTATCACTTTATCATCATTAGCATCAGTCCTTTCATTATCCGTACTCCACAGATTATAATACTGTCCGTCCATCTCCTGCTTGGTGTTGCAACTCCCTACAATCTATCCATCATAAACCTTCCTTAGCCTAAACACCCTTTGCAATTTCATCCAATTCATGTTTTAATACCTTCTCCTCTGCGCTGCGAACAGAAAACCCGTGACCAAGAGTATTACCGAATAGTGGATAGACATAGTTCGAGAGGAAGAACAAGTCGCGACCGCTGCTCGTATCGTAAAGCCCGGCCACCCAATAGAAGCCGTCCGTCGCCACGTCGTACAACGAACCGGTACTGTAGAAGCGATAGCCGCAGGTCGTGAAGAAGACTGTTTCCCCTTTTTTATTTGGTTTACAGTAGAAATACCAACCCTTATGGAAACTACCTTGAATATTAAATTCATTAGGATTACCAGAAGCTTGCCCTGTTGTGGTAAACCCCGTGAAAGCATTTGGAGCCGGAAGAGAATATCCTACGGGACTGGGGTCATATACACTCTTTATCACCACATCATCATTAGCATCAGTCTTATCATTATCCGTACTCCACAAATTATAATACACTCCGTCCATCTCCAATTTGATGTTGTAACTTCTTCCAATCTACATACCATAAACCTCCTTTAACCCAAACACCCTTTGAACTCCCTCCAACCCACATCAACTTTCCTCCATTCCTTCTCCTCTGCGCTGCGAACAGAGAAGCCGTGATTACGATAGTTAATGTATAGCGGATTAATCCGATGAAAATAAAATTCTATTCCACGGCTTTGACTATTTGAGTTATTATTGGCTGTCCAATGCATCCATTTTTTGATATGTATTCAAGCCTACCAGAATCGTATTGTTGAACTCCTGAAGCCTGAAAGAAGAATGTTTTACCAGATTTATTCAGTTTAGTATAGAAATACCATCCATTATCGAAATCACCTTTTACATTAAACTTCGCTCTTTCTTCAGGAGGAAGTGGAGTAGACCAATTTACACCTACATTCTGCCCTGTTGTAGTGAACCCCGTGAAGGCATTAGATGCCGGAAGAGAATACCCTACGGGACTGGGGTCATACACACTCTTGATCACTACTTCATCATTAGCATCAGTCCTTTCATTATCCGTACTCCACAAATTTAAATACCTACCGTCCATCTCAGACTTAATATTGAACTTATGAGGATTCTTGATGTACTCCTTAATATCATTAGTATTCAATCCTTCCGAACCGTATTTGAACTTATATTCAGGTGAACTAGGATAGCAAGTCTTATCCGCATCACCGATGCCATCACCCGGCAGCATAGGGTCCTTACGGCCCCACTGGTAATAGGGGTTATTACCGTTCTTAATAT
>JBQMXN010000013.1:0-45186 GCA_052173975.1 Candidatus Cryptobacteroides sp. | reverse complement strand
TAATACCCAAACTAATACCCAAACTAATACCCAAACTAATACCCAAACTAATACCCAAACTAATACCCAAACTACGGTTAATGCTATCTTAAGAGAAATACAACTTAATCCGAAAGTTAGCAGGAAACAATTATCAGAACTATTATTGAAGTCCCCTGAAACCATAAAGAAGGGTATAGCTAAATTAAAGGCAACAGGGAAAATCGTTCGTGAAGGACCTCAAACTTACGGAGGCATGTGGAAAGTAATCGATTCTGATATTAACTGATAATTGGGGAATAATATATTTATATAAATAGCGAAGCTACGTGGAAGGCAATAAAGGCGACAAGCCAGGCGACAATGATGGTGTAGGCGCAGATGGCTATTGCCCAACTCCATTTACCGGTTTCGTGTTTTATGGCCACAAAGGTGGCAATACATGGGAAGTAGAGCAATATGAATATCATAAATGCAATAGCTCCGGGAACGGTTACAGAGGAGGCTAAGGCTGATTGTAAGCCTGTATCGGCTGCTAACTCGTCTTCGTTTTTATCTATGGTATCGGCGCCTTTGGAGTACATAACGCCAAGTGTGCTGACAACAAGTTCTTTGGCTACTACTCCTGTCAATAAGCCGATATCCATTTTCCAGTTGAAGCCTAACGGATCAAGAACAGGCGCTACGGCACGACCGATATAACCGATATAGGAGTGTGCTTGTTGGTATTCGTAGAGCGAATCCAATTTTGCCTTTATGATCTCTGTTTCTGCTGTGGCGGCGCTGCCGTTTTCTGAAATTATTTCAGTATAAGTCTCTCGTGTCTGTATGAGTTCTTTGTTACGGGGGAAATAACCGAGAAACCAGATAATCATAGAGCCAATGAGAATAGTGGTGGACATCTTTTCCAAATATTGCTTTCCTTTTTCCCATGTGTGGCGTCTGATCGCTTTGCCTGTAGGAATACGATATGGGGGTAATTCCATTACGAATGGAAGATCGTCTTCTTTTATGAATTTGCTTAATATGATTGACGAGAGGATAGCAAGCAAGACACCGAGAGCATAGATAAGTAGTAATGCCAATGCGGCGTATTTAGGAAAAAAGGCGCCTGCAAGCAGTACGAAAATGGGAAGTCTGCCTGAGCAAGACATAAACGGCAGTATGGCTATGGTGATAAGTCTGCTTTTACGGCTTTCGATAGCGCGGGTAGCCATAATCGCAGGGACGTTACAGCCGAAACCCATAACCATAGGAATGAAGGATTTACCGTGCAGTCCGATTTTGTGCATAAGTTTATCTACAATGAAAGCGGCTCTTGACATATAGCCGGAGTCTTCCATAAGTGAGATAAAGAAGTAAAGGATGAGGATATTCGGGAGAAAGACGAGAACGCTTCCTACTCCTGCGATAATTCCATCCACTACAAGGTCTTTTATCCAACCGTCTTTCATAAAGCCGGCTACAAATTCCCCGAATTTACCGACGAGCCATTCTATCCAGTCCATCGGATAATTTCCGAGGGTAAAGGTAGTTTGGAATATAATGTAAAGTAAGAGAATAAAGATAGGGAAGGCTAACCATTTATTGGTAACTACTGCATCTATTTTGTCGGTGAGAGTAGCTTTAGGTTTGTCTTCTTTGTGAATGACATATGTTTCCGCCAATGCACCTTGTATAAATGCATATTTAGCGTCTACGATGGCGGATTCGGGATTGGTGTGCAGAAAAGCGTCAAGTCTGTCTTGTTCTTCAACTCTCGCAGCTATGATTTTATCCCTGTTCGGAAGCGCTTCTATTATACTTTCTACGTCTTTGTCGTTTTCTAAGTATTTAATGGACAAGTAACGTGTGGAGTAGCGATTGCATATATCTTTATTTTGTTTTATCAATTGCTGGATACGGTTGATGCTTTTTTCCAACTCAGCTCCGTGGTTAATATGTATATGACGACCTAATTTAGGATCGCTTTGTTCATATATTTTTATTACGGTGTCAAAAAGATGATTAAGTCCTTCTCCAGTGCGACCTACAGTTGGACAAATCGGTATTCCGAGCAAATAACCGAGTTGATCGATATCGAGAGAATCCCCTTTGGCTTGTAATTCGTCATACATATTGAGAGCCATAACGACACGGAGATTCATATCTATGATTTGTGTAGTGAGGTAAAGGTTCCTTTCGATATTTGAGGCATCTACTACATTGATAACGACATCCGGTATCGTATCAATTAGGTTTTTACGAACATAGAGCTCTTCGGGGCTATACGCCGAAAGAGAGTAAGTACCGGGAAGGTCTACAAGAGTGAATTTGTATCCGTTGTATTCGAAGGCCCCTTCTTTGGCATCTACGGTAACGCCGCTATAGTTGCCTACATGTTCATGACTTCCGGAAGCAATATTGAAAAGTGAGGTCTTACCGCAGTTTGGGTTGCCTACGAGCGCAACTCTTATGGTGTGCTTACGTTCTTCTGCAAGACGTTTCATTTCTTCGTCAAGGAGTGCTATTTCGTCTTTTTCGTTACATTCCAATGGAGTAAGGGTTTCGTTTTCCAAAACGGCTTTGGCTTCGGTCTCACTTACGACTTCGATTTGCCCGGCTTCTTCTCTTCGAAGAGAGAGCCTATATCCGAGAATTTCGTATTCGATAGGATCTTTCAGTGGGGCATTGAGAATTACGAGGACTTTTTTACCTGCGATAAATCCCATTTCTATTAGTCTTTTGCGGAAGCTTCCGTGTCCGTGTACTTTTACTATGATGCAGCTTTCGCCTGTTTTAATTTCTGAAAGATTCATAATCTTTTGCTTTTTAAAATTCCTTTGTTTTTTAGCGTTTTCTTAAGGAAAACGCTTTTCGCTTAATCGTAAATTTTTCAAATTTACGATTTTAGCGGTAATATTGTTCTCATTATTTGTGATGATGCCGAAAGTTGGTATTGAGGGAGTGAAATATACCTATTTATTAGGATTGCAGGATGCGTTTTTGCGCTGTACCTTTGTATTACTAAATAAATATTTAGGTCATATAGTTTTAAAAAGTTTAGATCCTTTTAATTGTTGTGTGAAACCGATTCCTTGTGAAAGGCGTCGGTTTTTTCATAAAAAAGGTTTATGACAGATTTTTTGTAGTAACTTTGCTAATTATATTTTTGCTATGAATTTGTTCTCAACAAAAATGAAATTGTCCGATTTGATCGATGTTAATTACAATCTTATCGGTGTGCTTGCGCGTATGGGTATCAGCCTTAGTTTCGGAGAGAAGACTGTGGAGGAGGCATGTGCGAATTATGATATAGATGCTGATACCTTTATCCTTATCTGCAATGTGTATACTTATGATGATTATTCTCCGGCAGGGAGTCTGATGGAAGAGAGCAAGGTGAGTGATATTGTGAATTATTTACATTCCTCTCATTCTTATTATATTACTACTGCTCTGGTGGATTTAGCAGATAGAATAGAGGAATTGATAGAGCCGTGTGAGGATAAAATGAAAAAGGTAATATGGAAGTTCTTTTCTGATTATAAGACTGAATTGGAGAGACATTTCGCTTATGAGGAAAATCTACTATTCCCTTATGTAGATGAACTGTTAGAAGGGAAAAGAAACCCTGATTATTCAATACATAAATTCGAAGAAAGCCATAGCAATATAGATGAGAAATTGAATGATCTTAAAAATATTGTTATGAAGTATCTGCCGGCAGAGTGCGATAATGCAAGACGCGGTCAGGTATTGTATTATATTTATCATCTTGAGGATGACCTGGCAAGGCATACTAACATAGAGGATAATATCCTTGTCCCTATTGTACATAGGGTAGAGAAAAATCTTGAAAAGCAAAAATAATGGAGAGTATAAAGAAAGTACTTCTGATCATTCCTTCTATGGTGATTGCAAGAGGGTTGGAAAGCGTTATGAATGATCACGGCGTTTTCAAAGTAGTAAGCATACTTTCGGATTTGTCTCGAACGACTATTGCAAGATTGCAGAATATGGATGTAGATCTCATTATCGTAGATCCTGCCATATTTGATTTTCAATCCAGAAAGACAGGACGTACTATTCTTACGGAGCATTTGAAAGCATCCGTCATCGCCTTGGAAAGTTCCGTTACAAATGAAGAGATATTGAAGCAGTATGATGGCTCGATAAATATTTCTGATGATCCTATTGTTATAATGCGAAAAATGAATTTGGCAATAGAGAATGGGCGCGAAACGCCTAAGACGGATAGCGATGATTTATCTTCAAGAGAGAAGGAAATTTTGATTTCGGTTGCAAAAGGGCTTCTAAATAAGGAGATTGCAGAACTTTACAATATATCTATATATACTGTTATTACTCATCGAAAAAATATTACAAAAAAAACAGGTATAAAGACTGTGGCAGGTTTGACAGTATATGCTCTTCTGAACAATCTTATAGACCTCAATTCTATAGAATAATGAATTTTAACGGAATTATTGTGGGAGCGGCAACATTCCTCATTATCGGCTTGTGCCACCCTCTTGTCATAAAAATGGAATATTATTGGGGAAAGAAATCCTGGTGGTTGTTATTTTTTGCCGGAGTTTGCTTTTCTTTATTGTCATTATGGGTATCTGAGAATGTGATTTCTACAATCCTTGGAGCTACGGCTTTCTCTTGTTTTTGGGGTATTGTCGAAATATTCCAACAAGAGAAAAGAGTCCTTAAAGGGTGGTTTCCTATGAACCCGCAGCGCAAAACATACTATGATTCTTTGCGAAAGGAAAACTCACAACCGCAATAGAGTTGATTGTAGAAACCTAAATCCTTTATCAGAAAATTTCTTCTTTCTTGTAATCCGTCTTTTCTCCAATTTCTTCCCCACCATCTAACATTGGGAAAGAGAGAACAAGCATACTCCCCCGCTTCATTGACCTGGTTCAAGTCTTTCCAACGAGAAGAGGCAAGTGTAGTGGTGAGTATATTATATCCGTGTCGATTGGCGTATTTAGCCGCTCTTTCCAAACGAAATCTGAAACATTCCAAACAGCGTTTTCCTCTCTCCGGTTCGTTTTCGAGTCCTTTTGCCACGCATCGCCATAATTCATGGTCGTAGTCGTCATCTATAAACTCGATAGCATATTTCTCCGCATAACGTTTACACTCATTTTTCCTCACTTCGTATTCTTTCAGAGGATAAATATTCGAATTACTGTAAAACACTCCTATCTGCAACCCTTCCTTTGCCAAGTATTCTACTATTGCAGAAGAACACGGAGCGCAACAAGCGTGAAGCAGAATTTTATCCGAAACAGACGGCTCTATATTTTGTTTAGAATGCATATATCGGCAAAATTAACAAATTTTAGATTATCTTTACAGTAAATTAAATTTTATGATTTTGAAAGGAGAAGCAACGGTAATCAAAAGCAGTGGTAATCTTTTTATGCTGTCAGCCCTACCCGAATGGAAGCCATTCCCTGCGGTCTTAAAAGGGAAAATAAGGCTTAAAGGGAATACCTCTACGAATCCTGTCGCTATCGGAGACCGTGTAACTTACGAATGCGACACAGAGATGCCTACCTTTGAAAATCCTGCATCAATCACAGAGGTGCTTGAGCGCAAAAATCACCTGATAAGGAAATCGACTAATCTGTCAAAACAATCCCACGTCATCGCTTCTAACATTGATATGGCGTACATAATAGTTTCTCTTTACTTTCCTGAAGTCAAATTGGCGTTTTTAGATCGTATTTTAGTGACCTGTGAAGTCTACGGCATTCCTGCTACTATCATTCTGAACAAAGTCGATATTTATGGAAGTGAAGTATCTTGCGAAATAGAGAACTTTAAAAACATATATGAGGGGGTGGGATATAAAGTCATTGAAACGTCTGTAAAGACAGGGGAGGGAATAGAGGAGTTAAGAAAGCTGTGCGAAAACAAAATCAATCTTTTTTCCGGAGAATCAGGAGTAGGGAAATCTTCGCTAATCAAAGCCTTAGACCCTTCTTTGGATCCTAAAACAGGGAAAATATCTACCACGCACTTACAGGGTAAGCATACGACTTCTCTTTATGAGATGTATAAAATAACATCCGAGAACGGGGGCTGCATAATTGATACTCCGGGCATAAGAGGTTTCGGTTTGGTGGATTTGCAAAAAGAAGAAATAGCTCTGTATTTTCCTGAGATGTTGAGGTTGTCAAAAGATTGTCGTTTCACCCCTTGCACACATACACATGAGCCGGGCTGTGCTGTAAAATCAGGATTGGACGAAGGGTTCATAAGCCAAGAAAGGTACAATTCATACCTTGGGATGCTGGAAGAGGATAAAAAATTCCGCTAAAAGGAAGATTCTAAAATATCCCGCTTATACCTAACAGTGAGGTACAAAGCCCTTGCCGACAAATGAGCAAAATATGCAGTCATAAGGACATGAATGTATATTTCAGGGCTTACATCTCGCAAGACAGATTTTCCTGCAAACCATATAGCAAAAAATGCTGCGACAGACCAAAGAGCAGAATTCCTCATGGAACCGGAGGCAGTGGCGCCAACATAAATGCCATCCCAGGTAAAAGCAGCACATCCTGCAATAGGCATAGGAAGCAGCCACAGAAAATATTTACTGCACTCTTCTACTACTTCCGAATCGGAGGTCATAAGGTTTATTATTTTATTAAAGCCACCCATACAGGCTAAAATAAAGACAACTCCTATGCTCAAACTCCACACAAAGACAGTTTTAACGGTCAGGCGCGTATTTGCCAAGTCTTTCATTCCTATATACTTTCCTGCTTTCGCTTCTCCGGCATAGGCAAAACCGTCTGTGAAATAAGAAAACAGTAGTAAAAGTTTCATCATTATCGTGCTGACAGCAAGCAGCAAGTCCCCATAACCTGAAGCAATAGACGTAAAGCCGATATAGACTATGATAAGGCATAAAGACCTGATGAAAAGATCTATATTCGTATTTAAGAATTTCCCTGCCCCTTTTGTCTTTAAGGCATTTAAAGCATCTTTTATCTTATAGCCATCGAAAACCCTTTTTCCGTATTTAAAATAGAGCAGCAAGATTGCCATCAACAAACCGGTATATTGTGCTATTACCGTACCGAGAGCGATTCCTTGAAATCCAATCCCCTGCACTCCCATAAAGGGTACTCCGTATGCAATTACAAAACTTGCCAACACATTCACGCTATTGACTGTAAGGTCGGTAATCATCGCACTTACACTGTCTTGCATACCTATAAACCATCCTTTGAATGCCATAAGCGAAAGCGTTGCCGGTGCTGCATAAATCCTGATTTTGAAATATTGTGTCGCTAATGAACTTACGGCATCGCTGCACGGGATAAAGGTTAAGGCAACTTTCAAGAAGATAACCTGTATTGCTATCAAAAAGAATGATATAAAGAAAGCCAAGCCTACTCCCCTGCTCAGTATATCTGCACAATCTTTCCTGTCTTTTCGTCCGTAAGCCTGAGCCGTCAGCCCTCCTGTCCCGCTTCTTAAAAAACTGAAATTCCAATACATCAAATCGAAAAGCATACTTCCGATAGAGATTCCGCCTATCATAGAAGCCGCTTTCAAGTCCGTGAGATGACCTGCAATGGCTATATCTACCATCCCGACAAGAGGAACGGTTATGTTCGCAAGAATGCTCGGAACAGCTAATTTTAATATGTCTTTATCGAAACTTTTCATTTTGAAGAGCAACAAAGATATGAATTTTCCTGTTAATTCATCTTTCTTTTTTAACTTTGTCGAATCCGTATTTAATCTATACGGAAATCATTACAAATGAATATTCTAAATTTTTTCAAAATAAGCAGTCCTTCTGCCTGTAAAGTGCCTGCGGACAAAGTACAACAGACCTATAAGTCGCTCAGGAGCAAGACTTTCTGGGGAGCCACAAGCGCATACAGTTTATTTTATTTCTGCCGAATGGCATTTAATGTTATCAAGCAACCTGTCATTGATGACGGGCTTTTCACTGAAAGCCAACTCGGTATCATCGGCTCCACCCTGCTTTTCGTTTATGCTGCCGGTAAATTCTTGAACGGCTTCATTGCCGACTACTGTAACACGCGCCGCTTTATGGCTTTCGGCCTTACCATATCAGCAATACTCAATCTTGCCTTAGGGCTTTTGGGGCTTTTTCACAACACTCTACACCTCCCACCCACTACCCTGTTCATCATTTTCGTAGTAATCTGGGGTATCAACGGCTGGATGCAATCCATGGGCTCCCCTCCCGGCATTATAAGCCTATCCCGTTGGTTTCCCGTTTCGGAAAGAGGAATCTTCTTCAGCATTTTTTGCGCCACCCCCTACTTCGGCAAATTCCTCTCATTCATCCTCACCGGAGCCATCATCGTCAAATTCGGCTGGCAATTCGGCTTTTTATTTGCCGGCTTTATAGGATTCATCGGCACTGCCCTTATTCTTCTCTTAATCTACGACACCCCGGAGAGCGTAGGGCTACCATCCGTCCAAGAACTCTCAGGCGAACCCCTCTCCGAGCGTGACAAACAATCCACCAAAACACTACAAAAGTCCTTACTCCTCCACCCCGGCATCTGGATTATCGCCGTTTCCAGCGCATTCGTCTACATCACTCAATACGGCGTCACCGGCTGGGGCGTCCTCTTTCTGCAACGACAAAAAGGCTTCACACTCACCCAAGCCTCCCAAATCATTTCGTTCGCAGAAGTGTTCGGCGTAGTCGGCACCATCTCCGCAGCCTGGTTCTCCGACAAACTATTCAAAGGCAACCGAACAATCCCCGTACTGCTCTCCGGGCTCCTCTGCCTCCTTGCATTAGGGCTTTTCCTTTTCACGGGCGGCAACTACAACCTCAATATCGCCTACATCTCGCTCTTCAGCCTCTCCATCGGACTGCTCTACTGCATTGTCGCCGGACTGATGGCGCTCGACATCGTCCCACGTAAAGCCACCGGTGCCGCACTCGGCATCGTAGGCATTTCCAGTTACTTGGCAGCAGGCATACAAGACATCGCCAGCGGCTTCATGATCCAGACCGGCGGCAACGGAACGACCTACGACTTCTCCCGTGTTGCCCTTTTCTGGCTCACCGCTTGTCTTCTCTCCTTCGCCCTGCCCTTATTCAGTTGGAAATTTTTTAAAAAAAATACTCAGGCTGGCTAAAAAATACTTTTTAGCCGCCGAAAAGCGCATTCGCGCTAAAACTCAGCGGTTTTTAAATAAAGGTAAAAACCATCGTGGCGCGAGTATCTTAACTCGCACCACGAACTTATCAAAAGATTGTTGTTCTATTTAAACAAACAAAGGGAACTATACAGTTTCCTTTGTCCAACCCAAGATGCCCACCTTACATAACCAAGACGTAAAGTCGACCGATAGTTGTAATGCAAAGGTATAAAATTATTTTATAAAACAAGTATTGGCGGAGTGCTATACCTCCGCCAATATTCGGATTTTGGTTTTAGCGAGAGCGGGAGCTGTCGCTTTTTGCCTTAGCAGACCGGGAAAGGCCTTTTTAAAGCCTGACAACGGGGCTGCTAAAAGGCGGAATTACTAAATTCTAATAAAAACGCGCTCTGTTGTCTTGTACATCCGCATCGTTCTGCATCACAGGGAGAATCATGCGGGCATTGTAAGCGTTCATACGGTTGAAATAGCCTGCTGCATCGTCTTCCGTGTAGAATGCACCGGTGTCGTGTCCTGTGACTTTGAAAACATAGACGCCGATGTTGCCTGCTACGGGACCGCAAATTTCATTGAGGGGAGCGACAGAAGCTGCACCGATGAACTTCAAATCCAAGCCCTGGCTGTTCATTGAGGCGAAAGCGATATTGCTTTGACGGCTTACGGTCGTGCCTAATTTCTCTGCTATGGCGTTGAGGTTTTTTAGTCCTGCGATCTGCTCTGCCACCTCTTCTGCTTTCTTCTGAGAGTATTTTTCCGCGTAAAGCTGTCTGCGAATTGGCTCTGAGACCTCTTCAAGGGCAGAATAGCCGCCCTTATGAACATCCTTAATAGTTGCGATGAAGAAATAGTTGTTGTTTACAGTGATAATGTTGGATACGTTGCCTTTCTTGTTATCGAAGACCCAACGTGTAATCTCTTTTGCATTCTCAACGGCACCGTATGAAGATGTCCCCTCCATCACGTTGGCAGAATGAGAATATACTTTCAAAGAATCTACTGCTTTCTTATAATTGTCATACTTGCCCGTTGCAAGAGTGGCAAATCTGTTAGCCCTGCCGTACACCTCATTGATAGTTTCTTTGCTTGCGATTGCTTCTTTCTCGAAAACAGCTACTTTTTTCTTCTTTATCAGTTCTGTTCTCTTTTCTACTTCAACGATATGTGTACCGAACTGTGTTTTAAGAATAAAAGGAGTTTTGAGCTTAGCGGTCAATACGCTCTCGAAACCGGGAACCATATAGCTTTGTGTCATCCAGCCGATATTCCCGGTTTGTCCTCCATCGGCAGAATTCTTATCAAGCGAATACAAGGCAGCGATATTTGAGAATTTAGCACCTTTTTTCAATACTGTCAAAAGGCTGTCTGCCTGTTTGTTTGCTCTATTGCCCTGCAAAAGGATATGCTTTACATATACCGAATCCGGAACCAAAGCCTCGTCCATCACTCTACCGGCATAGAAAGTATTGTTATTTTTGAAAACAGGAGTGGTTTTAGCGCCGGAGAATACTGATTTATTCAGTTCGCTTGAGAGAATATTCAAATCGCCCGGTTTGTACCAATTATCGGTAAGAGGCTTATCCGAATTTTTGGCAAGGAAACTCTTCATGTTTTTTGTTGTGGCAAACTCATTATACAAGTCTGCCATTAAATTATTCGTTTTCTCGATATCGCTGTCAGACGGCTTTACTTCAAAAACTACGTACTCCACATCCCTATTGGCTTTCTGCTTAAAGAAATCTTTATGCTTCTTATAAAAAGCTTTTATTTCCGATTTGGAAACCTGAACAGTAGAATCCGTTGCGTATGTGAGAGGCACCATTACAAATTCTGCATTCACGGTATTGTTATTCTCTGCAATTGCTCTGTTCTGCATTAGAGGTGAACGGAAATTGCTCTTTGAGAACAGGCTGCCGTATTTTGCATAAAACTGCTGAGTATAAACGGTATTTTGAAGATAATCCCAATATGTTTTCAAATTACCGCTTTTATCAGAATTTACACTCTGTACAAATTTTATAAGCAAATCTTTTGAGAACATACCATCTTCTCCCCTGAATGCCATATCGGAAGATAGAACAGGCGAAATCATATCTCCTGTAGTCAAAGCGACCAATTCGTCTTTGCCGACATTAATGCCGGCATTATGAGCATTCTCTATAAACAAGTATCTGTCAATAAGATTTTGCCACGCAGCATTTCTTATCTGCTCTTGTTGTTGTTCATTTTGAACAGATGAGCCTGTAATAATTTCATTGATTTTGGTGAATTTATCTACCTCAACCTGAAAATCGGAATAAGAAATTGCTTTTCCGTTAATTTCTCCCACATCATATTTTGAAGACATCGAATGCCAAGCATTCTCAATGCTGGCAGGGTCTATGATGAATGATAAAAGACCAAGTGCAACTAATGCAGTGATTACTACACCGAATTTTACACGAAGTGTTTCTAAAACAGCCATTTTTATGTTAATTTTAAATTATTCAATAAAGTTTGCGAAGATAACTATTTTTTCCCGAATTTAAGGTCTATCGTTTTAAAATCGGGCCTATGAAATTCGCAGAATCAATAGGAGTTTCTTCTTTTGACACAATGCCGAAACTATCAAAGGGATGCCTTATTATGGAATTTCTCGCCATATCGTCAGAGCGAAGTCCGTATCCCTGCATAAATCCTTTCGGAGAGTACATTCTCACATAGCAATCGGTATATATCTCCTGCTTAGCTCTATCCCAATAAATAGTGTCGGTCTTTATTGTTTCCCTTCTTATAATATTCTTTATGACCACATTTCCGAAAGCCTCCCAATATTCTTTACTGTCTTTTTTGCTCTGGTAGTGCCTGGCATTATCTGATAAAATAATGGACTCTAACAATTCTCCATCTTGGTAACCATATACTGCCAATCCTTTAGGGAAGAGTTCATAAGAAGATGTGTCGTTGTCATATCTTTCCATAACAGGAGCTTCTATGCGCATTTTCAGTTTTCCATTGGATGATTGTAGCATAAAAATACTGTCTACAACCTGTAAAGGAGTTTCTTTCAAATTTATTTGTTCTGCTACCGATAGTTTCGTTTTACAAGAATAAACGATGAAAGCAATCGCTATAGCGATTGCCGTCATCTTAATTATTCTTTGTAAGTATTTCATCCAATTATTTTTGTGTCCTTACCGTAGTTACTGCGCGCATACCATTGCAAGAAATGGTATAGGACTGTCCGTCCGTAAGATTATACATAAATGCTTCCGCTGTTTGAGGGAAATATGCACTGTACTGATTTATCAGTTTATTGCAATCTTCTGCAAGAGAAGGATCTGCATTTTTAGCCTTTGTAAGATAATCTACTGCCACCCAATACGGAGCGCGTCTTGCTACTTCATCTCCTCCGCAAGAGGTTGTTCCCCAGATTGTTCCCATAAGATAATATGCTTTCCCTGACAATGCCGGATTCAAATCAATTGCCTTTTTTGCGGCTTCGAAAGCCTTTGAACTAGCACCCTTGGTCAAGCAATATGTTGCTAATTCTATATTATAATCAGCATCTGTATTAGCATCCGATTCTTCATAAGCGATTGCTTCTTCCAAATATTTTACTCCCTCAACGAAATTATCACGGGAAGAATATAATTTGTAAAGATAGTATGCAGAAGTATAAGATGGATTCAATTTGTGCATTGCATTTACTGCATCCAAATATAGTTGATTGTTTGTACAATTTTCTGTAGATCCCATCATCTTAACGATGTTGGTGACAAGTTCCAAGTTTTCAGGTTCCGCATTGAAACGAGGAGTGAAAAGAGCTATCAGGTTGTCGCAACTTGCCACTCTGCTGGAGATAAACAGACCCTCGATATCTGATTTTACTTTTGCATTCTGTTCTGCCTCTGCAGGGTTTGCTTTATCCAATAGGGCAATTAAATTTTGATATGTTGCTATTACTTCTTCCGCTTCAAGCTTATTATCTTTAAATAATTGAATTGCAGCATTCATATCAAAAAGGAAGATATTCGATTTTGTTTTTTCTTGATTTGCTGCAATGATTGCATTGTAACCGTCATAAAGAGTTTGATAATCATCTTTGATATAGTTTGCCATATCAAGCCCTTTATTATTAAGCACCGTTACTGCATATTTTGGATAATTCTGCATTCTCACATCATGCAACATCATTAGAGAATCTATGAGAGCTTTTCTATATGTTACATTGTTGAAATTCTTGGCAATCAACTTTCTATACAATGAAGTTCCATCTACAAGCATAGTCTGATTTGCTGTCGGAGGGCAATATTTAAATGCTTTTCTCCAATTAGGTATTGCATCATTGTAATTTTTCTGTTTGAAATACTCTTTATAGTAAGACAAGTATTTAATACATTCTGCACTATCTGCCCCATATTTGCCTTGAGCGAAAATACTTACCCCAAAAGAAGTAATAAAAAGAGTTAAAAACGTTAAAAGAATTTTCTTCATATTTATATTTGTTTTAGTTCAATGTTTAATTATATCTTGGTTTTTGGAACCATATATCAGCAATATTGAAACTTATATGAAATTTTAAATATTGTTCTCTTGTAATATTTCCGGTATTGAATCCCCTCTGCCCCATATCAACACCGAATGTAATACCGTTATGGAATCTTAAAATAGGGAAAGTCATACCGAATGTAATACCGAATGTGCGTATTGTGTTTCCATCTATTTTATAAAAGTCTTTATCATAATATGCTCCGGCACGATAAGTACATTTTCTGAAATAATATCTTATATCATTTCTATTCGGTACAAACTCAAAACCGGCACGGAAAGATTCAGAAGCTGTCGTAGAAAAAATAGTCTTGCTATTATTGGCAAACCCGGCTATATTTTGAAATCCGGCATTATTCCATCCGCTACGCAAATAGTCCATTTCCACTGCCCATTTATTTTTTTTTCTGAAAGAAATACCGACACCCAATTCATCTGCGATTTTGGCTCCGGGATTCAGTTTATCAAGATTAACAGTGTTATTAGTTATCGTATCTACCAAAGAAGAAATGTAAGCATATTTGTGCTCGTTAATAGTACCCCTCAATTTAGATGAAAATCTATATGTAGCGCCGAATGTAAGCGACATATCTTTAATCGGCTGTTCATATTGAATTCCTAATTTACCTGAAAATCCACTCAGATTCATATCAAATCCTGCTTTTATGTCTTTTTGATTTGAGAAGTAAAAATCAAGTAAACTTTGCTTATCTATGCTTCCAAAGTAATATAGTCCTTCTGCTCCCAAAGAAAGTCTCTTCCAAAAAGTAACTCCGGCTCCTGCAAAAAGTTGATAAACACCGCCATTTCCTTTTGATGTATATTTAACCGGACCTGTAATACTCGTCAATTTAGGATCATCATAAATATATGCAAAATCATAACCTACATTACTAAACGGTATTACACCTACTACCATTGCGGAAGAACGGTATATAGGAAAGGTTATTACAAAATCGTAAAAATTAAAGTTATTATTTGCTGATGTAATATTTCCTTGTTTATAAATATTATTTGCTTGTATAATACCGAAATCAGCCATAAAAGCTAAAGAATCTCTTGCACTTACAGCAGCAGGATTCATAAAATTAATGAATCTGTTGTTGCGTAAAGCTATTCCGACTCCTCCCATACTTTTGTTATAGGCTGTTCCTTGTTTAGAAATATCTCCTATTCCGAAAATAGAATAAGGAGTAAACGCTCCGTATGCTCCATCCTGGGCATAGGAAGATAGTCCGCAAAAAGAAATTGCGAAAAAAAACAAAATTTTATAGACTATTTTTCTTAACATATTCGTCTGCTATTATTGCCAAACCTATTAAAACAAGGTTACAAATTACAAAGATGGCTTTTTTCATCTTTTTTGCAAAATAATTCGCATCTCCTCCAGTAAATACAACTATATTATCAGGATAAATAGCATAATATCCATTAAGTTCAAACATTATGCCCGATATTATTCCTGATTCTATAGAAGATGTAATAGTATTCCCTATAATTGAAGTCTCTTCAGGTGTATTTATAAGAGGAAGAGCTTTTGAGTATCTATTAATTGCTTTGAAGCGTGTTCTGCACCCTAATGAAATATTTCCTCCGCAATATTCTCCTTTTTCATCGGTAAAATCAACTGTGAGAGTTGTACCGAAATCAAATATTGTACAGCCTTTCCCTTTGAAAAGGTAGCGTGCAGCAATTATTGAAGAGGCTCTGTCATATGTAAGACTTTCAGGCAAACCATATTGTGAAAGGATTTCCGAATGAGCATTATCTAAAAGTATTAAAGAGGAGCATTCTTTTTTTAGTAAAGTTTTGTTTGCTTCTGATATATCATACACGGAAGCAATAACCATTGAGAGGGGTTTTTCTTTTTGAGTCAAAGACAAAATAAATTCTATGACTTTTTCTCCTTGATATCTATAAGTTTTACCTAAGGTAAGTCCTTCTGCCCAAGCCGCTTTCAATGCAGTGTTTCCTATTTCAATGATAAGGTTTGGCATTTTAATTTTGTAATTTTTTTAACAATTCACAGGCTTTTGCCATAGAATCTACATTTCTTGCTACTATTTTTAATTTGTTTTCTACTTGTTTGAGAGTAAAAACATTTTGATGTTCATTGATTTTTTTCAAAACAGAACTAAACGTTTCGGATTTATAATAAGGAGACATCGTATTGCTGATAAAGAACAGAATAAAAAGACCGTTCTTTATTATTATTTTTTCAAAACCTAAAGATGCCCCTATATTCCTCACTCTGACTACATCAAAAAGATTTTCTATTTCTATCGGAAGTTTACCGAACCTATCGGTAAGACGATTTTTCATTTTTTCCAATTCTTTTTCATTTCCTATGGAATCCAATTCTTTGTAAATTCTTATTTTTTCAGAAGTCAGGTCAATAAAAGTATCCGGAATTACTGCAGGTTGGTCTGTCTCTACCATACAATCATCAGTAAATGTAAAATTATCTTTTTTAGTGGAAACTCCTGTTTCTATACCTAACTCCGCCATCGCTTCAGACAATATTTTCTGATATGTCTCATATCCCATATCTGCAATAAATCCGCTTTGCTCCGCTCCTAAAAGATTTCCTGCTCCTCTTATATCCAAATCTTGCATAGCAATATTAAACCCGCTTCCGAGTTCGGAAAATTCCTCTATTGCTTTCAGTCTCCTGCGTGCCTCATCCGTGATGGAGACTAAAGGAGGAACAATGAGATAACAGAATGCTTTTTTATTTGATCTTCCTACACGTCCTCGAAGCTGATGTAAGTCACTAAGTCCTATATTTTGAGCCTGATTTATAATAATAGTATTCGCATTAGGAATGTCCAATCCGCTCTCTATGATAGTGGTACATAACAACAAATCGTAATCTCCCCTTATAAATTCAAGCATTCGGTTCTCCAATTTTTTTGCTTCCATCTGACCGTGCGCTATGCAAATTTTTATATCGGGAACCAGACGGTGCAAAATTTCATAGATGGAATCTAATTCTTCTACTTTATTGTGAAGAAAATATAATTGACCTCCTCTGTTTATTTCATAATTTATTATGGATTTTATTTCTTTCTCATCAAAAAGAATAATTTCGGTCTGTATCGGTATCCTGTTTGGCGGAGGAGTGGCAATTATAGATAAATCTCTCGCACCTAAAAGGGAAAATTGCAAAGTCCTCGGTATAGGGGTTGCCGTCAGTGTAAGAGTATCTACCGATAATTTCATTGCGCGTAATTTTTCTTTTGCACTCACACCGAATTTTTGTTCTTCATCTATTATCAATAGACCTAAATCTTTGAATTCAAATCCTTTTCCTAATATTTTGTGCGTTGCTATGATAATATCTATTTCTCCCGATTTAAGTTTTTCTGTTATTGCAGTCACTTCTTTTGCTGTTCTCAAACGACTTATATAATCTATATTGCAAGGAAAGCCTTTAAGTCTGTTTTTGAAGGTGTTATAATGCTGCAAAGACAGAATGGTGGTAGGAACCAATACGACTACTTGTTTACTATCCAAAACTGCTTTAAATGCAGCTCTTATAGCTATTTCTGTTTTTCCGAAACCCACATCTCCACAGATAAGACGATCCATTGGACAATTATCTTCCATATCCCTTTTTACGGCTTTATTAGCTGTTTCTTGGTCCGGTGTGTCTTCGTAAATGAAAGAAGATTCCAATTCTTCCTGAAGATAAGAATCAGATGAAAAGGCAAAACCCTTTATTGTTTTCCTCTTTGCATAAAGCTGTATCAATTCTTTGGCTATATCTTTTATTTTTGATTTTGCAGAAATTTTCAGGTTCTGCCAGGTTTTAGATCCTAATTTATTGATTTTAGGAGGAAGTCCGTCTTTACTGCGGTATCTTGATATCTTATTCAGCGCATGTACGGAAACGAAGACGACATCTCCGTCTTTGTACATTATTTTTACAACTTCTTTTACTCTGCCTTTATCATCGGTCATTTTTACAAGACCTCCGAATATACCTACTCCGTTATCTATATGCACTACATAATCCCCTACATTGAATGCACTTAAATCATTTATCGTAAGTTGCTCAGATTTATCTACCGAACGTCTTATACTGACTCTGTGAAATCTATCGAATATTTCGTGATCCGTATAGCAGCATATTTTTTCGTCTTTATCTATAAATCCGGAGTTCAAATTTTTACCTTTTATAAATTCAGGTATAAGTCCTCCGTTTTGTATCAATATGGATTTCAGTCTTTCTAATTGGCTTTCTTTTTCTCCGAAAATATATACTTTGTAGTTGTTTTCTATTTTTTGTCTTATATCGGTTGTAAGTATTTCGAAATTCTTGTTAAATGCAGGTTGAGGTAAAATATTGAATTTTATCACTTCTTTAGCATAATATGAAATAGGACAATCAAGATATGCTTTTTGAAATTTTTGATAATCTTTATAGAATTCTTTTTCTTTATACAATTCTGATGAATCGAGCCATATTAAAGCCTTTTCATTAATTATTTTAGAAATACTGATCTCGTTTTCTTCTGTAATATCTCCTGTTATTTCTATACTTTCTATTTCTTCTTCAGAAAGCTGAGTATTGCAATCAAATACGTGTATATTTTCTATTTCGTTACCAAAAAAAGAAAGCCTGTATGGATTATTGAATGAATATGAAAATATATCTATTATAGAACCTCTGAAAGAATATTGACCTGGCATTGATACAAAATCTACTTTTTCAAAACCTGCATTTAAAAGAAGTTCTTTTATAGATTCATAAGATATTTCTTCTCCTTTTGAAATTTTTATTGAGGACTTTTTAAAATTAGATACTGAAGGAATAGGTTCAATCAATGCTTCAGGAAAAGTTACTATAAAGTAAGTTCCTATATTATTTATTATCTTTGATATAGCGGAAGTTCTTTGTACCCTTAAAGAGGACCTATAATTGCTTCTTTCTGCATTTTTTCCACTTTCAGGTAGGAAAAATACATTATCTCCTTCTATTAAATTGTATAAATCAGCTGCACAATATTCAGCACTTTCTTTATCCGGAAGTATAATAAAATTCAAACCTTCTTTAGCTGCAGCACTTACTGCAAACCATCGGGCAGAATTATATAGTCCACTACAAAAAATATCTGAACCATTGTTTATTTTTCCTTTTAATTCATTTATTTTCAAAGGATTGATTTGTATCTTATTTTCAGGAGTATTCATCAAATTTCAAATATTAACAATTTTGCCTTTTTTCTGTTAAAAAGCTGTTCAAAAATATATTGATAACCTATCGGATTTTATTAAAAACTTTTCTTTCTGAAATATAAACAACTAATCAAAAAAATATGAAGAGCTTTATAAACAATCATATAAAATATAACTATAAGATAATAAATAAGTTATAAAATTTTCAACAAATTAACAGCTTTATAAAAATCAATAAAATTTTAAAATAAAAAAGTATATTTGTATATATTTAATAAGATATTTAAATGTCAGATTTTGATCCTCACAATTCAAATGCCAACAAAGATAGTGATTTAGACGGAATTATAAGACCGCAGGAATTAGAAGATTTTACAGGTCAAAAAGAAATTGTTTCCAACCTTAATATATATATAAAGGCTGCTAAGATGCGTGGAGAGGCATTGGATCATATTCTTTTCCACGGTCCTCCTGGTTTGGGTAAGACTACTTTGGCTCATATTATAGCCAATGAGATGGGAGTTAATATGAAGATTACATCCGGTCCCATATTGGATAAACCCGGTGATTTGGCAGGACTTCTAACTTCTTTGAACGAAGGTGATGTATTATTTATTGATGAGATACATAGATTGTCTGCAGAAGTTGAGGAGTATTTATATTCTGCAATGGAGGATTATGTAATTGATATAATGATAGATAAAGGTCCCGGAGCACGTTCTGTACGAATTTCTCTTAATCCTTTTACTTTGGTAGGAGCTACTACTCGCAGCGGTCTTCTTACTGCTCCTTTGCGTGAACGTTTCGGAATTAATTGTGCTTTGGAGTACTATGATACTTCTGATTTAATAAGAATAGTAAAAAGAAGTTCTGAAATTCTGAAAGTTGTTATTGATGAAGATGCTGCCAAAGAAATAGCAATGAGGAGTAGAGGTACGCCTCGTATTGCCAATGCTCTTCTTAAACGCGTAAGAGATTTTGCTCAGGTTATGGGAGATGGTCATATAGATCTAAAAATATCTCGTTATGCTTTGGATAAATTGAAAATAGATAAGAGAGGTCTGGATTCTATAGATAATAAGATACTCAGAACTATTATAACAACGTTTAAAGGAGGACCTGTAGGATCTAACACCATTGCTACCGCTATAAGTGAGGATCAGGGCACTTTTGAAGAAGTATATGAGCCTTTTTTGATTAAAGAAGGTTTTATAGTAAGGACTCAAAGAGGAAGGGTGGCTACAGAGATGGCTTATACCCATTTAGGTCTTGATGAATATATTTCACAAATTAAGCTTCCCGGAGAAGAAACAGGAAATCTTTTTTAGTTCTTTAAAATTGTGAATTTCACTAAAATTCATTAAAATTGCGGACAATTTGAATCTTAATTTCATAATAACTATATGACCGATAAATTAATCTCAAAAATTCCTGACGGACCTTTGGCTGAAAAATGGACCAAACGTAAGTCGGAAATCCACCTTGTCAGTCCTAACAATAAAAGAAAACTTGAAGTTATTGTAGTCGGAACGGGTCTTGGAGGTGCTTCTGCAGCTGCTTCTCTCGGTGAACTGGGCTATAATGTAAAGGTGTTTTGCATCAGCGATTCTCCTCGCCGTGCGCACTCAATAGCCGCTCAGGGAGGTATAAATGCTGCAAAAAATTATCAGAATGATAATGATTCAGTGTATCGTCTATTTTATGATACTATAAAAGGAGGCGATTATCGTGCCAGAGAGGCTAATGTGTATCGTTTGGCTGAAGTCAGCGCTGCTATTATCGACCAGTGCGTGGCTCAAGGTATTCCTTTTGCTCGTGAATATGGCGGATATCTTGCAAACCGTTCTTTCGGAGGTGTGCAGGTTAGTCGTACTTTTTATGCAAGAGGACAAACAGGACAGCAACTTCTTCTTGGAGCATATGCCTCTTTAAATCGTCAGATTGCTGCAGGTACCGTTAAGAGTTATCCTCGCTACGAAATGTTGGATTTGGTATTGATTAACGGTGAAGCAAAAGGTATTATAGCACGTAACTTGATTACAGGGAAACTGGAGCGTTTCGGTGCACATGCTGTAGTAATAGCGACAGGAGGTTATGGTAATGCATATTTCCTCTCTACCAATGCTATGAACAGTAATGGTTCTGCAGCTTGGCAGTGTTATAAAAAGGGTGCTTTTTTTGCTAATCCTTGTTTTGCCCAGATTCATCCTACCTGTATTCCGGTACACGGCGATCAGCAAAGTAAATTGACCCTTATGTCTGAATCTTTGCGTAATGACGGTCGTATTTGGGTACCTAAGAAGATGGAAGACGTACTTAAATTGCGCAAGCACGAGATAAAACCATCTCAGATAAAAGAAGAAGATAGAGATTATTATCTTGAACGTCGTTACCCTGCATTTGGTAATCTTGTCCCTCGAGATGTAGCATCCCGTGCTGCAAAAGAGAGATGCGATGCCGGATTCGGTGTTAATGAGACAGGTCTTGCCGTTTTCCTTGATTTTAAGGATGCAATAGAAAGATTAGGAGTTAAGAGGGTTGCCGAACGTTATGGTAATCTTTTTGAAATGTATCAGAAAATTACTAATTCCAGCCCTTGGGAAGAGCCAATGATGATTTATCCTGCTATCCACTACACGATGGGAGGTATTTGGGTAGATTACGATCTTCAGACCACTGTACCCGGTCTTTATTGCATAGGCGAGGCTAACTTCTCTGACCATGGTGGAAACCGTTTAGGAGCTTCTGCTTTGATGCAGGGTCTTGCAGACGGTTATTTTGTATTACCTGTCACAATAGGAGATTATCTTTCTCATAAGTTCTCAGAACCGAAAACCGATATAAATTCTCCTGAGTTTGATGAAGCAGAAAAATCTGTTCAATCAAGAATTGATAATTTGTTTGCTATAAAAGGTAAACAAACGGTAGATTCTATTCATAAGAAACTCGGACACATTATGTGGGAATATGTCGGAATGGGGCGTTCTGCCGAAGGATTAAGAAAGGGCATAGAAGAAATAAAAGAACTCAAAAAAGATTTCCGTGAAAATCTATGTGTTCCGGGAACTCAGTATGAGTTCAACCAAGAACTTGAAAAAGCTTTGAGACTTGAAGATTTCATAGAAATCGGCGAGTTGATGGCAATCGATGCTCTTAATCGAAACGAATCCTGCGGAGGACATTTCCGCCTTGAAAGCCAAACTGAAGAAGGCGAGGCTAAGAGAGATGATGAGAACTATATGTATGTAGCTGCTTGGGAGTATAAAGGTAAGGATGCTGAGCCTGAACTCCATAAAGAAGTTCTTAAATATGAGAACATTAAGGTCGCTACGAGAAACTATAAAGATTAATCTTCTATGGAATTTAATTTAAAAATATGGCGTCAGAAGAACGCTAAAGATAAAGGTCATTTTGAAACTTATCATATATCGGATATAGAGGAAGATGCATCTTTTCTTGAGATGTTGGATATTCTCAACGAGAAGCTTATACGCGAAGGTAATGATCCTGTCGCAGTAGAACGCGGATGCGAGAGCAGCGGTCCTGTTTCTTTCGATCACGACTGCCGTGAAGGTATTTGTGGTGCATGTTCACTCTATATAGACGGCAGAGCGCACGGTCCGGACGATCACGTCACTACCTGCCAATTGTTTATGCGTCATTTCAAGAACGGAGCAACGATTACTGTCGAGCCTTGGAGAAGCGCTGCTTTTCCTGTAATTAAAGACTTGGTTGTAGACCGTACTGCGTTCGATAAAATTTTACAGGCAGGTGGCTTCATTTCCGCAAGAACAGGCTCTGCGCAAGATGCTAACAACATTCTTATCCCTCACGAAGAAGCGGAAAAGAGTATGGATGCAGCAGCATGTGTCGGATGCGGAGCATGTGTCGCAACTTGTAAAAACGGCTCTGCGATGCTTTTCGTAGGCGCCAGAGTAAGCTCTCTTGCATTGCTCCCACAAGGACGTCCTGAAGCAGCAATAAGAGCCAGGAATATGGTCGCTAAAATGGACGAATTAGGCTTTGGAAACTGCACAAACACAAGAGCATGCGAGATGGAATGTCCAAAAGGCATCTCTGTCGAACACATCGCTCGCCTCAACAGAGAATTCCTCTGCGCTAAATTCAGCGAATAGAAAACGTTTCCATAATTTTTTTCAAGAGGAAGGTTGAAAATTCAATCTTCCTCTTATTTTCAATGTATTCCGCCTTTTAGCAGCCCTTCCCGGTCGGCACTATAAGAGCCTCCCTCGGTCTGCTAAGGCAAAAAGGAGCCGCTGCTATCCGCAGCGGCTCCTAAAATTTCAATAGGAATAGTGATGCGGGGCACAGCCCGCCATCACTACCGTTTTTGATAAACTTACCAAGGGTAAGTAGGATAACGGAACAGATGATTGTAACTCATTATGTACATCTTGCCGTCAATCAGCGTAGGATAAGAACCTAAAAAATGTTCTCCCTTATTTGCATACTTACACTTTATAAAATCCAATTTTCTACCCGATTTTATATCAATAATATCTACAAAACTTTTGTTATTTACTAAATATACATATTTACCTTGCTGTGTAGCATAGTTAGAACCGTAATTATCATAATTATACAATACCTCTCCTGTTTTAGCATTATACCCTGTTGTAGCATTGACCCCGCATTTCAGCAATACACCTCCATACTCGAACATATCCTTTGCAGTATGTGCCCAATAATCGTCTCTTGACCATAACAGCTTATCCGACTTTATATCTATTGCGGCTAGATATGTGTCAATATTACCGTAAATAATACCATCTTTTTCAAAACCTGAAGCTTTCATCCTTCTTGACCATGAGCCTTCAGGCGGTAAAATCAGTTTTTTATATTTTTCTCCACCTGTTTTAATATCAATTATCCTTGCATAATTAATGGAATAATTTTCTTCTTCTGAAATTTTTTTCTTAACAAAAGAAAACAATAGTAGATTACCATCTGTTGTAAGAGATATCGTATTAAAGTATTCTCCCGGAACGCTGAATAATACTTCTTGCTTATTTTCTATAAGGTTACCACAGCATAATTGGTTTTCTCCATTAAGAAAATAGCATTTCTCGGCATCACCTATAATATCGGTATAAATGCGGTAAGTAGCAGTATTTGTTTGTTCCCATAATACTTCTTGTTTATCTAAATCTATACAGACGGTAGTTATTAAGTCTCTGGACTCGTATGTCCTCGCATCTTTTTGATATTGAAACACCAACTTATTTTTATAACGATAGCTATTAGCTCCAAAATGACAATAGTTGCGCTCATCCGTATTCTTAGGAAAATACCAATCCACTAACCCAGTCTTAAGATTGACTGCACATAAGCGGTTATCTTCCTTGAAAAACTCATCAACAATTGTAGTGTGTGCAATAATCCAATCTTTATATTTAGGTAACACAGGGAGACCATTGTAAAAAATATATTTAGAACTGCCCGTTGGTATCCTCGTCTCCCACTCCGGCTGCAGCGTTCCTCTTCCATCCCCAAACTTACAACAAGAAGTAAATAACAAGAGAGATAAACTAATTATTTTTAGGATTAAATGCCTCATCATAAATTTTACCGTTTAAAATCTCATTAAGTTTCAATTTCATATTGGGATGTCTGCACATCTCTAAGTGATTTACACCTTTTACCTCTACATTCCTTGTGTATGGTCCTTGCTTTTAGTCCATAAGAGAGAATTGTGTTTCATCATACGTCTTATCTGTTGTATCATGATAATTATCAATCTTTTCTTTGTTTAATGCTGAGCCGATAAGCCTCACAAGTCTATTGGCATCTTCATTCCCATAGATATTAATTATAGGTATAGTAGGAGATGTGGCATTGAGATTTTTTAAAAAAGCGTTATTTCTATCAGAAGGATCCATATCGTAAACAGTAGGAGAGAGGAGAAAAGAGGTAAAAATTGAATTTTCTTCATTGCAGATAGGTTTTAATGTTAATAATTATATGGTGCAATAAAGATATAATTTTAAAATATAAAATAAAACGTTTTGGATGATTTTGACAAAGTATTAGAAGTTTTTAGTAATAATGTGGTGAGAAAGGAGTTACGATGGTTAGGCGGGATTGGTCAGCGGCTGTGACGCTGCCAATCTTCTTCTTGAGATTTCAGCAGGCGCGGTGAGCGGCTGCGGCTTTTCCCTGAGCAGACCGATGGAGGGCAGGAACTGCCGTCCGAAAGGGATGCGAACGGGGGAGTTTACCAAAGGAAGTTGTTGAAAGGGTAGCGTCCGGCGTGTATTTCTGCGACCATTTTGTAGAGGTCTTTTTTGAGTTTGTCGATTCCGGTTTTTGTTTTTGCGGATATGAAGATACAGGGGCTTTTTTCTTGGGCGATCCAACTGTTTTTGAGTTCTTCGAGGGTACGGTGTTCGGGTCCTTTCGGTTGGAGTGAGAATTCGTCGTATTCTTCGTGTTGGTAGGAGTCTATCTTATTGAATACTACGTAGGTAGGTTTGTTGTTTGCGCCTATTTCCTGTAATGTCTTTTCGACAGTCTGCATTTGTTCTTCGAAGTCGGGGTGGGAGATGTCTACGACATGCATAAGTATGTCAGCTTCGCGGACTTCATCGAGTGTGCTTTTGAATGCTTCTATGAGTTGGGTTGGTAGTTTGCGGATGAAGCCGACAGTATCGCTGAGCAGGAAGGGTACGTTTTCGATAACAACTTTACGGACAGTGGTGTCGAGTGTTGCGAATAGTTTGTTTTCTGCGAAGACGTCTGATTTTGCAAGTACGTTCATAAGGCTGCTTTTGCCTACGTTTGTGTATCCGACGAGAGATATTCTTACGAGTGAGCCTCTGTTGCCTCTTTGCGTGGACATCTGCTTGTCTATTCGTTTGAGTTCTTCTTTTAATTTTGAAATCCTTTCTTTTACGATTCGCCTGTCTATTTCTATTTGTGTTTCTCCCATACCGCCTCTTGTTCCGTGTCCTCCGCGTTGTCTTTCAAGGTGAGTCCACATACCTGCTAATCGAGGTAGCATGTAGTTGTATCTGGCGAGTTCTACTTGTGTTTTGGCGTAGGCCGTTTGTGCTCGTTGTGCGAATATCTCTAAAATCAGGCTTGTTCTATCAAGTACAAGACCTTTTTTTATCACTTTTTCGATGTTTCTTTGCTGCATTCCTGTCAGTTCGTCATCGAAAATGATATATGCTATGCTGTTTTCTTCGCAGTATATTGCAATTTCTTCGAGTTTACCGCTTCTTATATATGTTGCTTTTTCCGGTTTGTCTAATCTTTGTACGAATTTTTTATCTCCGGTGGCTCCTGCTGTTTCTGCTAAAAATTGGAGTTCATCGAGATATTCATTTACTTTTCTTTCATCATCTGTTTGGCGTATAATTCCTACGAATACTGCTTTTTCAATTTCTTCTTTTATCATATATAAGGAAAAGTAAAAAAAGGCTATCCTTTTTGGACAGCCTTTTTACGATTTTTTATTATTATCTAAGCTGGAATATTACAGGGAATGTGTAAGTCACTTTTACTGCTCTGTCGCGTTGTTTTCCGGGTTTCCATCTCGGTGACATTGATACGACTCTCACTGCTTCTTTATCAAGAGCCGAATCTACACCTCTTAATACTTTGATGTTTGATACTGTTCCATCTGCGTTTACCGTAAATTGGAGGGTTACACGTCCTTGTACTCCGTTTTCTTTAGCAATTTCCGGATAGACCATATTTTGTCCAATCCATTTTGAGAAAGTGTTTGCATCTCCACCCTGGAAAGATGGTTTTTCTTCTACGAGTTGGAATGGTATAGCTTCTTCTTCTATTGATTCATCTTGTACTTCTGAGATGTAATCCATAATTTCAACTCCCATATTTGAGTCGTCTTCCAAATTGACAAACATATTGTCATCGACTTTTATTTCATCGTCTACAATGTCTATCTGGTCTGACAAAACAGGAATTTTAGGCGCTTCAGGAGGTGGAGGAGGGGTTTCTTGTGTGATAGGAACCATATCCTCTACTTCTACTACTTGTGTGTCTGCTCCGAGGTCTGCAACTTTTTTCTCTTTTGTACTCCATTCAAATGCAGAAAAAACAACCATTAGGGCGACCAGAAGTCCTATTTCTGTGAAGAGAAGTCTTCTATTTTCAAGACTTGCCTTTTCGGATTTTTTTATTTCCATTGTATAGCTATTTTTATTCGTCTATAATCTCAATATTATTGTTTCAAAGTTATAAATAATAATTTTTATTTCAAATTTTTAAATTTAATAGTTGTAGATTTGCAGTCGAATTTTATTGATTGATATTATGATTCGTTATTTTGTCCAAGATACTGATTTTAAGTTTAAAAATCGCATGTTGAATAATAGATGGCTTAAAATGGTAGCAGAAAGTGAAATAAAGCGTTTAGGCGATATTTCTATTATTTTTTGTTCTGACAATTATATTTTAGATGTTAATCTTAAGTATTTGAATCACGACTATTTTACTGATATTATTACTTTTGACTACTGTGATAAGAATATCTTGTCAGGAGATTTGTTTATAAGTATTGATAGCGTTAGAGAGAATGCTATCTTTTTTGAGGTAGATTTTGAAGAAGAACTAAGAAGAGTTATTGTTCATGGTTTGTTGCATCTTATTGGTTATGATGATCATACAGAGGATGAGCAAAAAATTATGAGAGAAAAGGAGAATTATTATATTTCATTAAGGAGAAACTTGGATGAATAAGCGTTATGATATTATTGTAGTGGGGGGAGGGCATGCCGGATGTGAGGCTGCGGTGGCTGCTGCAAATATGGGATCTTCTGTTTTATTGGTTACAATGGACTTTGGCGGTTTGGCGCGTATGTCTTGTAATCCGGCTATTGGAGGTATTGCCAAAGGACAGATAGTAAGAGAGATTGATGCGTTAGGAGGTTTTACCGGAATTGTTACGGATGCAAGTACTTTGCAATTTCGTATGCTTAATAGGTCTAAGGGACCGGCAATGTGGAGTCCTCGCGCTCAATGCGACAAAATTCAGTTTTCTTTAAATTGGCGAAAAATCATTGAAACTACTTGTGGATTAGATGTTTACATAGATTCTGTTACCTCTTTTCTTTTTGAGAATTTAAAAATCGTGGGCGTTTGTACGACTACCGGTGCAATATTCAATTCTCAAGCAGTTATTGTGACTGCCGGAACCTTCTTAAATGGTAAACTTTTTATAGGTCGTAATGAATTTGAGGGAGGCCGCATAGGAGAAAAGTCTTCGTATGGTCTTACTGAACAATTGTCGGAGAGAGGAGTCAAAACATTTAGGATGAAGACAGGTACTCCTCCAAGAATTGATATTTCTTCTTTGGACTTAAGTAAGATGACAATTCAGGAAGGAGATCAGAATCCTGATAAATTTTCTTTTCTTCCATTTTTATCTACTGTGCAGAATGGTACGCCACAAATGCCATGTTATATCATTCACACAAATAGTGTTGTACATGATATTTTGAAATCAGGTTTTTCCGAATCTCCGATGTTTACCGGAATGATTCAAGGAAAAGGTCCTCGTTATTGTCCGAGTATTGAGGATAAGTTAAGAGTTTTCCCTGATAAGGATTCTCATCAACTTTTTATTGAGCCGGAAGGAAGAAACACAAATGAATATTACATTCAAGGATTTTCTTCTTCTCTTCCTTTGACTGTTCAAATGGAAGCATTGCATAATCTTGAGGGCTTTGAGGATGTAAAAGTTTATAAGCCGGCATATGCTGTTGAATATGATTATTTTGATCCTTTACAGTTGAATTCAACGTTAGAATCGAAAAAGATAGAAAATCTCTTTTTAGCCGGTCAGGTTAATGGGACTACCGGATATGAGGAAGCGGCTGCTCAGGGCTTGATGGCAGGAATTAATGCGCATCTTAAGGTTAAAGAAAAAGAGCCTTTTGTTTTAAGGCGAGATCAAAGTTATATTGGAGTATTAATTGATGATTTGATAACAAAGGGAGTGGATGAGCCTTATAGGATGTTTACCTCAAGGGCAGAATATCGAATCTTGTTAAGGCAAGATAATGCTGATTTCCGTTTGACTGAACTTTCTTATAACTTGGGCTTAGCAGATGAATTTAGGTATAAGCTTACTATGAGTAAGTATGATGCTTTTGATAGGTTAAAGACTTTTTCAGAATCCGTAAATTTAAAGCCTGAGTCTGTAAATAATTATCTTTCAAGAATAGGAGAGACTCTAATATCTGAACCTAAAAAAATATCAGATTTGGTCGCCAGGCCTACGGTTAATCTATCTAGTTTGCTTTCTTTTGTTCCACGTGGAACTTTTTCTAAAATTTCGGATTTTGAAAACGTTTTTTTTAAACAGGCTATTCTTAATAATAAAGAAAGTTATGCTAAGCTTCTTTCTTTGAATTCTTTCTCTGAAATAGAAAATTTTATAAAATCGTTACTGTCATACAATAGTAATAAATCTCTTATAGAGGCGTTGTATATTTTGAAGTTTAATTGTGGTTTTCCTTTGCCGGATTTAATAAATGCGGATAACATAATATTTGAAACCTTTAAGAGTTTACTTTTAGAGGCTGTGGAAATTTCTATAAAATATAAAGGTTATATAGATAGGGAACAGCTGATTGCTGATAAAATTAAAAGGCTGGAGTCTTTGGAAATTCCTGTGAATTTTGACTATGATCGAGTTACCGGGCTATCTATTGAATGTAGGCAAAAATTTGAAAAGTATTCTCCGAGAACGGTTGCTCAGGCTTCTCGCATTTCAGGCGTCTCTCCTTCGGATATTTCTATTCTTTTGCTTTTCTTCGGAAGATAAGGTTTGTTCCACGTGGAACAAACCTTAGAGTAATTTAAGGGCTATCTTTATAATATCTTCTACTTTTTCCGGTTTTTCCTCTTTGAAAATTTTCTGGATGACTTTGTTTATGTTTGGTTTTGTGAATCCAAGCATAAGTAAAGCCCTTGTTGCTTCTTCTATCTCTGCTGTATTACTTTCTGTCCCTATAAGGCTTATTTCGACTCCTTCTCCTTTCGCTATTTTGTCTTTTAACTCAAGAATTAGTCTTTGTGCGCTTTTTAAGCCTATCCCTTTTATACTTTTAATTTTATTCAGATCTTCTGCAAGAATTGCATTTCTTATTTCTTCTGCGGAGAGTGAAGATAACATCATTCTTGCTGTAGAAACTCCGATTCCTGAAACTCCTATTAAAAGACGGAAAAGTTCTCTTTCATCTTTTCCGGCAAAGCCGTAGTACTGCTCATCATCCTCTCTTAGATGGTGGTGAATATAAACGGTGGCATCTTTTTTCTCTTTTAGCGCTTCAAAGGTTTGCAATGAAATAAGGATATTGTATCCAATACCTGAATTTTCTAAAATTACTTCAGTCGGGCTTAGTTCTGTAATTATCCCTTTAATGTAATTAATCATATTCTTTTTAAATTCTATTTTGACAAAATTATACCTTTTTCCTATTAAATAAAAGATTATTTTATTAAATTTGAATCTTTTTGTTAGAATAGGTTATGAAAACAAACGAAATAAGAGAATTATTCCCACAATTGAAAGAAAAAGTATATGGGAAAAATTTGGTATATTTTGATAACGCTGCAACTTCTTTAAGACCAATTTCTGTTTTGGAAAAATGGAAAGAGTTGGCGGTTTCTTGTAATTCAAATATACATCGTGCTGTTCACTTTATAGCAGAAAAAGCAACAGAAGAATTTGAGGAAACTCGGGATATTATAAAATCTTTTTTGAATGCAGAACATAGAGAAGAAATTATTTTTACTTCAGGAACCACTGCTGCTATAAATTTAGTAGCCTTTTCGTTTGGCGAAGCATTTATAAACGAAGGAGATGAAATTATTGTTTCAGAAGAGGAACACCATTCTAATATCGTTCCGTGGCAGATGCTATGTAAGAGAAAAAAAGCAGTACTTAAAGTCTTACCGATTAGTGATGATGGGATTTTAGAAGTAGGAAAACTGCCTTCTTTATTATCTGATAAGACAAAACTTGTTGCAGTAACTCAAATTTCGAATGTTTTAGGGATTAACAACCCTGTTAAGCAAATTGTAGATATTTGCCATTTATGTAATATTCCTGTTTTAGTCGATGGCGCTCAGGGAGTTGTGCATCAAAAGGTTGATTTGAAAGAACTTGACTGTGATTTCTATGTTTTCTCCGGGCATAAGATTTTTGCGATACCGGGTACAGGTGTTTTATATGGAAAGAGAAAATGGTTAGAAAAGATGCCCCCATATATGGGTGGTGGAGAGATGATAGCTAATGTTAACTTTGATGAAAGTACATACGCTCCTCTTCCTTATAAATTTGAAGCCGGAACCCAGAATTTTACCGGAATACCGACATTAAAGAATGCAATTGAATTGTATAAAAGACTGAATAACAATGCTTTATCCGCTGAAAGCAGATATGCTCATAATTTGTTGTCAGATTATTTTCTAAATAATGAAAAGATACGATTATATGGTATTCCTCAAAAAATGGAAGATAAAATATCTTTATTTTCATTTAATATAAAAGGAATTCATCATCAAGATGTTGCATTAATCCTTGATAAGATGGGAATAGCCGTACGTTCAGGTCAGATGTGTGCAGAGCCTCTTATGCAAAGATTTGGTGTAGAGGGTATGATTCGTATTTCTTTGTTACCTTATAATACATTTGAGGAAGCGGAGTTTTTTATAAGGAGTTTAGAAAAAGCTATTAATTTACTTAGTTAATGATTATGAATACTTTAGAAGATAAAAAGAAAGAGATAGTCGAGCAGTTTGCTATGTTTGACGATTGGATGGATAAATATGAGTATCTTATCGATTTAGGAAAGCATTTATCTGCATATCCTGAAGAAGAAAAGACAGAGGAAAATTTGATAAAAGGCTGTCAATCAAGAGTTTGGCTTAAATCCTATATCGGAGAAGGCAAAATATTTTTCATTGCAGACAGTGACGCTCTTATTACTAAAGGTATTATTTCATTATTAGTAGATGTTTATTCGGGAAGAAAACCGGAAGAAATCGCTGCTGAGGATTTTTCATTTATTAATGAAATTGGGCTGAAAGAAAATCTATCTCCTACAAGAGCTAATGGTCTTGTTTCAATGATAGATAGAATAAAAAATTTAGCATTGGAAAATGTAAAGAAGTGACGTTATGGGATTATTTAATAAAGAGAAGAAAAAGCAGGAACAAGAGAATATATCATCTGTTTTAAGTGCAGATGATATAAAAGAATTAGCTCCTTTATATGAGAATGTCGTTCTTGCTTTGAAGCAGGTTTATGATCCCGAAATACCTGTGAATATTTACGATCTGGGATTAATTTATGAGTTAAACATAAATAAGGAATATGAAGTTTATGTTAAAATGACTTTTACTGCACCTAATTGTCCTATGGCAGATGAGGTTTTGGCTGATGTCAGGCGCAGTGTAGAAGATGTTCCGGGAGTGAAAAACTGCAATTTGGAACTGGTCTTTGAACCGGCTTGGGATAGGAGTATGTTGTCAGAGGAAGCAATGCTTGAATTAGGTTTGGATGACTTTTCAGAAAAGGGAAATTTTATAGAAACTGGTATATAATATATTAATCATGAAGGATTTATATTTATCTCTCGGGACAAATCTCGGTAATAGAAAGGAAAATATTCATCAGGCATTAACTCTCTTGAATAAGGAATTCGGTGTAAATTACAGGTCTTTGTCACATATAATAGAAACGGAGGCTTGGGGCTTTGAAGGGGAGCCTTTTTTGAATTGTGCCGTTTTATATGAAATAGATATGATAAGTGCATTTCATGTCTTGGAAATTTGTAAAAAAATAGAGAAAAAATTTGGAAGAGACGAGGAGATTGAGTTTGATGATAAAGGAAAAAGAATATATAAATCAAGAGTCATAGATATTGATATTCTTTTCTTTGGAGAAGAAATAATTAAAGAAGAAAACCTTATTATCCCTCATCCTTTGATAAAAGATAGGGATTTTGTGAAAATTCCTTTAAAAGAAATCGCTAAAGTGGAGTTGAAAGCAGCTTTCCCTGAAATATTAGAATAATATTGCTTAATTTTGCAAATTATAATTTGAAATAACTAAAAATATAATAATATGACACAGGATGAACTTTTCAAAGTTCTTGTAGCACATTGCAAAGAGTACGGTTTTATTTTTCCTTCAAGCGAGATTTATGATGGTCTTGCAGCCGTTTACGATTATGGTCAATTAGGTGTGCAGCTTAAGAACAATATTAAATCTTATTGGTGGGAGGCGATGACACGTCTCAATGAGAATATCGTAGGTATTGATTCTTGCATTTTTATGCATCCGAAAGTATGGGTAGCGTCAGGACATGTCGCTGCTTTCAATGATCCTCTTATTGATAACAAGGATTCAAAAAAGAGGTACCGAGCTGACAACTTGATAGAAGATTACCTTGGAAAGATAGAAGAAAAAATCAATAAAGAGGTAGAGAAAGGTAAAAAGAAATTCGGAGATTCTTTCGATGAAAATAAATTTCGCGAAACAAATCCGAATGTTTTGAGAGAAAAAGCAAAATATGAGGAGATACACAATCGTTATGTCGCAGCAGAGCAGGCAAATGATTTGAAGGCTTATAAGCAAATCATTGAGGATTGCGGTATTGTTGATCCTATTTCAGGAACAGCAAACTGGACAGATGTAAGGCAGTTTAATCTTATGTTCAGTACTCAGTTGAGTAATACAGGTGCAGATGATGATAAAATTTATTTGCGTCCGGAGACGGCTCAGGGTATTTTTGTGGAGTACCTGAATGTTCAGAAGACCGGTAGAATGAAGATACCTTTCGGTATTGCTCAGATCGGAAAGGCTTTCAGAAATGAAATAGTTGCACGTCAGTTCATATTCAGGATGCGTGAGTTTGAGCAGATGGAAATGGAATTTTTCTGCAGACCGGGTACGGAAATGGAGTGGTTCCGCAAATGGAAAGAAAACCGAATGAAGTGGCATACCAATATCGGTATGGGAGAAGAAAATTACAGGTTCCATGACCATGAAAAGTTAGCCCATTATGCAAATGCCGCTACTGATATAGAGTTTAATTTCCCTTTTGGATTTAAGGAACTTGAGGGAATTCATTCAAGGACAGACTTTGATCTTGGCAATCATGCTAAACTTTCCGGTAAAAAAATTCAGTATTTTGATCCGGAAACAGGGGAGAGTTATGTTCCATATTGTGTGGAAACGTCTATCGGTCTTGATCGTATGTTTCTTGCCGTACTTTCGCATTCTTATAAGGAGGAACAATTAGAGGGAGGGGATTCAAGAGTTGTATTGAGCATTCCTGCTCCTTTGGCTCCGATAAAGGTGGCTGTTCTTCCTCTTTTGAAGAAGGACGGACTACCGGAGAAGGCTCAGGAGGTGGTAAATGAGTTGAAGTATGATTTTTCTTATCAGTATGATGAAAAGGATAGTATTGGTAAGAGGTATCGTAGGCAGGATGCTATCGGAACGCCTTTTTGCGTAACAATTGATCATGATACGCTTAAAGATAATTGCGTAACAATTCGTGAAAGGGATACTATGACTCAAGAGCGCGTTCCAATTGAAAATCTTCGTCAGATTATTGACAGTAAGGTTAATCTGAATAATTTATTGAGGAACTTGTAGTTCTCTGTTTGTTAAATTTTAGCGTGATGCTGCCGTCTTTAGCGGCGCATCACGTTTTTATCTTTTTAAAAAACCGCTGATTTTTAGCGCGTAAGCGCTTTTGGCTGCTAAAAATTATTTTTTAGCAAGCCGGAATTTATTATTCGTTCCAGCCTTGTGCTTTTATCGTAAGTTCTACTCCTTCGGGAGTGACGAGTACGGTTCCCACTTCTTTTTGAGCGAGGTGACCAATGATGTCAAAAGTCTGGAAATCGTGTCTGAATTTATCTAAATCAAGGATTGGGATAGTAAAGAGCAGTCTGTAATCGTTTCCACCATTCATTGCTGCGGAAATGGGATCGATATTCATTTTTTTTCCAAGCTCAAATGAGTTGCCTTCGAATGGTATTTTATCTGCATATATTTTTGCGCCTAAGCCTGTCTTCTTTGAAACTCTTTTTATGGCATCAGAAAGTCCGTTATTTACGATGACTCCGCAGGATGGGTAAATCATACTGTCGTTAAAATTTGACACTATTTTGGGACTTATTTGGGGCTTTAAGTAGGAAGCAACCATCATTTTGTGTTTTTCGAGATTTGGCTCTATATTGCTGTTTTTCTCAAACTTTGACTTTTCTTCCTCTAAAATCTTAAATCCGAAATATGCTCCTCCGACGCTTCCTGAAAGGCATATAAGATCTTTGCTTTTGGCGGTAGGTTTCCTTTTATGCGAAACCAATTCACTTTCGCCCGTAGAACAAACACTGATTGTTAAACCGTTCTTTGAAGGCTGTATGTCGAGGTCTATCTTTTCGTATTTGTGTTCCTTAGCCGCAGTGATGATACCGTTCCACAATTCTTTGATATGTTCGAAGTCCAACTTTGCAGAAACGCCAAGCTTTACGCTCATGGTTTTCGGATTGGCCAAGTCTGCGTAAATCTCTCCGGTGACAGCTGTAACACATTTATATCCAAGGTGCTTTAGGGGAAAATAAACGAGGTCGAAGTCTATCCCTTCCAAAAACACATCAGAGTGTGAAACAATATATCTGCCATTCCTCACCTCAAAATCGGGATTTTCGAAAGGGTTGAAATGCGTTTCTTTGAATAATTCTTCTATAGCATGAATTTTACCCAATTCGGCGAAAGTTTTATCATTCATAATTTAATTCTTAAATAATTCATACAAAAATACGAACATTTTATAACTTTGTGATAAACACAAAAAAATAAGTAAAAAATGAAAAAATTTTTATTCACGATCGCTTCAGCGATGCTCCTTTCAATAAGTAATTTGTGGGCGCAAGAAAAACAACCGCTTACTGTTGTTTCTTTCAATATCAGGTACGGAACAGCAGAAGACGGTACTAACTCTTGGCAATTTCGCTTTCCTGCAGTCTTGATGATGTTAGAGGACCAAAAACCTGATATTTTCGGACTTCAAGAAGCATTAGATATGCAAGTTTCATTTTTGAAAGAGTATTTAGAAGATTACAAGTATGTGGGAGTCGGGAGAGATAACGGAAAAAGCGAGGGCGAACATATGGCTGTATTTTATAATAAAAAGCGAATAAAATTATTGAAATGGGGTACTTTCTGGCTATCTGAAACTCCAGAAAAGGTCTCATTCGGTTGGGATGCTGCTTGCCGTAGGACTGCGACTTGGACACTCTTAAAAGATAAGAAAACAGGCAAGAAATTTTATTTCGTAAACACTCACTTGGATCACGTGGGAGTACAAGCGCGTAAAAACGGATTGGCCCTCATTGCTGAGCGTATTAAAACAATCAATCAGGAAGGGTTTCCAATAATATTAACCGGTGATTTTAATTCTATTCCGAGCGATGAATGTTTGCAATCATTGGAAGGTAAAATGGAGAGTGCAAGAGATGTTGCAAAGATTACAGACAGGCACGGTACATTCAATGATTGGGGACATGCTAAACCTCAACCGATTATAGACTATATCTATTTCTCAGGCTTCTCTGAATGCCTTAACTTTGAAACTATTACTAAAGAATATGATGGAAGAAGCTTCATTTCCGATCACTTCCCTGTAAAAGCTCAACTTAAATATTGATTATTTAATGTTGGCTTTATAGTCTATTCCCATTTCTTTTAAATCTAAAATAAGATCCGACGTCACTGCAACTTGGAATTTTCTCGATAGAAATTCTATTTTGTAGTGAGTGTTCGGGTCGTATAAGAAGATAGTCAAAGGCGTTTTACCCTTATGTCTTTTCATTAGATTTACAAGATTCTTACGAAAATCAAGAGTTACCATAGAACTTGTCAGATTTAATGTGAATCCAGTCAAAAAAGAGTCTGTCACATTCCCTAAAAGCATTATATTTTTTACTTTTAGCGTATAAGGAGAGCCGGCTTTCTTATCATCTTGTTTAGAATAATATTTCTCTGCGATTTCTCCTTCAATAAATATGGTATTGTGAACTGCTTGCAGATAAGTCATATATAACTCGTGATCTTTACCGAATAAAGCAAGTTCGTAACTCCCGCTTTTATCTTCTATTATTGTTTTTGACCACGGTCTTCCTGTTTTTGTCACCATTGACTTATAATCGGTAACAATACCTGCCAAATAGATTTTTTTAGAAGTCTTTGCCCTCTCGCATTCCGTAATTTCAGAATCAAGAGTAGATAGGCTGCAAGATGTAAACGTCTCTAATTCAAAGTCATACTTGTTTAGAGGATGAGCAGATAAATACATACCGACCAAATCCTTTTCTTGCTGAAGAAGTTTCATATCATCCTCTTCCTCAAACATAGGAGGAATTTCCGGTCTCTGTGGTTTAAGTTCCTCTACAGAACCGAATAAAGAAACACTTGTATTAAGAACATCTCTTTTATATAAATCCGAATATCTGATGATTTCATCTATGAAAAGTTCACCGTTTTTACAAGGTTTATGGTAATTGCCTCTTTTAAATCCGAAAGAATCAAATGCTCCGGCAAATAAAAGCGACTCAAAAGCCTTTTTATTTACATTTGCGCTCATTCTCTCCATAAAATCATAAATATCCGCAAAAATACCGTTCTTTTCCCTTTCCGAAATGATGGCATCTACTATATTTGCTCCGAAACCTTTTATACCTCCTAATCCGAAACGGATATCCCCCTTTTTATTTGTTGTAAAATGCGCATCACTTTCATTTACGTCCGGATTCAACACTCTTATTCTATGCTTTTTACAATCATCCATTATTTCCTTAATCTCGGACATGTTGGAAAGATTTTGGCTCAAGTTGGCAGCCTGAAATTCAGAAGGATAATGTGCTTTCAGCCAACCTGTTTGATATGAAACCCAGGCATAACAAGTCGAATGTGATTTGTTGAAAGCGTATTCTGCAAATTTCCTCCAATCGCCCCAAATTTTATCGAGAATTTCCTTTGGATGTCCATTCTCTGTCCCTCCTTTGATAAAATCGCTATATAAAGATTCAAGAACAGAAATTTGCTTTTTACCCATTGCCTTACGCAACTTATCAGCCTTACCTTTTGAAAAATTCGCCACTTTTTGAGAAATTCTCATCACCTGTTCCTGATATACGGTTACTCCGTATGTCTCTTCCAAATATTCTTTCATCTCAGGCAAATCATAAGAAATACTCTCCTCACCTCTCTTTCTTCTTACGAACTGAGGAATATAATCCATTGGCCCCGGACGATAAAGAGCATTCATCGCTATAAGATCCTCAAAACGCTCCGGATGAAGCCTTTGAAGCCAATCCATCATACCAGGCGACTCAAACTGGAACACACTTTTTGTATCTCCGCGAGAATAAAGCTCGTAGGTCTCCTTATCATTTATATCGATCTTTTCAATATCTATATCTGTCCCGTAATTCTTTTTTATCAAAGACAAACACTCTTTTATTATAGAAAGAGTCCTTAAACCGAGAAAATCCATTTTAAGCATACCTACATCCTCAATGTAAGTCCCCTCATATTGAGACACCCAAACATCTTTTCCCGTTGCTTTATCCGCCCCCATTGTAATAGGAATATAATCGGTAAGATTGCCTCTTCCTATAATCATCGCACAAGCATGAATTCCCGTCTGTCGAATGCTCCCCTCCAATTCCAACGCATATTTCAAAACATCCTTGGTCAAAGACGAACCATTTTCATATTCGTTTTTAAGTTCAGGAACATATTTTATGCTGTTTTTCAGAGTAGGCTTTAACGACTTCTCCTCCTTTACCAATTTGAAACGTTTACCCTCCCTTTCAATAACCTTAACGCCCTCTTCCGGAACCTCATCTTCTTTAAGTTCCACAGACTTTTCGACAGTCACGCTTATCGGTCTGTCCGGGATCATTTTCGTAAGCTTGTTAGACTCATCCAACGGTAAACGGCTTATCCTCGCCACATCCTTAATCGCCAATTTTGCAGCCATCGTTCCGAAAGTAACCACATGAGAAATATGGTCCATTCCATAATGATCCTGAACATATTGTATTACCCTGTAACGCCCCTCATCATCAAAATCCACATCAATATCAGGCATTGAAATACGTTCAGGATTCAAGAAACGCTCAAAAAGCAAATCATAACGAATAGGATCCAGATTCGTTATTTTTAAACAATATGCTACAGCTGAGCCTGCTGCCGAACCACGTCCCGGACCAACAGAGATACCGTTTCTCTTAGCCCAATTTATGAAATCCTGAACAATCAAGAAATAATCGGGGAACCCCATTTTCGACACAGTCTTCAACTCGAAGTTAAGCCTCTCTCTCTGTTCCTCATTCACCGTCCCATACCTCTCCTTCGCTCCCTCATAAGTCAAATAACACAAATACGCTACCGATTTACAAAAATCATCCCCTCTGTAATTTCCCTTCTCATCACTCTTGCCTGCCTCTATAATATCATGATATTGAACAAAATAACTATCAATATTATCCAAAAAATCCTTCGGCAAATCAAACTGAGGCAGCACGTGCGGACGATCAATCTGAAAACGTTCCACCTTATCCAATATCTCCAACGTATTGTCAAACGCCTCCGGATGGTCGGGGAACAAAGCTCTCATCTCCTCCTCACTCTTCAAATACTCCTGTTGAGTATAATGCAAACGCTTCTCCTCATCCAAAAACTTACCCGTATTCAAGCAAATCAAACGATCATGAGCCGGTCCGTCCTCCTTACGCACGAAATGCGAGTCATTCGTCGCAATCACTTTCACCCCCAATTTCGCCCCCAATTCAAAGATAACCTTACAATACTCCTTCTCATAATTATACACATCCAACGACAGGCCCGGCACCTCCGTCTTATGCAACATCACCTCAAGATAATAATCCTCTCCGAACAAGTTTTTATGCCACAAAATAGCCTTTTCCGCCCCCTCCATATTACCTGCAAGAATATTTTGCGGAATTTCCCCCGCCATGCAAGCCGAAGAACAAATCAAATCCTCATGATACCTCTCCAGCACCTCATGGCTCACTCTCGGCTTACCATAATACATCCCCTCGATATGTCCCACCGACACGATTTTCATCAAATTCTTGTAGCCGTTATAATTCTTCGCAAGCAAAATAAGATGATAATAACGCCTGTGTGCCTCATCCTTAATCTTATGATCATACCCCCTCGTCACATACACCTCACACCCTATAATCGGCTTAATATTCGGATGCTCCTTCGCATACTTAAAAAACTCCTTAACCCCGAACATATTCCCATGATCCGTCAACGCCAGACCCGGAAAACCCAACTCCTCCGCCCGAGCAAAAAGATTCTCAATCGACGCCTGACCATCCAAAATCGAATACTGCGAATGCACATGCAAATGAACAAAAGCCATAAACCAAAAGATAAAAACTAAAGAACTGTAAAGTTACAAATAATTGCTCCCTCTCCGAAATAAAATTTCACTTTTAAATTTCCCCCGTTCGCAGTCCTTTCGGACGGCAGTAGCCTGCCCTCCCTCGGTCTGCTCAGGGAAAAGCCGCAGCCGCTCATCGCGCCTGCTGAACTCTCAAGAAGAAGATTGGCAGCGTCACAGCCGCTGACCAATCCCTCTGCACCACTTCCTCGCCTCCGCTCGGAAGAACATCGCACTAGGAAGCCTCCGCACCACAAAGACTTAGAAAAATTTTGTATTATGCTTTTAAAACATTATGTTTGTAATGCATAATTATTCTAATATGAAGTTTGTAGGAAGAAAAAAAGAAATAGCTCGCCTTAAAGAAACCTTAAAGTTAGAAAAACCTGTATTAGTCGTCTTGTATGGTCGTAGACGTATTGGAAAATCAACCCTTATCAAAAGAGTTATCTCTGAAAACGATATTTATTTTCTTGCAGATCGTTCTGAAAATCATCATCAACTAATGCTGCTTTCAGAAATAATTGCAAAAATTTTACCCGATTTTCAGAAAGTGAACTACCCGGATTGGGAAACCTTGCTTAAAACGCTTAACTATCGTTCAGAAAAGCGTTTTACACTATGTTTAGACGAGTTTCCTTATATAGTAGAGCAAGCACCCGAATTGCCCTCTGTCTTGCAAAAACTCATCGATGAAAAGCAGTTGAAATACAATATTATACTCTGTGGCTCATCTCAAAATATGATGTACGGATTATGCTTAGATGCCTCTGCACCATTGTATGGGCGTGCCGATACCATTATGCGACTTACTCCATTAAAATTGCCGGATCTTAAAGACGCACTATCTCTTGACCCTGTCGAAACAATACAAGAGTATTCAGTATGGGGAGGAGTTCCACGTTACTGGGAACTCCGAGAAAATCGTACCTCCTTATATAATGCTTTGTGGGATAATGTATTATCACCCGATGGAACACTTTACGAAGAGCCTGTAAAACTTTTTCAAGACGACTTGAAAGACCTTGTCAAAACTGCGACCCTTATGTCATATATCGGTACCGGTTCAAATCGTCTATCCGAAATCGCCTCCCGTTGTCAAGAACCTGCTACAAATCTTTCCCGCCCGCTTAAAAAGTTGATAGATCTTGGATTTTTACTTCGAGATATTCCCTTTGGAATAGATGAAAAAAACGCAAAAAAGAGCATTTACAAGATTGCAGACCCATTTATTTCATTTTACTACCGATTTGTCGTTCCTCACCGCTCTTTTATTGAATTAGAACGAAAAAAGCCCATCGAACAAGCACTTAACGAACATTTCTCCGAATATATTAGTAATCAATGGGAAATGTTATGCAGAGAAGCCATTACCGGAAACCTTCTTAACGGAGTGCTTTATGGTAAAGCCAAACGTTGGTGGGGAACTGTAAACAATGAAGACGGCAAACCGGAACAAATAGAAATTGACGTGATTGCAGAATCCATTGACAAAAAATACTTACTTGTAGGCGAATGTAAATGGACCTCACAAGAAAAGGCACAAATGCTTAATAAAGAACTACTTCGTAAGGCAAAATTACTCCCATTTGCCCAAAATTACACCATAATTTCGGTACTATTCCTTAAAAATCCTCCTCAAAAAAACACAGCTCAAACACTACTCCCCAAAGATATAATTCAATTGCTAAAATAACCCCGTTCGCATCCCTCTCGGACGGCAGTAGCCTGCCCTCCCTCGGTCTGCTCAGGGAAAAGCCGCAGCCGCTTTTCGCGCCTGCTGAACTCCCAAGAAGAAGATTGGCAGCGTCACAGCCGCTGACCAATCCTTCCTATCACCGTGAGGGGTGCTAATATGCAGCCCCTCACGTGATCTTCCTCGCTCTCGCTCGTCAGAACATCGGTCTCGGAAGCAGTACAACTTTTTGTAAATATTTTAGTAAATCCACCTTGCGTTTTTGTATATTTTAGTCTGAAAAGACCTTGCGTAATTGTAAAATTTGCTATATTAGCACTTGTTAATTAACTACTTATGCTATATAGAAAAAGCCTATGTATTCTCTCAACAAAATATCAAAGTGGTTGGGAATATAATTTATCTTCCTATTTATATGTTGATGTTTTTTCAAAAGACAGAGATTGACAATGTTATCTATAAAATAGATCTTTCGGGGTTGAAGTAATAACTATGGACGTTGCTTTTTTCTATTTTCTCTACTCTGCTTTTATTTGTATAGTTTGTAGGGAGTTGCAAGAATCGACTTCCGCTGCGCTTCATCCTCCCCATGCTTTGCATGGGTCCCCTCCATTTATGGTGTCATGGCTGACACAGTCTTTCCTTGCAACTCCCTACAAACTATCCTCCAATTGCAATTTTTCCTAACACACACTTTCTTCTCCAACGTACACGTTCTATTTTCACCATGAATTACTCCTGCAAGGATGTTCCTCAGATTTTATTTCAAACTCACAATCTAATTGCAACTCCAATAACCACATACCTTCTCCCACTCCCAAACGCACATCTTTCTCTACTTTTCTTTGGCCGGACTATCACCACTGCGAAACCGTAATAGTAGTTTCCTGATGTGTAAATGTTACCCTCGGTGATGTGCAAGCAGTGACCCTCTTTCCCGATGTCAGCAGGTATGGCCGTTAAATATCAACCGTATCTATAAATATGGGTCACAGAACCTGTGGTGTGGAAGGGAAGAGCATATTTGCAATCATCTCTAATACGCACCCGCATAATTTATTTTTCTTGGGCGCATCGCACAGTATACGAATTATTACGACTGCCTTTCTGTAACGGGTCGATGCGCTTTGAGTAGAAGCTCAAGGCTCGAGCGGTTCTCAAACTATGAGGCCCTGCCATCCAATAGAAACCATTTAAAGCCACGATTAATAAAAGAGCGGAGTCGTAGGTGCGATAGCCGCATGTAGGAAAGAAAACTGTGCTACCTTGTTGATTCGGTTTAGTATAGAAATGATATCCGTTATTTATTCTTTTATTTTGTACATTAAAATCGTACTCGTAATTCGTATTCCCTCCATATCTGGTGAATCCGGTGAAGGCATTAGAAGCCGGAAGAGAATATCCTACAGGACTAGGATCATACACAGTCTTTATCACCTTATCATCATTGGCATCAGTCTTATCATTGTCCGTACTCCACAGGTTATAGTACTGCCCGTCCATTTCAGACCTGGTGCTGTATTTATTAGGATGCTTAATGTACTCTTTAATGTCATTAGTATTCAATCCCTCCGAGCCGTATTTGAACTGATATTGGTCCTCCGTCGTGAAGCACTCCTTATTTACATTACCGATGCCATTACTAGGTAGTATAGGGTCTTTTCGGCCCCACTGATAGAACGTGCAGTTCCCATAATATTTAGAGTGTTTCCACTCTTGTTTTTGTTGTGTGAATGTCAATTCCTGTGTTTTGTTGTTTCCCTCTTCTTGTTTGATTCTTACTTTTAATGAGCGTTCTGCATATAATGGGTTTCCAAATCCGCACCACCCAAGGTTAACCGGAAGAATGTTGTACTTGTATCCTTGATAATTGGTTATTTCTACCGGAGTAAGGTCCTCTTCTGTCACCCATATGTGCCAGCTCCATAGGATGGTGTTAGAGTTATCCCGCACTGCGATAATCGCATTCCCGTTATGAATTGTGGCTTTATCCACAGAGAAGTGTACATATCCATCACCTGTATAACTAATGTTCGAAATGAGGTTCTGTGTGTCTTGCCAGATAAGACATGCATTGTCGATGCCATCTATCTGCGGCTTGGTAATAGGTCCATGTGCCCCTAAGAACGGCGAGAGGATATTACTACCACTTTTAGTTGAAGTGTATGCGCTTGTATTATTCTGCCCATTCTTACGTGAGTTACCGTACATCGTAGGGAATTTATATGTTCCGGGGTTATGAATTACATAACAGTTTGCCGTTGTCTGTCCGTTGTGATGCTCGTTACCTAATACGTCTACCATCGACAGGTCTACACCGGAAAGAATCGGTCTTGCTTTGAGTATGTCGGCACTTGTGCCTCCAATGGTCTTTTCCTGTGGGGCAAAGTTGGCAGTATAACTCTTTGCTGTTAAATCCCCGTTATTCTCCTGTGTCGTCAGAGTAATGAAGTCGGGTTTAGATGCACTCCAAGTATTCCCATTATCAGTTGAGAACTCCATCGTCCACGGTACGAAAGAGGCGTGTCCGAATCCATCTGTTTTAGTACTTTTTACAGTATACGAAATATTCCCTGTCCCGTCGTAGTTAGCGCTTCCTGTACTAGCCGCCTCTAAAGAATATGTATATACAATGGACTTAGTAGATATATTATAAATAAGTTTCTTCCCCTGCTCCCATAAGAAGTTATTAAGAGATAGCGACAGTGTCTTGTCTACTCCGTTCTTAGCTACCACTACCTGTAGAGTGGCGTCAGAGGGAAGCCTTTGTGGAATCATCATGAATGTCTGCGAAGGCGTCGTGATGTCTTTTCCTGTGGTTCCGTCAGAAGAGTAGTTCAGAGTGAGAGTAAAGTCTCTCTTCTGTGTTTGGTCTACTGTCCAAGCACTATTGCCTGTTTCTCCTAATTTGTGTGTGCCCTTGTATGGTATGTTCTTAAATGAGATGGACTTTATAGTGATGCCTGATGGTAATTGTGAGCCTGTCTTGAACTGAATCGCTGTAAGCGCGTGATTGAACAGCAGACTTACTATTTGTTGAGCCGAGGAGAGATAAGGAATGGATTTAGCTGAGAGTAAATCTACTTGCTGCGCTATGTCCGAAGGAACAGAATAGGTAAGTAGAAGCGAAGG